>JBCDKB010000061.1:0-26687 GCA_038747035.1 Acidobacteriota bacterium | reverse complement strand
CTGCTCGCCGCCGTGGGGCCAGATCAGGTGGCTCCGGTTCAGTCCTATCTGCAAGCCCTCGAGAGCGTCGGCGCCTTCGCTGTGCCTCGAGAAGCGGCGGCCGCCTCAGGTGCCCTCGACCTGGACTCGCTGGGCGCCGGCTGTTCCGGGGGCCTCTTCGAAAGCGGCGGCCGCCAGCTGGTGATTTCTCTCGCCGGCGACACCGCAAGCCTGCCGCAAGGCTCCTTTCTGGTCTTCCTGGAGAGGACTCTCGCAGCCCGCTGGCTCGGTCGCTTGGGGTCTTTGAATTCGGGCGACGCGCCCACTCCCTGGCAGGCCCTCGTGCTGACGCCGTCGGGACATCCAGACCGCGGGGAGTTTGCGCGGCGCGCCCGGATCGCTCGCTGGTTGCTCTCCTCCGCGGCGGGGCCCGACAATCACCCGGGAGCCCTGCAGCTCTATGAGCTCCCGGCTTCAGGAATCACGCTGCGCAGAACGGTGATAGCCGCCGAGGCGGAGACTTCGGCAGCGGCAGATGGGGACGTCTCTTCAAATTCCCAAACCCACGCAGACGCACCGCCCGGCGCGAAATCGGAGAGTCCCCCTCCGTTAACGACCCTGGTCGACCAGTTGGGTGCGCTCAGCCCAGGCGACGCTATTTCGCAGCTGCCCCTGGTGGTCTCGCGGGCCTCGAGCGACTGGCTGGGTGCGCAGACGGGATGGCGCTACGGGCTGGATCAAGCGCCGGTGCGTCGAGCCGTCCTCGACGAGTTCCTCGGCCGCCTGGCGACCGTGCACGGCGCCGCGATCACCCTTTTCGAAGGGCCGATCAAAGACGGGCCGGCGAACGGAACGTCCGCATCCTTGAAAGGGCAGGCTGACGCTCCCTGGTTTTCTAGCGCCGAGGAGCTCTTGATCCATCTGCTGGAGAGGCGTGAGGGTCAGCGTCCCGAGGGGCGCCCCATCTCCTTCGATCTCCTACACGAGGAACCGGAAGGATTCGGGGAGCAAGGGCAGGACCTCATCGAGGAACTGCGCTGCGTCCGCGCCTTGCTCAAGGATCGGTTCGAGTCCCTCGAGGCGGTCTCGATCCGAACCACCTCCGGCGCCACAATCGTCCGCAGTCTCGGCGCCCGGGCGTGCTCTTTCTTCCCCCGTAGGGCTCTTCTCGAGACGGCTCTCGCGCTGCTTTGGCGGGATGCGTATCCGGAGCTCGCCGACGAGCCCGCCGCACCTGCGGTGGGGCGCGAAAAGGTCGGGGCAGAAGAGCCCGCTCTTCTCCGGCGGTTCCCGGGCGAGAGGGCAAGGCTCTGGCGCACCCGGGTGTGGGGACGAGAAATCTGGACAGGACAGCTCTTCAACGACCGGCCCGGAGGGCATTGACGATGAGACCCCTAGAAACTGAAATCCTGCGTCAACCTGACGTCATCCCCCGAGCCGCCGTCGAGTTCGGCAGCGGCCTACTCGGCGAGGGCCTGGTGGATTTTCGCCACCGGCTCTCCTCCCTGGCGACATCCCACCGTTCGGAGCTCGGGGATCGCCGTCTCCATGCTGACGTCCTCCTCCAGAGGGCCCAGGGCTCGCCGATACCCGAGACGCCCACCGAGGCCCCGACTTTGACGATCTTCCTGCTCTTCGATGTCCACCGTATTGTGCTTGCCCAGACGGACGAAGGCGACCCTACGAATCTTGTGAGCTCGGTCGCCCGTTTCGCGCTCGACGGCTGTTCGATCCAGCCGAGCCATTGGCTCCTCAAGGGCCTCGACACCGAGGGGTTTCGCTGGCTCCATCCCCTCTCAACGCTCGATCTGCTGCCGTGGATCTGGGCCGACCTCAGGTCCGGGCGCGTCCTGGAACTTGACCTGCGCAGCGGTCAGATCCTGGAATCCCGGGTGCCGACTCACCCCGCCTTTGATAATCGGCGCGGCGCTGCGCTGCCCGATGAGTTCGTTGCCGCGAAGACCGTGGGGCCGTCCCTGCGATCTGGATTCCCTTCCGACCTCGACGATTTGCTTGGGGAAGGCAACGTCGTTCATCATCAGTACAACGTCAGCAACTCCATCTCACTCCCCTTGATCGAGACGGAGATTCGTTGGAAGCGCGGCCACCGAAGAGAAGCGTGCTACGGCCATAGTCAGCGCCTTGACCACGCTCGGGTGGTGGGAGCCTGTGAAGCCTTGGAGCGATTTCACATCATTACTCCGCCCGATCCCTCGGAACTGGTCTACGACAGCTACCGCAGCCTCAATGACCGGGCTATCGACCCCCGGCAGCTTTTCTATGGCCGAAGCGAGCTGGTGGAGGAGAGTCACCTGCCGGCTTTCGATGACGAGGCCCGTCTCTATTGGACCTCCGTCCAGCCGCTGGGGGGCGGCGACTCCAGGCTGGCGCCGGCCCAGGAGATCTGGTTCGGCACCCAGGAGCTCCCCGGCGAGACGCACCTGAGCCGCACCACGACCAGTGGATGTGCCCTGGGGAGCACGCCGGAGGAGGCCGCCCTCTTCGGTCTCTTGGAGCTGGCCGAACGCGACGCCTTTCTACTCATGTGGTACCTGCGACGCTCCGCTCCGCTGATTGACCCAGACACCGTGCGGGACGAGCCGTTCCACGAGTTTCGCCACCGTTGGCACTTGGCCTATCCGAACTACAGCTTCCGCCTCTTCGACATCACGACCGATCTTCGCCTGCCGGCGATCCTGGCCCTTGCATTGCGCGATCCGGAAGCGGAAGAAGGACCGCGTCTTTTCGCAGCTGCCGCCTGCCGGCTGAGCGCCGACCGGGCGTGCCGAGCGGCCCTCGAGGACTTGGCCGGCTTTCAGCCCGACCTGACGCCGCAGCGACGGCAAGAGTTTCGCGAGGCGCTCGCGGAGCCGTCGAGCCTGCGGGGGCCGGCGGATCACTTCAGGCTCTATTCCTTGGAAGAAAGCTACGACGAGTTGAGTTTCCTAGATTTGGAAGGCGACTCGCCGGGCATCGATGTCGAGAGCATACGAAGTGAGGCTCTCATCGAGCGCGCGCCGTCCTACGAGCTTCCAGAGGTCCTCTCCGCGATCGCCCGGCATAGCCAGGGAATCGGCGTGCCGCTCTACGCGAAGGACATCTCTCTGGGCTTCGTCGCGGATCGAGGCCTCTACTGCAGTAAAGCCGTAGCGCCTGGCCTTCTTCCAATCTGGTTCGGAGAGGGCACGCTAAGACTCGCCCGAACTGAGCGCCTGCGGCGTATGGCGAGCGCCTTCGGAGCCCCCCAAGCCGCCGAGGATCTCAACCTCGGAATTCATCCCCTCTCCTGACGCCCGCGCCTCGAAGAGCTTCGGCGGGGCCTCAGGCCTTGGGGCCGCGGCTCTCGGGCAGGGTCTTGGGCAGGGAGAAATGCACCTCGGTGCCGCGCCCGAGCTCCGACTCGATCCAGACGCTGCCCCCGAGCTTTTCGACGGCCTTGCGCACGATGGCGAGGCCGACCCCCGAGACTTCACGCGACTGCCGAGCCGTCTGGAATATCTGGAAGATCCGTTGCCGATCTTCCGCCGCCACGCCCGGCCCGCCGTCGGCCACTGAAAAGTGCCAGCTGTCGCGGGTCGAGGCGGCGCGCACGGAGATCCACCCGTCTCCGTTCTCCTGATATTTGATCGCGTTGTCGAGCAGATTCTGGAAAATCTGCGTCAGGCGAGTGGAGTCGCCCAAAATGGTCGGCAGGTCCTGGGAAATTTCGACCTGCAGACCCGGCGGCGGGTCGAGGGTCTCCAGCACATCGCGAACCAGCTGCCGAGTGTCGACTTCGCTCACCTCGACGGGCTGGCTCCGCGACGCCGAGTAGCGCAACACGCCGCGCAGCAGGGCATCGAGGTGGCGCACCCGCGAGTCGAGTAGGTGCACCAGATCACGGCCCTCCTCGCCGAGATCCTGACAGTGGCCGTCGAGGAGCAGGCGGGAGAGGTTGCCGATGCCCCGCAGCGGAGCCCGAAGGTCGTGGGAGACGACGTGTGCGAAGTCGTGCAGATCCTGGTTGCTTTCGCTCAACTCCTCGAGCAGGAGAGCGGTTTGCCGCTTGCTTTCTTCGCGACCGGTGACGTCGGTCTGGATACCCACGTAATGGGTGATCTCGCCGCCGTTGGAAGAAAGCGGCGAGAGGGTCAATTCGTTCCAGAAGAGCGAGCCGTCCTGGCGATAGTTGCGCAGCTTCACCCGGCAGTGTCGCCGGTTCTCGAGCGCCGAGCGCAGCTCGACCAGGCCTTGTTGGTCCCGGTCGCGCTGTTGCAGAAATCTACAGTTTTTGCCGAGGACCTGATCCCTGGCGAAGCCGGTCATCGCCTCGAAAGCTTCGTTGACGTAGATCAGCGGCATGCTCGGCTCGCGGATATCGCAGAGCGTGACGCCGCACGATGTGTGCTCCAGCGCTTTTTTGGACAGCTCGCGGCTGATGCTGTCAATGGATGCCGAATGTGAGCTCATTTCGCTTTCTAGCTCGCTCCAGTGGCCAGTGTTCGACGCTGCTATGAAGACCTTAGCACAGACTCTTGTCGATTCTCTGGGTTCGCCTCGGGCGCGGCGGGCTGGAGATCTGGCGTCGCGACAGCGTCCGATCTACCGACGGCGATAGCGTCGGCGAATCGGCTCCGGGCCGATGCCCGCCGACCATCAGGAGCGATGGGCACATGGCCCGGGTGGAGGTCAATCCCGGTACGCGCCTGTGATTTCCGTTGAGAATCGGCCGAAGATTGTTTCCGGCCACTACCGGCCCCAGGCCACGATCTCCGTGATCGGTATTTCGCTTCGCAGGGCGAAGTTTTTCCGCCTGAACCCGGATGTCCGACTCGCTGCGGGCTTCCCAGGTCGACTCCGACCGCCAGTACCCGCTCAGATTCCGAGCCTGGTCGAACATGAGCTCGCCTCTAAAGAATCGGCCGCGGTTCTTGACGGCGCCGCGGCCGAAGCTCGGGCCAACAGGGACGTCAGCGGCTGGACTCATCGATTGCGAATAAAAAACCAGAAAAGGACGTGGACGCGCACCAGCTGCGGCGCGGAAGGCGGGGCTGTATGAGCGGCGGAAAGCCGTTCACTGCTGAACGCGGGAAACCGAGCCACTGAGGATCACGAGATCGTTCGATCCTGCCCCAACACCGACCTGCGCGCGAGGTTCCTAGGAGAGCGGTCGCCCCAAACCTTGCGCTCTCGCATGGATCGCTACTGCTGCCCGCGCATGTTGGAGAAGGGGAGGGTCGGACTCGCTTCGATGATGCGACGGGGCTCGCCGAAGGCTCCACATCGCCACCTGGCGGGGCACCTGGACGGTGCTGTTGTCGGCAGCTGAGCGTCTCTAAATTTTCGAGCCGAGTCGATCTCTGGCGACGACTCCTGGGCCCATTCTCAGAGGAGCGATGTGGCGGAGAAGCTGTCGCCACGTCACCTAGACAAGTGGGGGCGAGATTGCTGCTCGTCCGACAGCAGCGGAGTGCCCGGAGGGTTTTGGCGCCCGCCTCGAGAGCGATCGAGGCGGGCAGATTCTTCTTCGACTAGCCAGTCGGCTGCGGAACGTCCCGGCATCCGGACTCACAAATGATGTCGATGCAACCCTGGACGAGCTCCCACATGGGATCGTAGATCATGAAGCACGTGTCATACGCCTCGTTGAAGGTCGGGGCATCAGGATCGGGGTTAATGATCACAGGGCCAGGTGGGTCGGGGTCTGCAAGGGTGAGAAACGGCACCAGCAGGCTGGCGGCGGCGAGCATGACGACCGCCAGGCGGCGAATCATTTTCGAGTTCATTCGAACAGCTCCGTAGTCAATTTGTGAATCGGGAGGCGATCAATACCGCGGCATTTTCTGGCGGCGGGCAGCTCGCGCCACGGTTTTGATGCGAGTCGCGTCCGAATTGATTGTGAGTGGAAGGATTTCGGCGTTGAGCTGTCTTTTTCTCTGTCGTCGGGCTCCGCCACGAGTTCCGACCGGGGTGGATCTCCGCCAAGCTTGGTGCGTGAGCTGCCGGCTGGGCCCAGGGACCGTAGCCAGTACTCCGCCCGATAGATCGACGGCTGGGGACTACACTCATGTTGTCCCTGATGCATCACTTTGGGGGAGAGGTATCGTGGAGACGATCAAGGATGCCGCGAGGATTTGGTTGTCGAAGCCTCTCCCCCCCCCTGGACCCGCTTCCAAGACGGGCACCGGGTCATCAACTCAGGTTGGAAAGCGTGCGGACCTTGAAAACAAATGCAACTCGGAGGATCGGAATGCTTCGCCATATTGTCAAGGTCTTGATTCTCCTCCTGCCGGCGGCGCCCGCCGACTGCCAATTCCTACCGGGCTCAGGTCTCCCCGGCTTCGATCGATTTGTCCAGGACTTCGTCGTTTTCGACGACGGTGACGGAGCTGCCCTCTACGCCACCGGAACCTTCACCATCGCCGGCAATACCGAAGCCCGCCATATCGCCAAGTGGGACGGCCGAGAGTGGTCACCCCTCGGTTTGGGTCTGGGCCGTGAGGTCTCGGGTACCACCTTCAATGGCAGGGCGTTGGCGGTGCATGACGATGGCTCGGGGCCGGCGCTTTACGTATCCGGTAGGTTCAATCTGGCCGACGGCGTGATGACCCGCAACGTCGCCCGCTGGGACGGTGAACAATTCACGCCGCTCGGTGACGGACTCCCGGACTCGGTGATCGAGCTAGAGGTCTACGACGATGGCGACGGCGAGAAGCTCTACGCGAGTTCCGGCGGTCTTTTCGTCTGGGACGGCGCCTCGTGGACGGACCTACCCGCCGGCCACGGTGGCCAAGATCTTGCGGTCTACGACGATGGCGGCGGTGCCAAGCTCTACGCCACGACCTTGATGAGCAACCACCCCGAGGGTGGCGTCGCCGCGTGGGACGGCACTACGTGGTTAGCGCTGGCGGGGCCGAGCGGCTTCGGCACTGACGGCGCCATCTTTGACATGGCCGTCTTTGACGACGGCGGCGGCGAGAAACTCTACGTCGGCGGACGCTTCACCACGGCGGGGGGCGTCGCCGCTCTTCAGTTGGCCTCTTGGGACGGAACTCAGTGGCAGGCGGTCCCAGGTTCGCCGTCGACGGATGGGGGAGTGGACGCGCTCGCCGTCTTTGACGAGGGCGAAGGGCCCCGCCTCGCGGTCGCCTTCACGGACTTCGACAGCAGAGAGGCAAAGGTCTTTACCTGGGATGGAGCGACGTGGACCGAGCTGGCCGTGCCTTCTGCATTCCGCGGGTCGGCGAGTATTTCGACGATGATCGCTTTCGACGCCGGCGGAGGCGAGCGGCTCCACGTCGGCGGTCAAATCGACGAAGTGGGTCGTCTTCGCAGCGTTCGTCATATCGCCACCTGGCGGGGCGCTTGGACGGCGCTCGAAAATCCGCCGCCGAACGGCCTCGGTCGACGCGCCCACGCTTTCGAGGTCTTTGACGACGGCAACGGCGAGGCTCTCTATGCCGGCGGCATCTTCGATAGCGCGGGCGATCGGCTGGCCAACCGGATCGCTCGCTATGGGGCGTCGTCGGGCCGCTGGAGCCCGGTCCGAGACGCCTCCAACCTCGGTCCGGTGACCAGCTCCGACTCCATCGGTGCGCTGCCGGCGATCGAAGCCCTGCGAACTTTCGACGACGGCAACGGCGCCAGGCTCTACGCCACTGGCGATTTCCTGCGCACCGAGGCACCGAGGCTTGAGAATATTGGTGCCTGGGACGGCACGGCGTGGCATCCGCTCGGCACCGGCCTCAGCGGCGTCGGCAAGACGCTCGCCGTGTTTGACGACGGTACTGGACCGGCGCTCTACGTCGGCGGCAGCTTCGGAGACGCCGACGGCGTCACCGTCAACCACATCGCCCGTTGGGACGGCGTCGCGTTCACGGCGCTCGACGGGGCCGCCGGCCTCGGCGTCGCCGCCGCCGAGGATCCGGAGGTGAGCTCAAGCGTCGTCTTTGACGAGGGTTCGGGGCCGGCCCTCTACATCGCCGGCCATTTCGACGAGGCCGGCGGTGTCGCGGTGAATAATCTGGCCAAATGGACCCCCGTCGGCGGTTTCTCGGCCGTCGGCGGTTTCGACGCCTCGGCGTCGGTTGTCGACACGATTCTTGACCTCGAAGTCTTCGACGAGGGTTCGGGGCCGGCGCTCTTCATCGCCGGCGAGTTCCAAGACGTGAACGGTCTCGAGGTCAACGGCGTCGTGCGCTGGGACGGCACGACCTTCGCGGCCCTCGCGGGCCCGAGTGGCGTCGGCGTGGCGGAGGGAAGCGGTCGCGGGCAGATCCGGGACCTGCTGGCCTATGACGCGGGCGACGGGACCAAGCTCTTCGCCGGCGGCTTCTTCGACCTCGCGGGCGGCGAAGCCGCCTACGGCGCGGCGACCTGGGACGGCCAGCGCTGGAGTCCGCTGATCTATCAGCGACCGCTGGTGCTTAACGCGAGCTTCCCCAGGAGCCCGACGCCGGGCCAAAAAGGCGGTTTTCCTCTACCTCCTATCGGGATCCGCACCCTCGGCGGCTTTACCGAGAACGGAGAGCCCACGCTCGTCGCCAGCGGATCCTTCAGTGAGATGGGGGGCTTAGTGTCGATCTATTTCGCTCGCTACCGGGACGTGCCCGGCATCTTCGCAGATGGATTCGAGACAGGCGACACGTCGGGCTGGGCGCTCAGCGTGCCGTAGCGCCTGTGCCGCCCAGAGCATCAGCATCCTCCGGCCGAAGCCGCCCAAGGGTTACTACATTCTGGGATACGTCTCGGCGCCGCAGCATGACGCGCTCAACGCCGGCAAGATTTCATACACCATAGCGTTCAAGCCAAGGTGCCCTAACCCATCCAGACGACGGTCTTGAGCACTATGACGAAGTGCTTGAAAACGACGTGGACTATACGCTGTGCGTCAAGTCTTCCAAGCCCGCGGAGTGCTAAGGATATGCAAAGCCGTGAAACATAGCGCCGTCGGCTAGCGCCGCGCTCGAATCGGCGACCCAGAAACTCGGCCGCGCAGCCGGAGCTCGAGAACGAGCCGCCGGTTCGCTTTAGTCCCCAGGCATCGATAGGGGATCGAAGCACTACCGGTCGGCCCCCAGGCGATAGACGCTGAGGTCGATCCGGCGGGGCAGGTCGAGCAGGTCGACGCCGAGAATGCCGGAGGCGGTGATCGGCAGGGACCTCGGACCTTGGGCGGCCAGGGTCTCCGCGGGCTCGGAGGCGTCGAATGCCTGGATACGTGAGATCTCGATGGCCTCCACCTGGTCGCCGGTCTCGATCAGCTCGAGCACGTAGGCCCGTGCGCGCGCCCGGGCTTTGGCTCGACGCGCTTCTACCAAGTTCGAATCGAAGGCGTCGGGCACCAGGCCCAGGGCCTCCTCGCGCTGCAACTGGACCTGCACCAGGTCCGCCAGGCAGGTGGCCTCGTCGAGGGCGGCGCTGTCGTCATCGAGCACGCTGACGACCAGGTTCTCGAGCTGTTGCCAAAGCTCCGCTTCCATCGGAACCGGATCCGCTCCGCCGTCCTGGGCCGATGCCGGGGCGGCGGCGACGGCCAGGGCGGCGGCTAGGAGCAGCGCGAGCGACGCGACCCGGCCGGGGATCGAAGAGGCTAGGCCACGGGCTGTGACGGGGGCCGGGAGGGAAGGTCCGCCAGATCGACGGGGGAGTCTTGCTGCGCGCATTTTTCGGTATCGCCTTTCGATCAGAGGTCATCGGCGGGATCGAGGGGGTTAGTGCCGTCCACCAGCACCTCCTGACCGTCGGTCCGGCCGCCGCCGTCGGTATCGGGATTAGTCGGATCCGTGCCCAGCAGACGCTCGTCGCCGTTGCCCAGGCCGTCGCCGTCGTCATCGGGTTGGACGCGCCAGAGACGGACTTCCTGCGCCCCTCCGCCGGCTTCCTCGATGGAGATGCCGCCGCCTTCGGTGAAGGTCACGTAGGTGCTGACGCCGTTCGCCACCGCGTAGCCCGGGCTCCACTGGCCCGAGGAGCCCGCGACCGGCGTCAGTGAGACCTCCGGTATAAGGGCCGTGCCCGCGCCGTCGAAGGCGCGGTAGCTCAGGCCGCCGCTATTGCCGGTCCAGTCTTGAAAGTAGCTGACGCGCAGCGAGTCCTGGGGTCCCACCGCCAGGGAGGGGATGGTCGACTCGACGGCGTCGATCTCTGAGATCACATCGGGGCCCACGAGACCTAGGGTGGCGGCGGACGACGCGCTACCGTCCCGGTCGTCGAGGTAGGGGTCGAAGACCACCTGTTTGACTTCGCTACCGCCGACCAGCGGCGGCTCGTCGTGGAAGACCACGACCACCCGATCATCCGAGCGCACCGCCAGCTACGGAAAGCGGGAGCCGGTTCCGTCGTCCACTGACACCACGGTTGGGGCGATGAGCGTCGCGCCGGTGCCGCCGTCGACCATCGTGTAGTAGACCTCGGCGTCGAGGCTGCCGAGTTGCTCGCTCAAGGAGACGTGCACGTGACCGTTCGAATCGAGGTCGAGGGTGGGCTGGAGACGCCAGCGGAAACTGCCGCCCACGACGATGCCCCGCTCGGCGACTTCCACCGCGCCCGCCGGGCCGAGGCGCAGGTAGCGCACGTCACCGTTGTCCTGGTCGGCCCACACCACGTGGGATCGGTCCAGGCCGTCGACGGCGATGCGCGGGATGCTGCTGTTGGTGTCGGCCGGGGTGGAGATCAGGGTGTCGCCTTGGACGATAATCAACAGCGGATCGGCGGCCGAGCCGTCGAGGTCATCGAGGCCCGGATCGATCCGTCGATAGTAGACCTCCACGCCGCCGGCGCGGCGGTCGTGCCAGACCACGTGGACTTGGCCCAGGGAGTCCACGGCCAGATGCGGCCGGCGGCTGTCGTCGGCGTCGTCGGTCAGCCGGGTGGCGGCGATCAACACCGAGCCGTCGGCGCCGTAGAGGGCGTAGAAGATCTCCCATGTAGAGCGGAGTGCCGAGCACCTGCTTGGCCGGTCAGCCTCGGACCCTCGACGAGGGAATCGTCGAGCCCTTTGACGATCCCGAAGTCGATCAGCTTGGGCACCGGTCGGCCGTCGACTTCGGTGACCAGCACGTTCGAAGGCTTGACGTCCCGATGCAGCAAAAACTTGCGATGGATATGGTCGACCCCCAGGCAGACCTGCACGAAGAGCCGCAGGCGCGCCTCGATGGACAAGCGGTGGCGGTCGCAATAGTCCGTGATCGGCTCACCGTCGATGAGCTCCAGCGCGAGGTACGGCGTCCCTTCGCGGGTGGCGCCGGCGTCGAAGATTTTGGCGATATTGGGATGGTCGAGCCGACCCATCGCGTGACGTTCAGAAAAGAAACGCTGTCGGGTCTCGGGCCCATCGAGACTCACTCGCAAGACCTTCAAGGCGACGTGGCGCCGGACCGGCTCCTCCTGTTCCGCGAGGTAGACGGTCCCCACACCCCCGGCGCCGAGGGTCTCGATCACTCGGGAGCGACCGATCTTCTGCCCTGGCCGCAGCAGGAGCTCGGCCGCGGCGAGTTGCTCGGCCAAATCCGAGGGGTCGAGCAGGTGGCCTCGGCCCGCGTCTGCGTCGAGCATCGCCCGCACCTGCCTGGCGATCTCGGCATCAACACCGGCCAGCGCAGCCTCGCGGGCGTCGTCGTCCAGGGTGACGATGTCGGCGAGCAAGGCGAAGACTTGTCGCTGCCGATTAAGGGTGCTGGCGAGCTCGATTTTCATTCTGCCGAGTCCCGATCACTCCGTCGATTCTAGGTGGACGCGAGAGCGTAGCATCGTTTTACGCGGAAGAAGGCGAGCGGCGTGATGGCTTGGCCGGCGTCGGCAACGCTGCGCTCAGCAGCGACGGCCTCCACTTCTATGCCGTCTCCGAGATCGACGACGCCATGAGCCACTGGAATCGAGACCCGACGACGGGCCGCTTGAGACTCTGGTCGAGGTGATCGGAGAAAACGCCGGCGGGCCCTCGAGCCTCGACGAGATCCTGGAGCCGACGCTCTCGCCAGATGCGCCCACCTCTGCGTTTCGGACCTGTGTCATCCGCTGATCGTCGTCTTTGATCGGGACGCCGTCACCGGGGAGCTGACCTTTGCCAGCGAGCTCGCAGGACGGAGGCACCCTTGAGTCGATGGTCATCAGCGCCGACGGGCTCTTCCTAAGCCGGAGATACCGACGGAGACAGCGTTCAGGTCTACAGTCGTGATCCGATGACAGGCGCTCTCTCCTGCAGGAGCCTTGCCATCGTCTGCATATCGTCCGCCGCGGCGGGGTTGTAGGTCAGTAGCTTGAGATCGGGGCGCCCGTCGACCGCAAAAGAGGAGAACTCGAAGGCAAGAAGTCCCGCCGTACGGTGCCGGATCTTTTTGACGCCTTCTCCGGTGGACCGGACGTCGTTTTCATCCCACATGGCGGCAAATTCAACGCTCTTGGCGGAGAGCTCTTCGACCAGAGTCGCCGCCCGATCGTCCCGGCCCGCCCGGGCGGTCTCTGCTCGAAATGTCGCCACCAAGAAGCGCGCTACGCTTTCCCAGTCTTCCTGAGCGTCGCGCGTCTCGGGGTTGAGGAACATCCGGCGCAGGACGTTTCGCTCTTTATCAGGAATCGCAGCGTAGTCCGTCAGCGCTGCTTGAGCCGCCCGGTTCCAGGCGATGACGTCCCATCGCGGGGTCGTGACGATGGCCGGGATGAACGTCAGGGCGTCGAGGAACCTCTGGAGGCGCGGCGAGATCCCTTCTGGAGAGGGCGGATGGGCCTTCGGCGGCCGCCCGAGTGCAACCAAGAAGAGGTGCTCCCGCTCGGCCTCGGTGAGCATCAGCGCCTTCGCCAGGCTGTTGAGGACCCGCGGTGACGGCGTTCCGCCGCGCCCCTGTTCCAGCCAGGTGTACCAGGTGGTGCTGATGTCGGCCCTCTGGGCCACCTCCTCGCGACGGAGGCCCGGGGTGCGTCGCCGTCCTGAGAAGCCAAAAGCCGCTGGATCGAGGCGTTCGCGGCGATCCCTCAAGAAGGCGCCCAGGCTGTTGTGCTCTTTCACGGCTATTCGATCCAGTTAGTCATTATACCAGTATGAATGATCATCTTTAACAGTACGCAATAGTAGGCCAGACTGCCCCTGTCCACACAACTAGCACTGAGGGGCTTTTCAAAAAAGGGCGCCCTCGACACTCAAGGAGACTCTCCATGCATATTTATGTGACAGGCGCGACTGGCTTCATCGGCTCGGCCATCACCGAGGAGCTGCGCCGCCGCGGACATGAAGTCACCGGCCTAGCTCGCAACGAGCGGTCCGCAGAGGCGCTGCTAAAGGCGGGGGCGAAGGTCCATCGGGGGAATCTCGCCGATCCCGACGGCTTGATCTCCATCGCGGGCCGCGTGGACGGAATCGTCCACACGGCTTTCGACCATGACTTTTCCCGTTACGTCGAGAGTTGCGAAGCCGACGGCCGGCTGCTCGAGGCGATGGCCAGGGCGCTCAGGGGCACGAGTAAGACGCTTGTCGCGGCCTCGACGACCTCCGTCGCAGCCGGGGAACCGCTCTTGACCGAACAAGAACCCGCCCATCCACAGGTTCCGCGGAGCGCTTCGGAGTCCTTCCTCAGCTTCGCGGAAGAGGGGGTTCGGACCGCCGTGGTTCGACTACCGCCCACCGTCCACGGGGCGGGTGACCGGGCGTTCGTGCCTAGTCTGATCGCTCTCGCGCGCGAGCGCGGAGTGTCGGCCTATATCGGCGGCGGCGCCAACCGCTGGCCCGCGGTCCACCGCAAAGATGCCGCCCGGCTCTTCTGTGACGCCGTGGAGCAGTCACTACCAGGCGCCCGCTACCACGGAGTGGCCGAGGAAGGGATTGCGTTCCGAACGATCGCCGAGGCCATCGGTCAGGGATTGGGGGTGCCCGTCGAGAGCATCCCGCCCGACCGGGCGGAAAAGCATTTCGGCTGGCTGGCGATGTTCGTGGCGCTCGATATGCCGGCCTCGAGCGAAGGGACTCGGAGCCTGACCGGTTGGGCGCCGCGCGAAGGGCGGCTGCTCGAATCCCTACACGACGCAGGCTATTTCGCCGAATAGGTTCCCATCTGAAAGAGGAGGCGGCCCTGGTGGACCATCAGCAGATAGCCCACGTATTTCCCGTTGATGACCTGCCGCTTGGAGACGATGGTGGCGTCACTGTCGGTGGTCCGGATCCACGCGTCGATCGTGAAATCGCCGGTGCCGAAATCGAGGGCGAGGTGGTCGGTGGCATCGACGTGGTCGTTGAAGCCATCGAATAAATAGTGACCGTTGCTGTCGAGCTTGGCCAGGAAAATATCGTCGCCGGTGGAAGTGAGGGTGCTCACGCCCATCCCGGGGTCGATGTCGACGGTTCCGTCTAGAAGCCCGGTCAGCAGGAAGTCACCCATGTTGTCGCGGACCATGCCGAGGGCAGCGCGCCGCCGTTTCCTTGGAGAACCTTGACCCACTGGAATTGCCCGAACGTGTTCAGCTTGAGCAGAAAGCCGGCGTTTTAGGGGCCGGAATTGCGAAGCACGGTGCCCGGCCCGGGGTCGAAATCCACCTCGCCGCTGAAGCTGCCCCATAGATAAACGTTGCCGGAGCTATCAGTCTCGAGCTCGAAGGCGAATTCCATTTCCGGCGGTCCGCCAATGACCCCGGCCCACAAATACTGACCCGAGCTATCGTATTTGGCGACGAAAATATCTTCGAAGCTACTATTTTGCAGGATCGCCGTGCCCGGCCCGGGATCGAAATCGGCGGGGCTCAAAAAGCCACCGGCCAGGTAAACATCGGTTTGCCCTTCGGGCACCTCCAAGAACCAGGGGAAAATGGGCTCGTTGCCAAAGCTCTGGACCCATTCGAGATTTTGGGCCCCGGCCCCGGTTCCTGCGAGGAGGAGCGCCGCGGCCAACGCGCCCGAACGCAGTAGTTTTTGTCCCATGTGGACTCCCTAGGTGATTCCAGGCTCGGCAGCGGCTCAGCCCTGGGGGGCGTTCCCGCCCGGCCTGGCTATAGATTCCTTTCTGAACGCGGGAACGCCCGGCCCTCGGGATCAATCAGGAGTAGAGAAGGCGCTGTGCGACGAATCGGCCCCGGCCAGTCGCGTGATGTGATCAACGCGCCGGCCGGGCCGCGACTCCGGAGCGGATCAGAACTGGGACTCTCTCTTCTCTTCCTCCGTGGGTTCTTCGTCATCCTCGTCGCAGATCGGATCGACGGGATGGCCTTCGAATGATCCTTTGTCCATGAAGATGCCGTGGTTGCAGATGTACCCCGGGTTGCTCAACTCGCCGAGGTTGCCGAGGGTCGCCGAACGGGCGTTATAAAAGAAACCGATATTCTCGAAGTAGGCCCCGTCGCAGTTGCCGACGAATCCCCGATTATCGACCCGGCCGTGGGTCCTGAGCTGGCCCCGGTTGTCCAGGACCGCCGCCTTGTCGACCGCGAGCTGGCCTAGAATCGAGGCTTCCCCAAGAATGGTCAGGCTCGCACCCTGAGCGATGCTCAGCGTGGTGCCTTCTTCAAGGATGAGATGCGAACCCTCCGGTACGAAGAGCGCTTCACCGGCTGGAATGGTCAGGCTCTCCTCGACATGGGTTTCGCCGTCCAGTACGCCCACGGCTTGCATCTGGACTTGACGGACCGCTCCGAAGCCGCAATCTGCGTTCGTTTTGATCATCGCCCCTTCAAGGGACTCCGCAAAGTCGAGATCCTCGCGCAGCGCATAGAAGTCGCCCAGCGGGCAGGTGTCCCGGTTGAGGACCCGGAATTGCTCAAAGGGAAAATGATGCTGCTTCGGCCCGACGGGTAAACGGAGCACGATCTGGCGATCCGCTGACGGAGGAAAAACGGGCTCCCCGAGGCCGGCGCCGGCGGGGATATCGACCATGGTGCCGACATCGACGATGTGGAAGACGTTGTGGACCCGAACGGTCTCGGCGCCCGGGGGCATCAAGCCGGCCATCGGATCCGCCTCGGAGAAGGACGCGGGACCGAAAGTCGTCGCTTTCAACACCACCGGATAGCCGAGGTGCTGGAGAAATGCCGGATCGAAAGGCCAGGGGCTACCGGCGGATCCACCGGTCTGGACTTCGGCCGCTCCGGTCGCGGCGCCGGTGAGAAAGAGACCGCCTTGGAGGGAAGGGGGCGTCGGTCCGCGGCCCCCTTCAACGTCGACGCGCACGAGCTCCAGGGGATTCGCGGCGCTGATCCGCTCCACGGTCCCCGAGACGACCACCTCCATACCGAAAGCGGTTTGAATGTAGCGCGCGGTCATATTGACCTCGTGGTCGCCGACGACGATCATCCCGGTCGATTGCGGCGAGCTTCCGCGAAAGACCCTCCGTTGGGTCGGCGGGTCCGTCTGCACGACCAAGCAGATTTCTGAACCGGACAGGCCGAAGCCCGGGTCACAGTCCGACTGCGCTTCGGCGTAGCCCGGAGCGAAGGCGATGAGCAGGGGAAGCAGCAGCATAAGGAACGGTGTATGGCGTTTGAACATGGGTTTTCCTAAATCGGTGCGGCGACGCCGCGGTTGGCTGTCGAATTGGAAGGGCACCGTGCTCTTCCAGCTCCCCATGCGACGGTCGGTCTTAAACCCCGCCAAGCAATTTCAACGACTTGCAGTAGCGTCGATTCGATCGTTCCGCGACCAAGATCCGCAGAGTAGGCGAAGTGAAGGACGAGGCATTCCGCGGCGTCGACGCCGAGGAGACTCGAGCGTGGACGGGCGAGGGCGCGAGCGTCTAAGCCCCGCCAGGACGTCCTCGCCTGCTTACAGAAATGGATGCCTGCTTATCTTTTCGACACCACGATCGATGGTGAATTCGTCCTTGGACTCACCGAGGACTTCACCGAAATCGACCTCTTGGAAGCAACAAGAGCTTCCTTCGGGGACTTCGAAGAGCACTCCATCTCGCATCGTATAGAACGCAACTCGAGGCGAAACGAACCAAGTCCGCCGGTCGGGCTGGGCTGAGCCTGTAACAGAATGGTCCGATTGTGCAGTTAAGGGTGAAGGTGCTCACCGAAGACGCCTTCTTTTCGAGGAGACCCGCATGAAGAAACTCGCTTTGATCAGCACCCTCGGCCTCTTAATCGCCTCTGGCGCCTTTGCCGTCAGCAGCGCACCCTACAACCTGGAACCCGGGGGCTCGCAAACAGTGATCGACGACGCTCCGGCCGACGGGCCTGCGACCGCCGAGAATTGGGGGCCCGATACCGTAGTCTTCACCGTCGAGGAGAATGTTGGGGGCACCTGGCGAAAGAAGATGGACTTCCCGCTCAAGAAGGGCCAGGAGAAAGACTTTGAGATCAAGAAAGGGCAGCGGGTCAAAGTCCGCACGCTGTCGCGGTCGAGAACCGGGGACGGAGCCAAAGGCCGCATCGTCGTGCCTTGGGATTGACCGAGCTCACCACTCCGCGGCAGATCGCTTCCGCCGCGGAGTGGGGTCTGTGAGGGTCAGGCGTTTTCTGCTGGCCAGAGTCCGACTGACTGGTGCCAAGATCTTTTGAGGCTGGCCCTCGGTTGACGGTGAGCTCGATCGGTGATCACCTCGCCGCGCTTCCGTGCAGCTCTTTTCGACTTCGGATGTCGAGGAGCGGCCGGACGTGAGCCGCCTAGGGCATCGTCGATCTTGTCGTCGCTTCAGTCGCTTGAGGTCCTGCTTGTGCGCTGGATGGTCTTGCGCGGGAGCCCGGCCGCTTGAATGCGCCGAGGGTTCGTCTTGACCTCGGACATAGGCAAGTCCAAGGCCGAAGGAGTGTTCGCCGCCCCTTCAAATCGTTTGCGGGCGATGATTTCGTAGTAGTGCCAGTGCTTGCCGTGTCCGTTCGGTCTTTTCCCATCAAACTCGACTTCTCGGAAGACCTCGACGTGAAAGTCCTGTGAGAGCAGCGCTTGCGCCTGGTCCTTCCGGTGGTGCGTCCGATCCTCCCTTCCGGCCCAATCGTCGCGATCACCGAAAAGTTGCCCGGCGAATCGGCCGCCGGCGGAGAGCGACGTGGTGAGCCGGCGCCAGGCTTCCGGGAATTCCGATGGGGTGGCGAAGGGCAGCGCGAAACCGGCGAAGATCAGATCGACGTCACGGCCCCAGTCGGCTTCGTGGAAGGGGGCGACTTGCAGGCGAACCCGCCGGGTCTGCTCTTCGTCCAGGCTGGCGCGCAGGTACGCGATGCCTTCTGGCTCCGAGTCGAAGGCGATCACCTCGATGCCTAGATTGCTGAGAAAAAGAGTCTCGACGCCGAATCCGCAGCCGGCGTCGACCGCACTCTTGACCTCTCGACCTTCGTCCCTGAAGGCCTGGAGAGCTTCGATTAGCACTTCTCGAGGAGTCCGGTCGGCGGTCCGGTCGTAGTACTTCGACCACTCGAGGGACTCGGGCTCCTCGAGCGGCTTCCCTTCTTGCGCCAAGGATGTGGCGGGTGCGAGTACGCTGACGGCGACCGTAAGAATCGCAAGTCTGAGGACGGTGAACTCTCTTCGGCTGATAGCTGGCACTTTAGGCTCCTTGACGGGTGCGTTGTCCACTCAGTAGTTCATAGAAGACTCGCACAAGCCGACAAGCGTTCCGTCGAAACACTTTTTGGCAGTCCTCTAACCCTCGACACTTGAACGAGCAGCGCCTTCATAGACGGCCTTTCGGATGGGTGGATTCACCTGGCGCCGGGCTTTGAGCACCCCAGTTCTCGAAGAGCAATTGGGGCAGAATGCCTATTCGCGACGTCTTTCCGACGGGCGGTGGTCTGACTCCGATTTTTCTCGCGTTGTAAAGACAATCAACTCAGTGAGATTCGAGACCGCAGCGCCAGGAGAATAGAAGTCGCACATGAGCATGAGCCGACGGGGTTGCATTCGCCAAACCGCGCCAGCGGAGCCGCCCTGTCCTACGTTCACTTCGATTCCGCTGGCCGTGATCGAGAGCGATCGGACGGGTGATTTCGTCCGGGAGGCGAGCCTTCCGCAGCCGAGAAGACCGAAGCGCAGCCAGGCGCCGAGGCCGAGGATCCCCGACTTGGGCGGGGAGATCCAACTGACATGGTGGCAGGCAGTTGAGCCTTCTGCGACGCCTGCGACGCGGCCTGATGGCTCGTCGTCGTCGGCTGCGGCCCGCGCAGGGCCTGCGCGGGGCCGCGGCCGGATTCCGTTCAGGGAATCGTCGAGGACCAAGCCGAGGTATTCCCGGCTTCGAATCCGTCGGCGAAGATCTCGCCGGCATCAACTAGGGTGTCGGTGAAGAACCAGCTGAAGTTGCCGGTGGTCACCGCCGCGGAGGTCAGGACGCGATGTCCGTCCGATCCGATGGAGGTGCTACTCGTCGAGCAGAAGGCAAAGGACGTGGTGTTGATGAGGCGGACCACGATGTCGCAGCTATTCGTGACACCGGCGTAGACGAGATTGAGCGTGTAGTCGTCGGCCGTGCCTTCGATCTCGTCGAGGCCAGCGGCAGCGATGCGAACCGTCGCGATGTCGTCGGCCACGAGGGTGCGCTGGGCTTCGTCCGTGAACGCGCCCTGCTGCATGGACGCTTCCGTGTTTGGGAGGCCGTACCGCGGCAAGGCGGACACCGTGCGATCGGCGTTTGCGGCGAAAAGATCGCCCGGCGGCAGGCTACCCGGATCGCGGGTGTAGGTTGTACCGTCGACGGTCGATTCGAGCACGAAAGGATTGTTCGAGGCGTTAAACCAATGCAGGTTGACATCGTCTCCGCGGAGATCGTCCGCAGAGCCGATGACGCCATCGGTCCCCGGGTCGATGTCGAAGACATTATTTGCGCCGTTTCCAGCCTTAGTGTAGTTGCGGTCGTTACCTGGCAGGCCTGACTCGCTCGCGGCGTTCGGGTGCGCCAGGCCGATGCAGTGTCCGATCTCATGGAGAATCGTCGACTCCCAATCGATCTGTCCTTGTGGAATCTCGTTGTTGCCGCCGAGAAAAAGGTTGCCGGTGGTGGGTTCGAGGGCATTCCAGATGGTCGCGACGTTCTGCATCGGGACTTCCATCTGCGGAATTTCGGTCGAGGCCGGATCGATGCAAATGCTGACGTCGAGCTGCCCGCCCGTGCCGTCGTAGCCGATGGGGTGCAGCACCAAGTCAGAGGCGGAGTCACTCGCGCCGAGGAATGCCCCTGCGAGGAGCACACCCGGGAAACCGAGGCCGAGGGCGAGGGCGAGGCAGAAGCCTAATGTGCGTGCGAGGCCGTGGTGGAGGGGCCGTTCGTTCATCGTCAGTTCTCCTCGAAGGCAGGTGTCCGTTTGGCGGAGTCGATCAGCGCGACGAGGGTGCGCTGGGCTTCGGCTAGGCCCGAAATGGCGGCCACATTCGGGTAGTGCTCAGCGTGCCAGTCGACATCGGGCCAGCGAATCTGGCGATCGAGGGGGCCGGCGTCGAGCCCGGTGCCTTGCGGGTCGTAGCGATCGAGGCGGACTCGGATCAGCGTCCACGAGGTGTCGGAGATGTGGATCCAGCTGCCGTCACGTGCGTGGCGTGACTGTTCGGCGACATCCTTGGCGGCGACGACGCGGTCATGCTCGAAGTCGAGCACGCCGTGGCTGGCGAGAGAGGAGAGCAGCGCCTCGAGCGCCGCGTCCGACATCGACATGCGGTAAGTGCCGGCGCCCTTCATGTAGATCGGGACGTGGACATGAACCGAACCATCGCCGTAGAGCCGGAGCAACGGAGTAGGATCTTCGTCCACCAGCTCGTCATGGCGCACCGTGAACTCGATCAGCGGATGCTCCGCCGCACGATCGAAGTCGAAAGTCGGGGAGCTCGGGGCGGTGCCGAGCTCATCGGCGCTCGCGATGCCGGTGGCGGCGGCTGCGAGGGCGAGACTGAGGACCAGAGGAACCAAGCAGGCACGCGGACGGTACTGGACATTCATTTCCGTAGCTCCTTAGGGGTCATGAAGAGACTCACAAGACTCGAAGAGTGGCCCGGACCCTAGAACGGCGGGTCGCGGAGTGGCCGGCGAAAGTCGAGCCATCGTCTACACGGCTGTCGCCGCCGAATCAACGAATAGGATCGTCGGAAGCAAAGAGTTGACTCCCTACTCTTTCTTGCGGCAAGCAAGGCAGAATTGGCACATCCAATTTCTGACGATGTCGTCTGCTGCCGCCTTTGCGTCCGCAGAGTCCGCGGGCTTGCTCGACCGCCAACTGCCACTTGGCAGCTAGGTAGCGGATTCTTCGGCAGAGAGTAAGCCAGTTTGGGACGCGCCCGCACACGACCGTGCTCACAGATCTCTGGCCACGGCTGATGCGCGCGTCGAACCGGGCTAACCGACGGCCGCGCCGGCGGCTCCGGCAGCATTTCCCTAGGGCGCGCCGGCCTATGGCGCCTGGAGCACCCGCAGGGCGTCGACCTTGGAGGCTCGCAATGCGGGTAGGAGTCCGGCGAGTGCGGCGACGGCCAGGAGCAGTAGCGGAATGGTCAGCAAAGTTCCGGTATCGGTGGCGCCGATGCCGAAAAGCATCGCCATTGCGAATCGCGACGCCGCCATCGATAGGAAGACGCCGATCACCGCCCCTAGACCGGCGAGGCCGAGGGTTCGAGCAAGGACACGCCCTCGGACCTGCTGGGCCGATTCGCCGAGGGCCATGCGGATAGCGATTTCGCGGGAGCGCTCGGCGACGCTGTAGGAAAGTACGCCGTAGATGCCGAGGGCCGCCAGCAGGACCGCAACAGCTGCGAAACCCGACAGCAGTGTGAGGGTGAAGCGGCGTGGAGAAACCGACTGATCGACCACGTGGGCCATGGTCCGCACATCATGGGTCGGCATCGACGGATCGACGCTGCGGATAGCCGCCGCCACGCCGCCGCGAATGGCGTCCAAGGGCAGCTCGGAGCGCACGACAAGATCGAGACTGCCGTAGTCTCCGGTCTGGGCCACCGGAAGGTAGACCTCGGGGCCCGAGCCCATCTCCAAAGCCAGGTGCTTGACATCCGCCACGATGCCGACAATGCGAAGCTTGACATCACGGAACAGCAGAGCTTGCCCGATCGCCTCCTGGCCGGGAAAGACCGAATTCGCGGCGGTCTCGTTGATCAAGATCACCGGCTCGGTCTCTTGCGTATCGGCGTCGGTAAACCCGCGACCGGCGAGGAGGCTGATGCCCATGGTCTCCAGGTAGCGATCGCTGACCACGTGGGGAAACATAGCCAGCTCTTCGTCGCGCTCGAGCTCCCGACCCGCGACGCCGAATCCCCAGAGTCGACTAGACCCCAAGGGGATCGCGTCGACAAGGCCCACTGAGCTCACCCCAGGCACTGCATCCGCGGCCTCCAGCAAAGAGTCGAGAAAGGCCACGCGCTCCCCGTAAGTTTCGAATTCTTGTCCGGTGTCGACCGGCCATGCCGCCACCTCATCGGGCTGAAATCCGAGATCGACCGCTAAGAGCTTCGTGAAACTCTGAATGAGAAGGGCGCCCACCACCAGGAGTGCGCAGGCCACCGCCACTTCGGCGACCACGAGGACCTCCCGCAGCCAGCGGCTCCTGCGGCTGGAAGTGAGCGTGCGGCCGGCGGCCCGCAACTCCCCGGCCGAGCCCACGCCAGACGCCTGGATCGCCGGTAGGATGCCGACCGCAAGCCCGGCGCCGGTGGCGACGAGGCAAGAAAAGACCAAGGCCCCGAAGTCGACCCGGACGCTGGAAAGCAGCGGGATGGTCACAGAGGAGCTACCGGCCACGGCCGAGGTGATCAGCCGGGCCAATCCCACTCCGAGCAGCGCCCCGCAGCCGGCGAGGAGCAGGCTTTCGGTCATCAGCAGCCGCAAAAGGCGAGCGCGGGGCGCGCCGAGGGCCGCGCGCAAGAACATCTCTTGTCGCCGGCGGATGCCTTTGGAAAGAAGAAGACTCGAGAGGTTGACGCAGACGATGAGCAAGACCGAGGCCGCCGCCGCGAAAAGCAGAAGAAGCGAAGTGCGATGCTCACCGGAGATGACCCTCTGGAGAGGAGTCAACGCTGCGCCCAGGCCCCAACGTTCGGGGTCGGCCCCCTGAAGCTGTTCGAGAATCACGGCCATCTCGGCGCGAGCCCCTTCGAGGGTGGCCTCTGGGGCGAGGCGCCCGATGATCGAGAGCGTATTGCCCCAGGCGTCGGTTTGATCCGTGACCGGAAAGGTGGTCAAAAGATCGACGCGGCTACCCGGACTGAAGTAAGAGGCAAAATCAAAGCTCGGCGGCAGCACGCCGGCCACGACGCTCGGTGAGCCGTTGATGGTCAAGGATTGACCGACGATACTCCTGTCGCCACCGAAACTCCGCTCCCAAAGACGGTGGGAAAGGATGACGGCGGGACTTCCCAAGATCGCACCTTCTTCCGGCGTGAAGCCGCGGCCAAGCATCGGTTCGACGCCGAGCACCCTGAGAAAATCATCGGTGACGGCGACGCCCGTCAAGCGCTCGGGCTCGCCGGAGCCGGTCAAGGTATAGGATTCGAAAAAAGCGAAATAGCCGGCGAGACCGTCAAATGACGTCGAGAGCTCGCGAAAATCCCGGAGATTGCTGGTGCGGGACATGCCGCTGGAAAGTCCTCCGTCGCCCTGATTGGCGATCCACACCAGGCGATCGGATTCGACGAAGGGAAGGGGCTCGATGAGCAGCGGCTTCATGACGCTGAAGACCGCGGTGGTGGCGCCGACACCGAGACCCGTGATCAGGGTCGCGAAGACGACGAGTCCCAGGTCCTTGCGCAGCGCCCGGACGGCGTGACGGACATCGGACATCAAGCCTTGGGGCGAAAGAGCTTCGAGCATTCGTTCTATCTCCAGGGCTCGAGCCGCGTGCTCGAGCGGTTGCCAAAACCGAAAGACGCAATAGCCGAGCCCGAGCCAAAGGGCCTGCCACCAGAACCAGGCATGAGCTCTCCAAAACCCCTTCCGGGCCAAGACGTTGTAAAAGTCTTCCAGCAAATCTCCGACCATGGTCGGGCCTGCTGGATGGTGGGAGAGGGACCTGCTGAGCCAAGCGAGCAGCCGCGCCGGAGGCTTCGTCTCCATTCGCTCGGGGCTACTCACCGCTGCGCCCCGTGCCGCCCAGCTCCAAGCCGGCGAAGAAGCGCTGCAGGACCAACCCTTGGGAACGGGCGGCGGCCAAACCATCCGCCGTCACCTCGAGGCGACGCATCGGATGGCCGCCCCTTTCCGGAACCTCGGAAGGCTCGAGCTCCCAGCGGATGAAGCCTTTGACTTCGAGCCGGTCGAGGGTGCGATAGAGGGCCCCTCGCGTGACCCGCCGCTCGGCGTTGGCTTCGAGGTCTTCCCGGACTCGATTGGCGTAAGACTGGTCGCCTTGGCGCAGAATCGCCAGGATCACTAGCAACTCGAAATCACGGACTTTCGGCATCTTGGACTCTCTCGGATCGACTCCATCGGTGGGGCCTTTCGGCGGCGCCGCGATCGGCACCTTCGAAGTATGCAAAGTAGACTACGACTCGGGGAGGACGAAGTTTCAGTGCCGAGACGGCCAGCTTCGAGCCACGAAGAGCTGCTGTTGACGGCCGAGGCGGCGGATCCAGGCCGCGACGCAGCGCGGCGCTGACAGCGCAACCAATGTCAGGGGGCGGTTATCGCCTAGGCTTGGCTTGGGCACTATCCGGAGCCTGTATCCTCGTCCATCAAAGCTCAGCCAGTCGTGCTGGTGGCGACTCTGGCCCGCTAAAAGGGGGGCTTCAAGCCGCTGGAGGAATCGAATCTTGAGACTGCGGAGGTTGAAAATCCACATGGGAGTTTTGTGTCCTACCCCGTGACCTTGGTCGTTCTCTGCGGCCTCGTCTTCTCGTCGTGCCACCCGTTCGTCCTCGAGCCGGGCCGATCGGTCGTTCTGCCGGAGGACCAAGCGCCATTCACTCAGTCTCTTTGCTCTAGGCCGGGTCCGCCTCCATTCGACGGCACCTGGACTCCTTCGCAGGAAGACGTGGCGGCGCTCGAAGCCAACCTGGGCAAACTGAGGAGGCTCCGGGCCGATCAGTGCTGCTTCTTGGGCGTCAAGGTCGAGGACCCGAACAGCTATGGCCGCCAGTACCTCGGTCTCGTGATCGACGGCCGCCGGATGGTCTACATCATCGGTATCTTCGGCTCTTCGAAGCCGTTCAACGCTCTTCGGGACTACTGCGACGGCGGCGATGGCCTTTTCGGCGTGCTCTACGATCCCAAGACGGAGAGATTTTCGGACCTGGCTTTCAACGGATTCGCCTAGCGTTCTGACCTGGCGGAGAGGTCCCCACCCGGTCGCCGTCGCCACGCCGGTGGCGCCGTCCAGCACCTGCGCCCACACGCCGAAATCTTGGTTCGAGCGAGTCGGCTCGTCGTCGGTATGCCTGACCCCGGGATATTCGTTCTTGATGGCACCGACCGGGTCTTTAGTCCCGGTTCGATCCGGGGCGCGCGGGTTTCCCGCGTTCGAGGGCGACAGCTCCCGTTCGGGAGTGCACAACGCTGACCGGTCCAGCCAGGAGATCCCATGACCCGTCGATCCACATCAGCCGTCGCTCACTCCCTGACCTACCTCCTGCATCGGGCTATCGCACGACGTCGCGCGGCGACCCTCGGCGCCGCCTCGGCCCTGGCGATCTGGTTCGGCCTCGCGGGGTCCGCCGACGCCGGCCTCGCCACCGGTACGCTGCCGGGGGACCCCGATCAGTGCCCGGTCACGGTGATCGTCCGCGACGGCGACCCGGCCCCGGGCGGTGGCAGTTTCGACGCCAACTTTTTCAACGTCCCCGGGATCAACGAAGCCGGGGACCTGGCTTTCGTGTCACGGCTCAACGGCACGACCTACGACCATGGTCTCTTCGTGCGCCAGGGGGACACGATCCGGCTCATCGTCCGCGGTTGTGACGTCGGCGCCTGCGGCGACCCCACGCCGGCCGGCGGCACCTACCGGGATTTCATCGCCGGCTCCGTGTCGCCGCCGGTGATTAACGACAGCGGCGATATCGTCTTCACCGCGAGGATCAACGGCGGTCCCACTGAAGTCGGCCATTTCCTCTACCGCGCGGCGACCGGCGTGATCGAGAAGGTCGTCGCGGCCGGTGATCCCTCGCCCCGGGGCGGCGTGATTGATGTCCTCGGCGGCGCCACCCTCAACAACGCCGGCGACGTCGTCTTCGGTGCTTGGGACGTCAGCGCTTCCTCCCCGTACCTCGAGACCTATCTGCTGCGGTGGCGCGACGACCAGCTGGAGAAAATCATCGCGCCGGGCGACGCCGTCCCCGGCGGCGTCGCGGCGGAGGTGGGCGGCTCCCACTTCATCGTCGACGGCTTTAGTTTCCTCGTCAGCCCCGCCCCGTTTCTCGGCGAGGACGGCCGCATCCTGGTCAACGTCGAGAGCTCGGGGCGCCACGGGATCCTCGAGATCCTCCCGGACTCGAACCGCTGGATCGTTCGCAGCGGCGACCCGGCCCCCGGGGGTGGCACGCTCTCGGTCTTCGAATCCGCGCCCCTACGCGGCGGGCTCTACACCTTTTCGTCAGACTCGGTCGCCGGCATCTTCACCGGAACCCCGGGCGAGTGGCAATCCGTGTGGCGTGACGGGGACACCGTCGACGGCGCGCCGGTCACCGGGTTCCTCCGACTTTCCGGTCTGCTGCCGGTCCAAGACGCCGGCGGTCAGATCACCTCCGTCCTGGAGGTGGAGCCGACGCCCGGCTTCTTTGCAGACCGACTCGTGCGCTGGAATGCCGCCGACGGTCTTTTCACCCTGACGACCTCCGGCGACCCGGCGCCCGGGGGCGGCACGATGGCCCTGATCAATTCCTTCACCCAGGT
>JBCDKB010000060.1:0-26783 GCA_038747035.1 Acidobacteriota bacterium | reverse complement strand
GTTGGAGCGCCGGCGGCGGTGAGCGCCATGACGGCGGCGGTGAAGGCGGCGCCGGGGGCGGTGGTGCGGGCGGCTTCGGCGAAGCGCTCGAGCACGTCGGACCTTAGCCGGCGACGCCCCCGCTCGAGGCGTTTGCGCACCACGGCCTCCGAGAGGCCGAGCAGCGACGCGACCTGGCGCGTCGAGCGACCTTCCCGGTGGAAGAGCACCAGCACTTCCCGGGATTCGTCCGGCAGCTCTGAGAGCGTGTCGGCGACCAGGTCGAGGCGCTCGCGGTGGAGCAGCTCGGCGTCGGCCCCGGGGCGCGGGTCGGCGGCTTGGGCGAGTAGGTCGTCCAGCGCTCCGTAGCTCGGGGCGCCGAGGTGACGATCCTCCGTGCCGCGGTCGCGCATCCGCGTCTTGGCCGTGAAGCGGGTCATCTGACGGATCCACGGCAGGAAGCTCGACGGATTGCGCAACTCGCCGAGGCGCCGCCAGGCCAGCAGGTAGACCTCCTGGGCGACGTCTTCACTGGTGGCGACGTCGCGGCAGATGGCGAGGGCGATCGAGGTGACGGCGCTTTGTGACGCCGCGACCAGCTCGGCGAAGGCCCCGGCGTCGCCGGCGATCGCCGCGGCGACGGAGCGTTCGAGGCCGGCGTCCGGGCTGCTGACCGAGGCCATCAGCGGCCCGCCGCGACCGCGGGGCTGACCGTGGACGATTCCGGCGCCGTTACCGTCGGGACCGCTGCGAGGTGCTCGCGGGTGAGGGCCACGAAGCGCTCCCGGGCGTCGACCATCACAAAGTGGCGGGCCTTCGGCAGCATGACGACGCGTCCCTGCGGCGCGGCGGCGATTTGGGCGCGGTATCGATGCTCCAGCTCGGCCGCCGCCTCCGGCGTGGCGGCGGGGGCGCCGGCGCCGATCAGCAGGACCGGCGCGGTGACGGCGGCGAGGCCGGGGCGGAGGTCGCGGGTCATGAGGTCGCGGATCGCCTCACCGATCGACGCAGGGTCGCTGCCGCGGGAGATGCCGGCGAGGCGCCGCGCCTCGTCGGCGTCGGTGACCATCGTCGTGAGCGTGAACGCCGACTGGCGGTCGTAGGCCTCCGGAGACATGGCGCTGATCATGGCATGGAGGCCGTCGGCCTGCGGCCGGGCGGACTCGGCGGTGGCGTCTGGCTGGGTGAGGGCGGGGAGAAAGGGCACGCCGTCCGCGGCGACCACCGGCCCGAATTGATCCGGTTCGCTCGACGCCAGCCACAGCGACATGGCGGCTCCGAGGCTGTGGCCGACGAGGGCCACGCGGCCGCCGAGGCTTTGGGCGTAGGCGAGCAGGTCGCCGTGCACCCGCGGAAGAAAGGTTCCGCGGCCCACGTTCGCTAAAGGCGGCTGGCCGGCGAAACCCGCCAGCGTGACCGTGTGGGTGCGGAAACCGTCGGCGACCAGCGCCTCGACGGTGTCGTCCCAGACCGCGCCGGGGCTGCCGAGGCCGGGGATGAGCAGCACGTGGCGCTCGCCGTCGCCGCGCACGTCCACGGAGAAGCTGGCGGACTCGGCCGGGGACCCGACGGCGGCGGGTGCGGGGCCGTCGGCGCGGGCGACGCCGGTGGTCAAGCCGAGGGCCGCGCCGAGCAGGCCGATCAGCGCGTAGATGGCGATCCGGAGGTTGCGGCGGGCGGAGCGGGGAGCGTGCGAAATCTTCATGGCGGGGTCTCCTAGGTTGGTTGCGGCGCGTCCAGCGCCTTCACCTACCCAAGTGGCGACCCCGCAAGAAATGTGACGCTGCCGCCCGAGAAAATCTTCGATCGTCTTCCCGCCCCGCCCGCCCCGGTGACGTCGAGGCGGCGGGACGCGGCCGACGGACTTAGTTGAGACCGGCGACGATGTCCCAGTCCACCGTGTCGCCGGACTCGAAGCCGCTGGCGAAGATCACGCCGGTGTCTTGCCAGTAGAAGAGGTTTGTCGCGGCGACCGAGCGTCCGCCGTCGGGTCCGATGGCGATCACCTCCACCGTCGTGCGCTCTTCGTTGCCTTCGCGATCGAGCCGGGCCACGAAATAGGCGTTATTCGCCGTGCCGCCGAGGTGGGTGAGGCTGTCGTCCCCGTTACGGCGAAAGAGCTGGTACGAGGTCACCGGGTCGGGGGAGTGGGACCACCGTAGGCGCAGGGTCGCGGTCTGGGGATCGATCTCATCTTGGTTCTCGATATAGAAGCCCGTCGGCGGAGCCGGGGGCGCCGGCGCTGCGTCGAGCACGGCGAGGCGACCGATCCGGATGTCGTAGTCGTCGACGGTCGACGGCGCGTCGAAACGCAGCGACAGCACGGCCAGGGTCTGGCCGGCGAAGGCGCCGAGGTCGAGGTCGACAAGATTCCAGTCCGAGCTCGCGGCGTCGCCGACGGCGACGTAGCTCGGCGCGGTGATGGCGGCGCCGTTTTCAAAAGCGAGGCCGACTTCGAGGTGTGACGGCGAGCCGCCGGAGATGCCCTTGAAGGCCACCTGCAGGGTGCTGGTGGCGGTGAGCGGCAGGGACGTCTGGTAGAGCGCCAGGGTATTGGCGGCGTCGAGGGTGCCGGTCACCTCGAGCTGGGTGCCGCCCTCGTAGGCGTCCGTCCAGGTGAGCTCCGGCACCAGCGGCGTGCCGGTGGTCTCGAGGCGCCAGCGCCAGGTGGGCAGCACGTCCTGGAGACCGCGGTTATTCCACGGTTGGTTCGCCAGCTGCACGCCGTCGAGGTAGTACCCGTTGCCCTGGCCGGTATTGAAGTGGGTGACGAAGGGCACCGAGTCCACCGGCGAGCGGGCGGGGATGTAATTGGCCACTCCTTTCCAGGCATTCGGCGTCACCGTGTCGGCGGGGTCGCGGTTCGCGCCGACCCAGAAGCGGTTGGCGTTGGCGTAGAACTGCTCCGGCGTCGCCGCCGAAGTCAGCGTCCAGGTCGGGACGAAGAACGCGAGGGAAACGCGGTGTTCTTGGCCCGGCGGAAAAAGGGAGTCCCACAGCACAAAAGTGTTGAAGCCGTTGGCCTGCACGTCGACGCCGGCGTAGACGTCGTAGGGGCTGCGGCCGAGGTTCATCGCGGTGGTGCGCGAGTTGGCCAGGCGTTGGGTATTCCAGAAGAAATTGAGGAACATGGAGTTCGAGACCTGGCCGCTCTCTTCGAAATAGCCGTCGTTCAGGCTATTTAGCTGGTTTTGCCAGGCGATCGGACCGGACTCGATCATGGAGTCGTACCACTGGATGTGGAGGGTCGAATTGTCCTGGAGGTAGCGTAGGAAGTTGCGGTACTCGAGGGCGAGGGCGGCGTCGGCGCCGGAGGTCTCTTGGTTCAGAAACCAGCCGTCGAAGCCGTAGTAGTTGGCGATCTCGATCAGCTTGTCGCCGACCGGGTAGGTGTCGCCGTCTCGCTGCACAAGGTCTTCCACCCACGACAGCTGGCCGCCGAAGGCGTTGGGCGGCAGGAAGATCGTGCCCAGGACCGGCACGCCGTTGCGGTGGGCGGCGTCGATGACTTCGGAGTTGGGCGCCAGGATCAGGCCTTCGCCGGCGGAGCCGCCCCAGAAGACGAGCAGCTCGACGTACTGCCAGTAGTTGAAGGCGTAGCGATCGAAGGTGAGGGAGCCCTGGGACGGGTTATTCGATGTCGACGGGTTCATGATCGACACCGCCGTCACCCGGGCCTCGTCGGGGCGGGCCAGCGGATTGACCTGGGCGGCCGGATTCCGGAAGCGGGACTGGAGGGGGACGGCGCCGCGGTTGTATGGGGCGTCGGGGTCGTTCGCCGGGTCCCACGTCAAGAGGTCGTTGGGGAACCAGAACGACGCGAAGGGCTGATCGTCCGGGAAGGTTTGGGCGTCGACGGCGGCGCCGGCTGTCACGATCATCAGACAAAGCGCAGCCAGCAAGAGCGAATGGCGGGTCATGGGGGCTCCACGAGTGTGCCCACGGCGAAGCACCGGGCCTTGGGTGCAAAGCGCCGCTGAGCGGAGCTCAACCGAAAGCCGGGCCCGACAGTGTGCAGGGAAATTGATGAAGGAGAGGCGATCGTATCGCCGGGGTCCGCACCTGGCAATCCCGGATCGCCGGAGCCCCCCTGTGAAGCTGATTCCTGAGCTCGGATCCGCACGGTGCAGGGCAATACGGCCCGATTCCTAGGGGAACTCGCTTTCCATCCGTCGCCGGATCTCCATGGCTCGGGCGGCGTCGATTGTCTCGTAGAGTCCAAACAGACCGACAGCCTCGCCGCCGACCATGATCGACGCCTTGCTGGTGAAGAGCCAGACCACCTGGTCCTCGCGGGTTTGCCTCTCGAGGATAAAAGGCCGCGGCTTGCCGCTCGCCATGACTTCCCGGTCGTCGGCCTGGTATTTGGCGGCTTGTCGGGTCCACGGGATGGACTCGCAGAAATCGGTGTTGCCCACGAGTTGACTCGGGGCGGTGAAGCCGGCGTCGTGGGCGAAAGGGAGATTGCAGCCGGCGAAGCGTAGCTCGTTTCCGAGCTTCCAGAAGATGCGAATCTCCCGCGGCGGCGCGGCGGCCGAGGTGAGATAGCCATCGAGCTCCTGAGCCAGGGCTTCGGCGCCCGCGAAGCGCCAACGATCAACACCGCCGGCCATGCCCGGATGGAGGTCTTCCCAGGCGATGTCCACGAGGGCTTTATAAGCGTTCAACACACCGCGCAGCTCTACCGCTTTTTCAATCATCAAACTCTCTCCGCTGTTGTCGACAGCACATCTTTGACGAATAAAGTTTCTGAACATCTGTCATAAGGCGTCGCGGACCTGCCCTATCAAAAGGTTCTTGTCAACCGAGTCACTAGTGGGCGCGCACGTGCTGAAGGACAAATATCACCACGCCGACCGGAGCCTGACGACTTCGATGGGGCCGGTGATTCCGGGGGTGTCCTTCGAGTTAAAGGCGGAGAAGCGAGAGGCGCGCGACGCGATCGTCAGTCTGTCCTTCGCCTTTTGAGGGCTTCGGTCTAGAGGAACTCGTCCTCCATTCGACGCCGGATCTCCATGGCGCGGGCGGCGTCGATCGTTTCGTAGAGACCGAGCAGGCCGACGGCGGCGCCGTTGACGAGGATCGGCGCCTTGCTCGTGAACAGCCAGAAGACGCCGTCTTCGCGGGCCTGTCTTTCGAGAATAAAGAGTTTGGGCTGGCCGCTGGCCATCACTTCTCGATCATCGGCTTGATACTTGGCGGCCTGCCGAGTCCACGGGATGGTTTCGCAAAAATCGGTGACGCCGACCATCTGTCGCGGTGTCCTAAAGCCGGCGTCTCGGGCGAAGGGGGTATTACATCCGGAGTAAATCAGCTCGTCCGTGAGCTTCCAGAACACCCGGATCTCCCGCGGGGGCTGGGCCGCCGCCGTGAGGTAGCCCTCGAGCTCTTGGCCGAGGGCGTCGGCGCCGGCCGCGCTCCACCTGAGGGTGCCGCCGCCCATGCCGGGGTGGAGGTTGTCCCAGGCGCCGTCGACGATGGTTTTGTAAGCATTCAGCACACCGCGCAATTCCAAAGCTTTTTCAATCATCAAACTCTCTCCGCTGTTGTCGACGACGCGTCTTTGGAGAAAACATTTTCTGAAAGTCTGACAAGACGCGCCGTGGGCCCGCACGGACGGGCACCGATCAATCTAGCAGAGCGCGGCCGGCCGGAGCGGCGTCTTTGCACGGAAGGTGGCGCCATTCCCTCTGCGCGGGGGCGGTGGGAAAGAGTTGTTTTATTCCGCGTCTCTTCTCTAGCACCGCGCGTTGATATCAGTCCGCGCGTCTGAGACGATCTGGAACTTTGGATGGATCTGGGGGCTTAGGTGAATCTGCACCCCTCGATCCGTCGGCGCCGGGCTACCCTCAGTCTAGGGCGGCGAGCATGTCCCGCCAGGCCGCCTCGAGCGCGTCGAAGCCTTGGCCGTAGACGGTTTCGAGGGCCGCGCCGTCGCGGTAGACCCGCCAGAAGGCCTCCAGTCCGCGGGATTCGATGAGGAATCGCACGAACGAGCCCTCTTGTAGGTAGGCGAGGCGGCTCTCTTCGGCGGTGCCCCGCCAGCGTTTCTGCTCGGCTTCGGCGAGGGCCAGGAAGTCGCCGTGCTCGGCCGCCGCCTTCCGGGTGGCGGCGTGCAGCTCGTCGTTGAAGTGGGGGAATGACGGCGCTTCGCCGAGCTTCTCCTGGAGGTGCACGGCGAGGCCGTCGTCAAAGAAGCGATCTGGACGGTGGGCGCTCGGCGCCACCGCGTGGGTGATCTCGTGGACCAGCGACAGGCCGTACTTGTTCTCTTTACCGAGCGGTCCGGCCGGGATGAAGAGCTGGTCGCCGTTTTGGGACGGGAATCGGTGGCCCGGGTCGAGGTCGATCCGCAGCCGCCCCCCGTATTCGACGTCGAGCTCCTTTTCGACCGCGGCGAGGGCGCGTTCGGCCCGCGGCAGCAGGATCTCAGCGACGTCGGAGCGGGACGCTCCGCGGTAGGCGATGTCGATGCGGCCGCGGGAGAGCACCGTCGCACCGCCGCGCTGGGTTACCAGGTAGGTGGCGAAGCTGCCCAGCCAGTGGCCGCCGGCGTAGTGTTCGCCGGTGACCGACTCGAGGCCGGAGCCGCGGTGCAGGCGCGCGGCGTCCATCAAGGCGGGGATGCGCGGATCGGCGGTGGGCAGGCCCGACGCGATGCCTTCCAGCATCCAGGCGCGGCTCAGGTTCAATCCGTCGAGGTGGGCGAGCTTGCCGTCGGTGCGGTCGCTCGCGGTGGCGGGTTCGAGCCACACTTCGTGCTGCGGACTGTCGGCGGGGTGGAGGTCGTCAGGTCGGTGATGGGGAATCTGGGGTAAGAAGGAGCCGAGCCAGGCGGCGAAGTGGCCGCGGCGCATCACCCGACGCATGAGATCCGCTTCGGCGAGGCACGGCGAGAGGAAGTCGTGGCCCGAGGGCTCGTAGGCCAGCGGACACTGCCGATCCGCCGCGTAGAGCTCCTCAATTCGGCGCTCGAGCAGGCGCGCCATCGGCCAGTCGCCGGCGCGCCGGGCCCAGTCGAGGGTGAGCCCGAAGGCGAAGGCGGTCTGGGAGTGCTCGCCGCCGCGGATCGGGTGGGTCAGCTTCGGGATCCAGGTGCGCAGGCGCTCGGCGGCGGTGGTTTCGAGCGGCTCCAGGGTCGCGGCGAGCTCCTGGCCGAGGTCGTCCCCCCATTCCCGGAGCTCGGCGGCGAGCTGGAGCAGCCACGCCAGTCCGTAGGGCCTCTCGAAACCGGCGCGGCCCGCGCCTTCAAAGTAGGCGACTTCGATCGCGATATTCGCCGAGGTCAGGCTCGTCGCCAGGGCCGCGCGGGCGTCGGCGGCGAAGGGGGCGTCGGGATAGAGCCGGGCCAGCCGGGCCAGCAGCCAGTGGCCGTGCACCGCCGAGTGCCAGTCGTAGCAGCCGTAGAACGCCGGCGTCAGCTGCCTCGGGGTTTGGGCGTCGCCGTCTTCCTGCAAGACATGGGCGATTTTGTTCGGATACTCCTGGTGCACGCAGGCGAGGGCGAGGCCTGCGAAACGCGCCGCGGCGTCAACCCCGACCTCCGGGTCCGGGGCGGTGCCCGCCGGCGTCGGGACGGCGGCGCTTGCGGGCGCTTGGGGCGCAGCCGTCAGGAGGGCGATGACCGCGAAGGCGACCGGGCGAAGGGGCGAGCGGGATCGGCGGAGCGGCGGCTGGGATTGGGGATCGTGGCGCATCCCCGGAGCGTATCGCGTCAGGCCGTCGCCCGCGTCACGGCCGGATCTCGTGCTCCGGGCTCGGCGTCTCTGCCCAGCCCGGAACGTCAGCCGTGACGGCGTAGAGCGACAGCCAGGCCTCTTTTTCCCATCGCCCGCCGAGTTGCCAGCGGTGAATCAGGCGTCCGCGCTGGGCGGCGCTCGGGTCCGCAGCGTCGCCAACCAAAAAGTGGCGGATCATCGGATAGCGATTGTCGTCACTGCGGAAAGCGAAATTGATGAGCAGGAGTGCCCGTTGCCATTCCGGACTGTCGCCGACGCTCGGCAAAAGCGGGGCGGTCATGCGGCGATCGCTAAAGTAGTCGAGGATCGGGCCATCGGTATAGAAGGAGAGCGCCCCGATTTCGCCGGTGACCAGGCCAAGAGCCTGACCGTCGCTCCGCGCATCGAGCCATTCTGCAATCTCGCGGTACGTCTCGGCCGTCGTCCAGTTGGAGTGCAGCGGCATTTCGCGGAGGGCCGGCTCAGCCCGGCGATGGATTTCCAGCAGTCCAAGGCCGGGGGCTAGGAGCGCCACACCGACGGCGATCAGCCACAGCCGCCCTTGGAAACTTCCGTAGTTCCGCGGGCGGAGCTGTGCCAGGCCGAGCGCACCCACCAGCAGCATCGAGTAAATCTGCGGCGCGTAGTACCAGTGGTAGGGCGGGACTCCGAGCGTGGCATAGACCGCGGCGTGGCCGGTGGCGAATAGTGAGGCCGTGACCACGACCCGTCGGTGCGGAAGCCTGCGGAGGCTCTGAGCTGCGAGCAGCAGCGGGGCGAAGATCAGCCTGAGCGCGGACTCCAAGGGCATTCGGTCGAAATAAACGCCGGGGCCGTTGGCGAAGGTCCACGGACCCCAGGCGCCGCCGGTCTTGAGGAAGAAAGACTCGGGGAGAAAAGAACCGAGCTGGACCCACGAGAAGAGGTGCCACGGCGCGACCACGGCGACGAAAATCCCACCGCAGCGCAGGCGCTCCCGCCACGTGGGGATCTGGAGCACAAAGAGCACGAAGAGCAGGCCGCCGTCGGGCCGGGCCAGGGTCAGCAGGCCGGAAGCGGCCGCGGAGGTGGCCCAGCGCCCATGGCTCGCCGCGTAGAGCGAGGCGAAGTAGAGGGCGCCGAAAAGGGGGGTCTCCATGCCGAAGGACGAAATGAGCAGCGGATTCACCAGCATCGCCGCGGCGGCGAGCACGCCGGCGAGGATCGAACCGGTGAGTCGGCGCGACAGGCCGACCAGGAAGAAGGCGGAGGCGGCCTGGGCCACGGTGTCGAGAAGAACGGCGGCGGTGGCGCCCTCGGCCAGCGACATCGCGGCGGCCATCAGCAGCACCGTCAGCGGCGACGTGGCGGTATTCGCTTCGAGGCCAGGATAGAAGCCCCAGGTGCCGTCGACGTGGAGGGTCCTGGCGAAGCTCAGGAAGATAAAGGCGTCGTCGATCAGGAAATCCGAGTAGATCCTGACGTGGAAGAAAATCGCCGTCAGCGTGCCGCCGACGAGCAGCGCCGACGTCAGCGCCCGGCGCGCCACCGACGCGGCGTCGGTCGCGCCAGCGTCTCCCCCAGTCATGGCCCGGCGGTCGACTTCGGTGGCTCGGTCTCGGCGGCCGGCGGCTCCGTATCGTCAGTCGGTTTTAAGTCCGTCGGCTCCGCCCGGCCGCCCTCCGCATCGTCGGGCTCCGCCCCCGGGGGCGTGAATCCTGGATGATTGGGCATCTTGGAGGCAATGGCGAAAAGACTCAGCCAGGTTTCTTGCTCCCAACGATTGCCGAATTGCCAACGCTTGACGAGCGGGCCGAGGCCCTCGCTCGGCGAGTCGAGGTCGCCTTTGAGGAAAAAGTAGACGGGCGGATAGGTGTTCGCGTCCTCATAGAAGAAAAAATTCAGCAGCATCAAGGGCTGCATCCACGACCTTTTCTCGAGGGATTGCTTGATCGTCACCGCCGTGACGCGTCGATCCGTGAAGTGGTCGAGGAAATAGCAGTCGCAGTAATAGGACAGCGCGCCGATCTCGCCGCCCACCAGACCGAAGGCGTGGCGCGGCGCCTCGGCCCCGAGCCATTCCGCGATCTCGCGGTACTCCCGCGCCGACGCCCAATTGGAGTGCAGCGGCATCTCCTGGAGGTCGAATCCGGCTCGACGGTGCAGCTCCAGAAGGCCGAGGGCCGGCACCAGGAGCGCAGCCGCGATCGCCAGTCGCCAGGCGGTCCGCCGCGCCGGCGACGCGTCGTCGGACGGTCGGGAGAGGCCGAGGGCGAAGGCGCCGAGGAAGACGAGCGCCAGGATTTGAGGGACGTAATACCAGTGGTACGGCGGGACCTCCATGGCCGAGTACACGACGCCGTGGCCCAGCGCGAAGGCGCCGGCGGTGGCGGCGGTGCGCGCCGCGGCGCTGCCTTTGAACCGCGGCAGCAGGACCAGGAAAAGAGCGAAGAAGACGGTCAGCAGGATTTCGAGCTGCATGCGCCCGAAGTAAAGGGCGAAGCCGTTCGAGAATGTCCACGGGCCCCAGGCCGCGAGGGTGCTGGTCTTGATGAAGAAAGACTCGGGGAGCAGCGAGCCCAAATAAACCCACGAGTAGAGGTACCAAGGCGCCGCGGTGAGTCCGAAGGCCAGAATGCTGCGCAGTCGCTCCCGCCAGCCGGGGATCTGTGGCCACAGCAGCACGAAGAGCAGGGCGCCGTCGGGTCGCGCGAGCGTCAGCAGGGCGGCGAGCGCCGCGCTGGTGCGGAATCGCTCGGCGGCCGCCGCGTAGAGGGCGCCGAAGAAGAGGGCGCCGAAGAGCGACGCCTCCATGCCGAGGGATGAGACCATCAGCGGGTTGAAGAGCAGCGCCGCGCCGGCGATGACGCCGGGGAGCAGCAGGCCCGTGAAGCGGCGGGACATCAAGAGCAGCAGTCCGAGCATCGCCGACCACGCCAGGGTGTCGAAGGCGACGGCCGCCGCCGCACCCGGGACAATCAGCGTCAGCACCGCGAGCACCAACACGGTCAGCGGCGAGGTGACCGTGTTGGCTTCCATGCCGGGGTAAAAGCCCCAGGTACCGTCGGCGAGCAGCGTCTCAGCAAATTGCAGAAAAATGAACGCGTCGTCGATGAGAATCTCGACGTAGGCATTCACGTGCAAGAACACGAGGCCGACCCCGACCGCCGCCAGCGCGGCGAGTGCGTAGGGACGCGGGATGGGCTCGGAGGAAAGGTGCATTCGGGACTGAGAGCGACGGCGCCGGAAAATCGAGACGGAGGGTGCCAGGCGATTCTAACCGTGATCTCCTGTCGGTCCCGGGACTCGTCCTCGGACTTCATCGACGTTTGCCGCGTTGCCTCAATAAGCCTCAAAATAGATCCCGGAAAGAAGCCCCCCGACTTTTGTTGTGTTTGAAGGAGTCTCCGCCATGCGTCGTCTCGCGCCGTTTCTCATCCTGTGCTCGCTCCTATCCTTTGCCCCGGTCACCGCCGACGCCGGCGGATTCGAAGTGGTGTCCGTCGAACCCGCGGCCCACGCCTTAGCGGCGCCGGTCAGCTCGGCGATCCAGGTTCGATTCGACAGTCCGGTCGATCGCTCGACGGTCGTCGCTCGACAGTCCTTCTGGGCCTTCGGGCGGTGGAGCGGCGCCGTCGACGGCAGCTTTGAATTCTCCGACGGCGATCGCGTGGTGACGCTGCGGCCCGATCGGCCGTTCTCTGCGGGCGAGATGGTGATGGTGGTGTTGTCGAACGGACTGGCGAGCGCCTCGGGCGCCGGCTTGCGCAGCGCGGGCTACTCCTTCCAGTTCTGGATCGCGGCGGCCTCGACGTCGCTGGAGTTCGAAGAGGTCCAGCGATTCTCGACGCGGACGACCCAGGGGCAAACGACCCAGAGCTACGGCGGCTTTGCGTCGGACCTCGACGAAGACGGCTTCCTCGACCTGACGATCGTCAACGAAGACACCAACGACGTCCGGACCTACCTCAATAAGGCCGACTTCACCGGCACTTTCGACCCGATGCTGACGCCCACCGGCGTCGGCGGCACGCCGAGCCCTTCGGAGCCGTCCGACTTCAACGCCGACGGCCACGTCGACGTCGCCATTGCGAATATCACCGGCGATTCCGTGTCGATCCTGCTCGGCGCCGGCGACGGCACTTTCCCGTCCCACCAAGAGATCCCGACCGGCGACGCGCCCCGCGGCATCGCCGTGCTCGACGTCGACGGCGACGGTGATGTCGACGTGGTGAATACGAATAGCGGCGTGAGCACCCTGACGCTGCTGCGCAACGACGGCGCCGGCAGTTTCGGAGCTCCGGAGTCGTTCGGCTCCGGCTCTGACGGCGAGTGGGCCTTGGCGGCCGGCGATATGGACGACGACGGCATCCTCGACCTGGTGGTCGGCGGCCGCTTCAGCGAGACCATCCAGGTCTACTCCGGCGACGGCGACGGCACCTTCACCGCCCAGCCGAGCCAAGCGAGCGGCGGCGGCGTCTGGATGCTGGTGCTCGGCGATGTCGACGGCGACGGCGACGAAGACGTGGCCGGCGTCAACGCCTTCGACAATAACGGCGCGATCCTGCTCGGCGACGGCCAAGGGAACCTGGCGGCGCCGATCCTCCATCCGACGGATCCCTTCAGCCTCGCCACCGACCTCGCCGACCTCGACGGCGACGGCGACCTCGACTGGGTGACGGCCAGCTTCAGCGGTGACTGGTTCCTCTTCGAAAACGACGGCGGCACGTTCAGCTTCAAACAGGCCTTCGACGCGCCGCGGGCCGCGTCGTGCTCGCTGGCCCTAGACATCGATAACGACGGCGACTTGGATCTGGCCTTGATCGACGAGATCGAGGATGTGGTGATCGTGATGGCGCACCCCGGCGTCGGGGGGCTGATCTTCGAAGACGGCTTCGAGCTCGGCAATACCTCGACGTGGGATGTGAGTTTCCCGTAGCTGCGGGCGCCGGGCGTCGGTCGGTGACGTGGGGCGGACCCTGGAAGACCCCCGCCCGTGGACCGCGGGCTGGGGTCAAAACGCTGAGGCAGGAGAAAGGAACGATCGGACGGAGGCCCCGGAAGACCTCGATACGCTAGTGGTAGGTCAAGGTGCCCGTGCCGGACAGCTTGCTCAGCGACACGCCGGCGACGACGCCCAGGAAGCTGCCGATCTGGGTCCAATTCATGTCGTAGAGGTCGAGGCTCACTTCACCCGCGACGCCGGCGACGGCCTCCATGGTGAACTGGTACTCACCGCCCAGGGTCGACGGGTCGACCATGAAGTAGCCCGTGACCGCCGAGGTGAAGATAGAGAAGTCGAAATCCGGGCCGCCGGTGGCGTTGAAGATGATCGTGTGCGGATAGGCGAGGTCCAGCGAGAGGTTCATCGCCCACCACATGACGCCGGTCATGGAGAGCACGCCGGTGGCGTTCCAGCTGGTCTGCGCCTCGAGCTCGAGCTGATCCTTATTGGCCAAGGTAAACGGATGGTCGGGCTGCATCGCGGCGAAATCCCGCATGGCGTTCCGCTTGTCTGCGATCACTTCCTGGGCGCGTTTCTTGAGGTCCATAGCGTTCTCCTGTCGAGTGCATTGATGCGTCGAGACGCGAGTTGCTGACGGGCCGTCATGGCCCGTCGACAGGTCTATAGAGCAAGGGGCGTGCCCGCTTTGCCGTCGCCCAGAAGGCGCGTTTTTCAGCTTTTTCGCGCGGACTCGAGCAGCGATCGACGTCGGTCGACGAGAACCGACGTCGGCCGGCGGCTCACGGCGGTCCGCAGCTGTAGTGGCGCTTGAGCCAGGCGCTGACGCCGTCGAGGCCGGGGAAGAGCATGCGCTCATTGATATTCGCGCCGTCGAGCTTGTCGCGAACTTCCCACTTGAGCGACGCCGGGATGATCACCTTGCGGAAGAGCGGCCGCTCCGGCGTGCGGCGCTCCATCAGCCACGAGTCGAGCGGTAGGTCGGGCTTGCCGGAGGGGCTCGAGAGCACGGAGAAGAGTCCGCCCTGGTTGACGATGCGGGCGTCGAGGGACGGCGGCTCGAAAAAGACGAGGAAAGGATCGTCGCTCAAGGCGTCGAATTGGTCGAGGTCGCTGGCGACCTTGTCCATCAGCTCGGCGTAGAAGCCGTTGTAGATCACCTCGTGCAGGATGCCCTGGAGGTCCGACGGCAGGAAATGCTGCACCTCGGTCATATTGATGCACCACACCACGGCGTCGCCGAAATTCGACTCCGTCACGTCGGCGGTCGCGAAGTGCAGCGCCACGTAGGGCGACCACGTCCAGTCCATGAGGCGCGTCGGCAGGCCGTGGTGCTGGGCGAGGGAGAGCCAGTACCAATTCGAGAAATTGGGGTCCGGGTCGCGCTGGGAATACATGCGGAAACCGAAGAGCAGCTTCTTCTCGATCGACCCGAGGCGCGCGTCGACGGTCTCGCACTGGTTGAGCCGCTGGAGGCTGGTCGTGAGTCGATAGTCGACGTGGGCCAGCCCGCGGAAAACAAACGGCGTGCGGTGTCGATTGATACCGGCGGCGACGTAGCGCGGGTCTTCGAACATGCCGAAGAGCTCGGCGTGGAGATGCTCCCAGCTGGTGGCGATGACCTCGGTGTGCACGATGATTTTCTCCGGCGTTTTGGGGTCTGGGTGAGTCCTCGGTTGAGAGAACCGGACGAGCGTAGCAAGCTCAGGGGGCTTCGAGCGTGTCGTAGACGTTGCGGACGCTGGCGGCGTCCGGATGGTCGCGGGGCAAGGCCTCGGCGTAGATCGATAGCGCCTTCCCTAGAAAAGACGTGGCCTCGTCGAGATCGCCGCGTCGCGCGAGCAGCTCGCCGATACGGGCTCTGGAGTCGGCGACGATGCGGTGGCGGTCGCCGAGCCGCTCCAGCTGGGCGGCGAGGGCCCGGCGAAGGTGCGGCTCCGCCTCGAGGTCGCGCCCTTGGGCGACGAGCGCGGCGGCGAGGCGGACCTGCTCGCGGGAGGTATTGGAGTGGGACTCGCCGTCGACCCGCAGGTGGTGCCGAAGCAACTCGCGGTGCTCGCGCTCGGCCCGCTCCGATTCGCCGCGGATGACATCGAACCAGCCCAGCCGCGAGCGGACGGCGAGGCGGAGCGGGTCGTCGGGCTCGAGGTGCTGCTCGGCGAGTTGGAGCGAGCGACGAAGGGATGTGGCGGCGCCGTCGAGGTCGCCGAGGCGGGCGAGGGCGACCCCCAGCTGCCGGTGGGCCCTGATCTGCGCCTCCGGAGTTGGCGACTCCGTGTCTTTGAGCTGGGTCGTGAGCTCCCGCCAGATCGGAACGCTCCGGCCGTAGAGACCCCTGGTGTCGAAGAGCTGAGCGAGGCCCCGCTTGGCGTTCAGCAGTCGCGGATGCCCGGCGTCGTAGGTGGCACTCCAGATCGAGATTGCTTGCCGCATCGCCGATTCGGCCTTGTCCCAGTGGCCGAGGCGGCGGTTCACGAGGCCGAGGTTATTGAGGCAAGCGGCTCGGGTCGGGTGGTCCGCCCCGATCACCTCGATGAAAATCGTGTCGGCGCGGCGGAGGTAGACCTCCGCTTCTTCGTAGCGCTGGAGGGCCTGCATCATGACGCCGAGGTTGTTCAAGCTCTCCGCCAGGTCCCAGAGCTCGACGTCGGGTGTGCCCTCCCGCAGCGCCAGCGCGCGCTGGTGGGCCGCGACGGCCTCGTCCAGGCGTCCGTCGTTCCAGTAGACGTTGCCCAGGTTGTTCAGCGCCTGCGCGAGGGCGCGGGTGTCCGGCGGATAGTGCGCTTCCCGGGCCTGGACAACCCGGGTCAACAGCGGCTCGGCGGCGTCGAATCGACCCTGCAGGCGGTAGAGCACGCCGAGGCGGTTGAGGCTCTCGAGCACGTCTTCGTGCCCCTTCGGCAGGTAGGCACGGCGGAGGTCGAGGGCTTCGAGGGCCAGCAGCTCGCCGTCGTCGAGCCAGGCCATCTTGGTGTAGATCTCGGCGATCGTATCGAGCAGGCGCGCGCGCGGGAGGGGCTGGTCGTGGAGGTCCGTCCGCAGTTTATCGACGCCCCGGATGAAGAGATCGCGGGCATCAACCGGCTCGTCCGGGCTCTTCTCAGGGTCCGCGAGGTCGAAGAGCTCAACCAAGAATCTCGAGACCTCCTGGGCCTCGGTTTGGGCGCGGCGAGCTCGCTCGGCCTCGAGCCGCGTCTGCTCGACGGCGGCGACGGCCCGCTCCGCCTCGAGACTGGCCCGCCTCGCCTCGCGGGCGCTCGCCAGGGCGCCGCCGACCAGGCTTAAGAGCAGGGCGGAGACCGCGACCGCCATGCCGAGGTGGCGCTGCAGGAATCGCCCCGCGACGTAGGGCAGGCGATGGGGCCGGGCGCTGACCGGAAGTCGGCCGAGGGCCCGGCGGAGGTCCTCGGCGAGCTCGGCGGGGGAGCTATAGCGCCGGTCCCGGTCGAGGGCCAGCGCTTTGCTGAGGATGGCGTCGAAATCGCCGCCGAGCCGCCGGAGGAGGGCCCCCCCATCCGTCCCCCGATCCGCGGCGATGCGTTCGCGCTCCGCGGCGTCGAAGCCGGCGTAGCGAGAGGTCGCCGTCGGCAGATCGCCCTGGGTGATGCGGTGCATGAGGGCGACGAGCGGCTCTCGGTCGAGGTCGAAAGGCAAGGCCCCCGTCAGCAGCTCGTAGAGGATCAGCCCGAGGGCGTAGACGTCGGAGCGGGTGTCTACGTCGGGCTCGCCGAGCAGCGCCTCCGGGCTCATGTAGATGGGGGAGCCCACCAGCTGGTGACCGCGGGTGATTCGGTTCGTCGCCTCGGAGGCTTCCGGGTCGAGGGAGCGGGCGATGCCGAAGTCGATCACCTTGGCGACGGGGCGGCCGTCGATATCGGTAACCAGCACGTTGGACGGCTTCAGGTCGCGGTGCAGGACGCCTTTTTGATGGGCGTGGCTCACGCCGGCGCAGGCGCCGCAGAAAAGTTCGATGCGCGCCCTAAGGTCAAGGCGCCGGGCGTCGCAGCCCGCGGTGATGGACTGCCCCTCGACGACCTCCATGGCCACGAAGGGGTGTCCGTCGTCGGTCTCGCCGACCTCGTAGAGCGACGCCACGTGGGGGTGGCTGAGCCGCGCGAGGACCTGGCCCTCGAGGGCAAATCGCTCGGCCTGGCGCGGCTGGGTGAAACTCCGGAGCACCTTCAGGGCGACGCGTCGCTCGATGGGCTTCTCTTGCTCGGCGAGGTAGACCGTGCCCATGCCGCCTTCGCCGAGGCGGGCGAGCAGCCGATACGGCCCGAGTCGATCGAGATGCCCGTTTGAAGCCGCCGCCCCCGGGGGGGACGGGCCGCCCGAGTCGCCGTTGAGATCTGGGCTCCCATTCCCGGAATGAGCTCCACTTCCGGAGGAGGACGGCGTCAAAAAATCGGTGGTCGGGGCGTCGGTCCACGCGGTTTGACTTTCGATGATCAGGGCCGCGAGGGCATTCTTCAGATCTCCGTCGCTTCCGCAGGACTTCTCCACGAAGGCCCGGCGCGCCTCGCCGTCGAGGGCGAGGGCTTCAGGGAGGAGCTCGAGGGCGCGACGCTGGCTCATCGGAAGCTCACAAAGAACGTCCCCTGTCAGTGAAAGAATCGGAGCATCGAAGACACTTTGACTCTAGCCGATACCGCGGGGAGAAGCCGCTGCGGCGCCCCGCTTCCCCTTGACGAATCCTCTTGACCGAGGTCTCCCATGCTGAACACTTCCTCCCTCGGACCGACCCGCTCCCTCGAACCGACCCGGCGAAGACCGCTCGGCCTCTTCGCCATCGCCCTCGTCCTGGCCGCGACCCCGACTCTGGCGCAAGGCCATGGCGGGGCGTCCCCGTGGACCCTCGATCCGGAGGCCTCGGTCTTTGCGGTGATCACCCACAAGGACGGCGTCGCCGCCAAGCTCGCCCACAATCACCTGGTCACCGCCCACGACGTCACCGCCGAGCTGGCCTTCGACCCGGGCGCGCCGGAGGCGTCGAGTCTGCGATTTGAAACGCCTGTTGAAGCCCTCCAAATCGACGAGCCGTCCGAGCAGGCGCGGTGGTATCCGCGCATCGCCGAGCTCGGCCTGCTCGATGAGGAATTTTCAGAGATCGACGCCGGCAAGCGCGACAAGATCCGCGGTTCGATGCTCGGCCGCAAGCAGCTCGACGCTAGGACCCACGCGACCCTCTCCGGCGCCACGGGCGCGATCAAAAAAGACTCGGAGGGGCTCTACGTCGTCGAGCTCGAGCTGACAATCAAAGGTCAACCGGCGTCGCGGCCGATCAGCGCGCGCTACCGCGTGGACGGCGAGCGCCTGGTGATCGAGGGCTGGGGCCGCTTCGAATTCACCGACTTCGGCATCAAGCCCTACTCGGCGATGCTCGGCGCGGTGAAGAACGCCAACGGATTCCACGTCTACCTCCAGCTCGAAGCGACGCGCGCCTCCGCTTCCGATCCTTAGATCGGCGTCAAATCAGCGACCGCGACTGGCCGCCGTCGACGTTGAGGCAGGTACCGGTGATCAGGCTGGCGCGCTCGGAGGCGAGGAACGCGACGGCGTCGCCGATTTCGTGGGCGTGGCCGAAGCGTCCGAGGGGCAGGTTCTGCTCGACGAAGCGCTCCATGCCTTCGGGGTCGTCTAGACACCGGCGATCCCAGCTGCCGCCGGGGAAGCGAATCGACCCCGGGGCCACGGTGTTCACCCGAATGCCGTGGGGCGCCAACTCGAGGGCCATGATCTTGGCGACGCTAATCAGGGCGGACTTCGTCGCGTTGTAGGCCGCGAGGCCGGGGCCGCCGGCTTCACGGCCGAAGATCGAGGCGATGAAGACGATCGAGCCGCGGCCGCGCTTGATCATCGCCGGGACGGCGGCGCGGGCCGCCCGCAGGTGGCTATCGACGTTCAGTCGCCACAGGGCGTTCCAATCCTCGGCGGCGAGCTCGTGGGCCGGCCCGCGGCGATTGCCGCCGACGTTGCCGACCAGAATATCCACAGCGCCGAAGCGCTCGGCGGCCGCGTCGAGGAATGCTTCGACGGTGCCTTCCTCGGTGACGTCGAGCGCCCGGGCGAAGACTTGAGCTCCCGCGTCCTCGAGCTCTTTGGCGGTGGCCTGGAGCGCGTCGTCAACGCGGGCGCAGATCGCCACCGGGCAGCCTTCGGCGGCGAGGGAGTGGGCGATGGCTTTGCCGAGGCCGCGGCTTGAGCCGAGGACGGCGGCGGGGCGGCCGGTGAGTCCGAGATCCATGGGGCTTTCCTCTTGTGGGGTTTGCGACCGAACGCCGGGTCCGGGCGCGGCGGATTGTGTCACGTCGCCTTGGCAAGCTCCGCGGCCGGCGCCTTGGAGAGCTCTGCGGCCATCGCCTTGTTAAGCTCCGCGGCCGGCGCCTTTGAGAGCTCCGCGGCCAGCGCCTTGGAGAGCTCCGCGGCCAGCGCCTTGGAGAGCTCCGCGGCCATCGCCTTGGAGAGCTCCGCGGCCATCGCCTTGTTAAGCTCCGCGGCCATGCCGAGAATGCGGGCGCCCCAGCTGATCAAGATCGTGGCCTTCAACGTGGCCCTGACGCTCGTGCTGACGGAGCTGCTGGCGCTCGGCGTTTACTGGTACCGGTCCGGGGATCTCTATTACCGCTCCCGGCCGACGGGGCGGTCGCAGCCGGTCGACCTCACCGGCGGCGTCGAGCAGTTCCGCCTCCATCCATATTTCGGCTTCGCGAACCGCCCGTCGGGGCCGCTGAATAACAACCACGGTTTCGTCTCAAAGCACGACTATCCGTACCGGCCGAGCCGCGACGAGTTCGTGGTCGGCGTCTTCGGCGGCTCGGTCGCCGCCGAGCTCGCGGTCTTTGAGGCAGAGCACCGGCATCTCGCGCGACGACTGGAGGCCCACCTGGGCCTCAAGGACGGTCGGGTCACGGTGCTCAACTTCGCCATCGGCGGCTTCAAGCAGCCCCAGCAGTGGCTGGTCTACGGCTATTTCCGCGCCCTCGGCCAGCGCCTCGACCTGGTGGTCAATATCGACGGCTTTAACGAGCTGGCCCTCACCGGCCGGAATCGCACCCTCGGCGTGGCGGCGGAGATGCCGAGTATCGACCACGTGAAGGCGCTTCGTGACGTCACCGGCCAGGCGGGATCGCTCGACGGCGTCGAGCGCATGCAGGGGGTCCGGTCCGCGTGGCGGCGCTTCGCGACGACGTTTAACCGCGCGTGGGGCGGCGAGGCCTGGGAGCTGACTTTTGCCTCGGGCTTCCTCGTGGACTTCTTGATCTACAAATTTCACCTGCGCCGCCACCGGCAGCTGCTCGCCGAACACGTCGCCGCCACCGGCGGGAACCGGGAAGACTCGTGGCTACTGCTGACGCCGTCGGAGCGTCCGCCGGCGGCGGATATCGAAGCCTCTGTCGAGGTGTGGCGACGGTCGAGCGCCCTGCTCGCCGACGCCCAGGGCGCCGCCGGCGGCCGCTACCTCCACTTCATCCAGCCCAACCAGTACGTCGCCACCGACCGCGTCTTCAGCGACGCCGAGCGCGCGATAGCTTTTTCCGAAGCGTCGGCCTTCGCCGAGTTCATCCGCGACGACTACGGTCGACTGCTCGACGAAGTCGACGGTCTGCGCGCCGACGGCGTGGCCGTCGAGAGCCTGGTCGAGCTCTTCGACGGCGTCGACGAGCCGATCTACAAAGACAACTGCTGCCACTACAACGACCTCGGCCAGCGCCTGCTGGCGGAGGCGATCGCCGACGCTTTCGAAGCCGAAGAGCCGCCGCCGGTCGCTAGGGCGTCGGCTTTAGCTGCTCGCTGAGCCAGTCCAGTACCCTCTGCTTGAGCTCGGGGTCTTGCTGCAGAAGGTCGCTGCCGTGGGCGCTCGAGCCTTCGACGATGTGGATCCGCTTCGGTTCGCTCGCCTGCTCGAAGAGCGTGCGGGCATAGGCGTCGCGGCCGCGGTCATTGTCCGCGGCGAGCAGGAGCACGTTCTGCGGCGCGAAGTCTTTGACCTTCGAGGCGAGATCCGCCACCGCCTCGGCGTTGCCCGATAGCACCACGGCCGTCTTCGCCCCCCAGCCGGCGCCGGTGGCGATGTAGGACAGGTTGGCGCCGACGCTGCCGCCCATGGCCGCGATGCGCTCCGCGTCGACCTCGGGACGCTCGGCGAGCCAGGCGAGGATGGCCTCGATATCCGGCGGCGCGAAGTCGGGGTCGCGGAAGAGCTTCATGAAGAACGCCCGATCGAGCGTCTCCGGTTTGGTCGACTCGCCGTGGCCCCGTAGATCCACCGCCAGTGTGTGGAAGCCGAGCGCGTGCAGATCCTTGAGCATGAAGCTGAACTCCGCCCGGCTGCGCTGCGCTTGGTGAAGCAGTAGCACCGCCGGCGCCGGGTCGTCGCCGGGGATCAGGCTCAAGGTGCCGTGGACCGCGGCGCCGTCGGGGCGATCGAAGCGAACGGCCTCCGAGGTCGGCTCCGCGGCCGCTGATGCGGCGCCGAGGAGGGTGAGGATGAGGGCGCCGAAGGCGGCGGAGAAGTCGCGGATCGAGGGGTGTCTCATGGGTTGATCGTACTAGCCCCCGCGCCGTCGCCTTGACGCGCGCGTCGCCGACGGACGGCGACCCGAATCGGTCGGGCTTTGGAGCACCGGCCGCGGCGCGGCGTGGGCCTTCCGCCCGGGTCGAATTTTTTCGACGGTTCAAGGAACGACGTTGCACTGGTCTTCGGCTATACGCATGTGGGGTAGCACCACCTGGATCGAAGGACGAACCCGGAGTTCTTCGCCGCTTCAAAGGACAGCCCGATGACGCCCAGCCCAAGAGTTTTTGCTCCGCTAGCCGCCCCACTCCGCGGCCAGATTCGTTTCGTCTTCATGGCGGCCTGTCTTTGGATGATCGCCGGGACCGCGTGGTCTGCCACGATTACCGTCAACAGCGCCGCCGACAGCGAGACCGCGAATGATGGCCAGTGCACGCTGCGTGAAGCGATCAACAACGCCAACGCGGACGGTCAGACCACCGGCGGAGACTGCACCGCCGGCTCGGGGACGGACCGGATCGAATTCAATATCTCCGGCGCCAGCCCGATCGAGATTGAGCTCAGCTCGGCGTTCGCGATTTCCGATCCGGTGATCATCGACGGCACCACCCAGCCCGGCAATAAGGGGGTCTGCACGACCTCGACCCCAGACCGGCCGGACTATGGCCTCAGTCTGCTCGGCTTCAACGTCACCGGCAGCGGCTCCAACACGGCCTTTCGCATCAACAGCGGCAGTGACGGTAGCACCATCCGGGGGCTGAATTTTCAGGGCTTCGGCTTTTCGACCCTCATCATCCAGGCGGACGACAACCTCTTGGAGTGCAACTCCATCGGCCCGACGGTCGACGGTTCGTCCTTGGCCACGTCCGAGCCCGAAGGCTGGGGCCACCAAGTCGGCAACGTCACGGGCAATATTTTTCGCTACAACCTGATCTCGGGCAAGCAATTCGGCTTCCGGTTTTCGACCAACCCCGGGGGCAATCAGGTCCTCGGTAATTTCATCGGCACCGACCGCTCCGGCACCTCGGCCCTCGGCAACGGGACCGGGCTGTGGGTCTTGAACGACAACGAGATCGGCTCGTCGACAGAGGGCAATCTGATCTCCGGCAATGACCTCGGGATTCTCATGCCCGGCGGCGAAGTCGTCATCATCGGCAACCTGATCGGGACCGACGTCAGCGGCACCTCGGCCGTACCCAACGGCGTGGGGGTGAGGATCACCGGCGACGGAAACTTCCTCGGCGACAGCGCCCCGAATCGGACCAACGTGATCTCGGGCAACACGGGGGTTGGCGTCGAGATCAGCGGGGCGAATAACCTGGTCGTGGCCAACCACATCGGAACCGACATCACCGGCTCGTTCGCGGTGCCCAACGGCGGCCACGGAGTCGCGATCACGGGTGCGACCAACTCGATCGGCTTCGGCGGTTTCAACAACGGCAACGTGATCTCGGGCAACCTGGGTGACGGCATCAACATCTCGGGCGGTGACGCCGACGAGTCCGATATCTACAGCAACATCATCGGCGTCAATGCCGAGCAAAGCGCGGTGATTCCCAACGGCGGCCACGGCGTCACCGTGCTCATGGAGGGCAGCGGTAGTGCCGAGCTCACGAACACCGTCATCGGCGTCGGCAGGACGACCTTCAGCAACGTGATCGGTGGCAACCTCGGCCACGGCATCTATGTCAACGACACGAACAACAACATCGCGACGAGTGTCGCCATCTTGGGCAATCACATCGGCACTGATCGCACGGAGACCGTCGATCTCGGCAACGGTCTCGACGGCATCTACTTCGGCGACAATATCGACAGCTCCCGCATCGGTCAGTTCCAGAGCGACGGCCCCACCTTTACCAACAGCATCGCATTCAACGACGGCAATGGCATCACTATCGCCGGGACCAGCAGCCAAGGCAACCAGATCGAGCAGAACTACATCTTCGAAAATGACGGGATCGGCATCGACCTCCAGGACAACGGCCCCACCGCCAATGACGAGGGAGACGGCGACGGCGGCGCCAATCGGCGTCAGAACTTCCCGGAGCTCCTGGGCGCCACCATCGACTGCGACGGCGATCTGAGCGTCGAGTTCTTCCTCGACTCGAGCCTTGCACCCAGCAATAACCACGGCGTCGAATTCTTCTTGGCCGATGCGGACGACGAAGAAGGCGCTTTCTTCCTCGGCACTTCTAGCTACATGAGCGCGGCCTCGGCCACCGCTAACCTGGGCTCGGCCGACGACCTGGGCGTCGCGTTCGGGGACCGGGTGATCGCCACAGCCAAGAGCCACCTGGGCGACACTTCGGAGTTTTCCGCCAGCCTCATCGTGGGCACGGACTGTCTTTTCGAAGTCACGAATACGAACGATTCGGGGGCCGGCTCCTTGCGCCAGGCGATCACCGACGCCAACGCCGAATCCGGCGTGACCCGCGTCGCTTTCAATATCGCCGGCGACGGTCCCCACGTGATCAGACCCCTGACGGCGCTGCCGCCGATCACCGGTCGCACCACGGTCGACGGCGCGAGCCAGCCGGGCAATGAGTCGGTCTGCACGACGGCGCTCGCTTTACGGCCGGACTACGAAATCGTCATCGACGGAGCGTCCGGCGGTCGGCCCGATCTGCTGACTTTGGCCGCCGGCTCGGAAGGATCGACCATCCAGGGCCTCAACCTGCGAAACGGCAATCGGGCCATCGTCGCGCAGGGCGGCGACTCCTCGATCCTGTGCAATCTCATCGGCACCGACGAGTCGGGATCCACGGCGGCGGGAAATAACGTCGGCGTCGCCATCGATTCGAGCAATAGCGGGATCGGCGGCCTGCTGACTGGCGAGGAAAACGCCATCGCGTTCAACGGCGTCGGCGTCGTGGCGTCCAGCGGCGCGGCGAACTTGCTCCGCGGCAATAGCTTTTTCCAGAACACCGGGCCGGCGATTGACCTCGGGGCGAACGGCAGCACCGCGAACGATTCAGAAGACGGGGACGTCGGCGCGAATCGGCTCCAGAACTCGCCGGAATTCACCGGCGGGCTGATCGTCGATACGGAGGCCTTGCTCACCTACACCGTGGATTCGGATCCGGGGAACCAGGCGTACCCGATCACCGTCGATTTCTTTGCGGCCGACTCGGACGGCGACGAGGGTCAGACCTGGCTCTTCTCCGACGTTTTCGAAAGCGGCGACTATCCGGGCACGGTCGTTGTGACGGTCACGGCGGCCACCTTCGGCCTCAGCTCCGGCGACGAGCTGGTGGCGCTCGCCACCGACGCGGACGGCAATACCAGCGAATTCTCAACCGCTGTGACGCTCGAAGACGCGGGATGCCTCAACGTCACGACGACGGCGGACAGCGGCACGGGCTCCCTGCGGGAGGCCATCACCTGCGCCAACGCCACGGCGGAGCTCGACACCATCACCTTCGCCATCCCCGGCGCCGGCCCCCACGTCATCTCGACCGCCACCGAGCTGCCGACGATCACCGCGCCGGTGATCATCGACGGCACGACGCAGTCCGGCAACGGCGCGGTGTGCTCCACCTCGATTCCGGATCGCCCGACCTACCAGATTGTGATCGAAGACGGATCCTCGATCGGCACGGGTCTGACCCTGGCCGCCGGCTCCGACGGATCGACCCTCCAGGGTCTCAACATCCGCGGTTACGGCAGCGAACTCATCGAGATCGACGGCACTACGGGCCATACGATCGCCTGCAACTTCCTCGGCACCGAGGAAACGGGCGCCGCCCTGTCGGGGTCGAGCGGCCGAGGAGTGAGCGTCGACGGCGGTAGCGGCATCACCGTCGGCGGCGCGAGCGAAGCCCGCGGCAACCTGATCTCCACCCGCACCACCGAGATCGGCGTGGCCTTCTTCGGCGGCGGCTCCGACCATTCCGTGCAGCACAACTTCCTCGGCACCGATAAATCCGGCACGTCGGCGCTGGCCAACGATATCGGCCTCGTGATCAGCAGCACCGGCGGGTCCTACACGGATTTCGCCGTGCTTGACAACCTGATCTCGGGCAGCACCACCCTCGGCGTGGCGATCGGCGACGTCGATGGCTTGGAGATGAAGCGCAACCTGATCGGCACCGACCTCACCGGCACCCAGCCGATCCCCAACCAGTGGCAGGGCGTGGGCGTCGGCTTTGTCAACACGGTCACCGGCCAGACCATCGGCGGCACCGACCCGGGCGACGGCAACACCATCGCCTTCAACGGCCGCGACGGCGTCACCGTCGACAACGATTCCCGGGTCGCGCTGCTCGGTAACAGCATCTTTTCGAACACCCAGCTGGGCATCGATTTGAGCGGCGGCGGCAATAACAACGACGCCGGCGACGCCGATACGGGCAGCAACCAGCTGCAGAACTTCCCGGTGCTGAGCGGCTCCCCGAGCATCGACGGCGGCGTGCTCACGGTCAGCTATTCGGTCGACTCGACGACCTCGAACTCGGCCTATCCGCTGCGGGTCGAGTTCTTCATGGCCGACTCGGATGCTCAGGAGGGCATGACTTATCTAGGCTTCGATGAATACACGGCCAGCGACTACTCCGGCTGCGGCTCCGCCCCGTGCACCAAGGCCGCCACGGTGACGCTCGTCGGCGACGTCGCCGACGGTGACACCGTGCTCGCCACGGCGACCGACTCGGACGGCAATACCTCCGAGTTCGGGGGCAGCCTCAGCGCCGCCGTCGGCTGCCTGACGGTGATCACCACCGCCGATGCGGGCGCCGGCTCCCTCCGCGAGGCGATCACTTGCGCCAACGCCGAGGCGGGCCTCGACATCATCAACTTCGCCATCGACGGCGACGGCCCCCACGTCATCACCCTGGCCTCCGACCTCCCCGAAATCGACGACCCGGTGGTCATCGACGGCTCCTCGCAGCCCGGCAATAGCGAGGTGTGCAGCGAGGCCATCGCCGACCGGCCCGACTACGGCGTCGTCATCGACGGCGACGGCGTCGCGGCGACGATTTTCGAGCTGGCGAGCGGCTCCGGCGCCTCGACGATCCAGGGTCTTAACCTGCGCGGCGCCACCTCCAACGGCCTCTTGGCGGTGGGCGGCGTCGGCGGCCATACGATCCGCTGCAACTTCATCGGCACCGACGAGACCGGCCTCAGCGCCGACGCCAACGGCAGCGGGATCGCGGTGGCGAGCGCCGGAGGCGTGACCATCGGCGGCACGGATCCGGGCGACGGCAACCTGATCTCGGGCAATACGGCCCAGGGTCTCTTCCTGCTCGGCGCCGGCGCCTCCGGGACCGTGCAGGGCAACTTCATCGGCGCCGACAAGACGGGCGCCGCGGACCTCGGTAACGGCGGCGCCGGCATCGAGCTCCTGATTGGGATCGGCACGTTGACCGTCGGCGGCGCGGGTGACGGCGAAGGCAACGTGATCGCCTACAACACCGAGGGCGTCGTCGACGCCACCGACACGACCGGACACACCGTCCGCGGCAACAGCATTTTCTCCAATACCGGCCTCGGCATCGATTTGGGCGACGACGGCGCCACCGCCAACGACGGGGGCGACGCCGATATGGGCGCCAACGAGTTGCAGAACTCACCCCGCCTGCTCGACGCGGTGGCCGCGAACGGCGTGCTGTCCATCGGTTTCCTGGTCGAC
>JBCDKB010000059.1:0-26925 GCA_038747035.1 Acidobacteriota bacterium | reverse complement strand
GTGGCGAGGACCACGGCGGCGGTCAACGTCAAGACGCCTATCGCATGTCGCATGGAGTCACTCCTTAGGAGAGTCATATTCTCGGTGAGGTCACGACGCCTCGCATCCGGCGCCCGCAGACGATGACCTTCCCATACCCATCCTAGGCGACAAGACTCCGCCGTACGGATCACCCGCGGCCGTCCCCCTAGATTCGAGGTCGTTCGTAGCCAGGGACCTCGAATACCAGCGGACCCCCGGACGCCCTTGCTCCGGGGCCGGCCTCGGCCTGTCGGTCGACCAGCGTCCGCACATCGCCCTCCATCTCCCGCATCACTCGTTCCAGGAGTGCTTTAAAGATTCCTCGGTGGGCTTGTCGACTCTGTTCCATGGCGCTTTCTCCAATCGGTCATTCAGCCAGATGGCTGCTCACTGATACATGGCGACAAAACGCACCGTGCTGGATCAAAGGGTGATCAGATTTTTCAGAATCTGCGGAGCATAGAACCATTGATATGGTTCTTTCCGCGCGAGAGCACGGGGCACTAAACACCCCATGGAGAGCCACAGATCGACCGCTCCGGCGTCCCTGGCCTGCCGCGCGTGCTACCGTTCCGGCCGACCGAGCGCGTCTCCCTCGGGCAGAAGCCGAGGTCGAAAAAACCGAAGCGCCGAAGACGTCTTCCACGTCTTTCTCTCCCCAACGGCCACGGAGACCCTGGAGACCTAGAGCGATGACCCCAAGCAACGAGCGTCCCGAAGGCTTCGATATAGGCCACCGTCCGGAGCTCTTTCAAAACCCGGCCATCTTCCTCTCGGCGAGCGTGCCTTACGACAAGAAGCCGCGGAAGGAAGGCTTCACCGACCGGCAGTACCTGGACTGGATCGCGTCGTGTGACGGCGACTTGGTTCGGGACCTCGTGTCCGACCTCTGCCAGTTCGCCTTCAGCCGCAACCTCGGCCTAATCTTCGGCGGCGACCCCGCCGTCACGGAGACGGTGCTCGAGTCGGCCCAGCACTTTGGCAACACCGAGCCAGACCGCGTGCTCGTCTTCCAGTCGCTCCAGTTCTGGGATGTGATTCCCAAAGAGACCTTCGAGCTTGAGCAGGGGAAGCTCGGCACCCCGATCTGGACGGCCCAAAAGGAAAGCAAAGACGCGAGCCTCACCCACATGCGCCGGGCCATGATCGGGTCGCCTAACCTCGTCGCCGCCGTCTTCGCCGGCGGCATGGACGGCCTGTTTGAGGAAGAAGCACTCTGCCGCGAGCTCCAGCCCGACGTCCCGTGCTTCGCCGTCGGCTCGACGGGCGGTGCCGCCAAGGACTTACTCGCCACCGGTCGCTGCCACGGAGAGCGGGCGGACCGAAGGACGCTGGACGAGAGCACCAGCTATCCGAGGGTGCTCGGACGTATTTTCGACGACCTTAAGGGGCGTCTTACGGACTAGCCGTCGAAGCGGGTCGCCATCGCCTCGATCAGCAGCTGGGCCGACATGTGCTGGGTCAGCTCACCGGGATCGAGATACGGGTTGACTTCAACGAGGTCGACCCCGACGAGCCGGCCGCGCCGGGCGAGGCCTTGGGCCAGCTGCTTGACGTGGGTGAAGGTCAGCCCCTCCGCCTCCGGACTCTCCGTGCCGGGGGCGATGGACGGATCGAGGCCGTCGATATCGATCGACAGGTAGTAATTGCCGAGGTCGTCGCCGCAGCGCTCGAGCAGCGCCTCGATGCCGTATTCAAAGACGTCGTAATTCGAGAACGTGAGGTGGCCGTGCTCACGACTTTCCCGCAGGTCGACGTCCGTGGACTTGATGCCGCGGATGCCGAAGTTGAGGATGCGCGCCGTGAACGGCAGCTCGTGGGCGCGCCGGAACGGGCTGTTATTGGTGTAGCGCAGACCCATGATGTCGAGCTTGTAGTCGAGGTGGGCGTCGACCAGAACGATCGTCAGCGGACCGAAGTCTTCGTAGGCCCGCAGGACCGGATAGCTGATCGAGTGGTCGCCGCCGAGCACCACCGGCAGGGCGCCGTGGTCAAGGACGGACTTGACGTGGCGGTGGATCAGCTCGTGGTTGCGCTCGCGACTGAAATAGACGGTATCGACATCGCCCGTATCGACGATGCGCACCCCGGCCATGACCTGGCGGTCGCGGTTGATGTCGAAGAAGCCTTTCGATTCCCTGCCGCGACCGAGGAATCCGAAACGCGTGGAGGCGTCACGGATCGCCCGCGGCGCCTGGCGCGAGCCCGGCCGCATCGCCGTGGCTTCGTCATACGGGATACCCACCACGGCCACATCCGCGTCGAGCTTGTCGAGGTCGGGCTCAAAGGGAGCCTTGCAGAAGGTCGCGATACCGGTGTGGGGCTGGGACGTCGCTTGGTAGGCCATCGATATTCCTTTGAGTCTGGAGAGGCCAAGAGCGGGAGGGCCGGCCGGGTTGCGGCCCCAGCACTGCGCGCGGACTTGGCCCCACCTGCTCCTAACCTGTTCGCCCTCAAACGTTCTCCCTAAATGGGTCCTCGTCCGTAAACGGGTTGCGGAACCGGACTCCACCGAGTGTCCGCCCATCCTGGAGGTCTTCGCTGAGCAGGACGCGACCGCCGTTGTCTCTCACGGTCGACCACATCATCGCATCCCAGAAGGACAAATTGTGATCGACCACGGCCTCCACGGCCCGCCCCAAGCTCGTTGGCATCGGATAGACCGTCGTAAAGAGAAGCTGCCAATCGGCCACTTGAGCGCCGGCCTCCTCGATCGTCATCTTCCCTTTGCGCGTCACGGCGGCGATAAACTCGCAATACGCCTGCAAAGCCACGATGCAGTCGTGTTCCAATGCCGCGCGTTCAATGATCTCGGCGGCGATCTCGTGACGTCGAGGGTGATTCGAGTCGATGGAGTAGAACAGAACATTGGCGTCCAGACTGAATCGCTCAACGCTCATGAAGCGACCCTCGAGGCGGCATCTCCCCCCCCAGGTCGTGGCCACGACGCATGCGGTCGCGCGTTCGAGCCAAGGCCTTGAGCTGTTCGGGGCTCAGCTCCGGCTTCGGGACTACGGGGACGATCCGGGCCACCGGCTTTCCGCGCCGCGTGATCACCAGATCCTCCCCCTGCTCGACTCTCTTGATGTAGCGCGATAGGTGTTGATTCGCTTCGCGGAGACTGATTTGGTGCCGCATCTAAAACCTCCTGGCCATAAATTGTAGTACATCCTACTAATCTTCAGGAGACACAGAAACGGCGGGTGGCGACGAGGTCGGCCTCGCCCCAACGCCGGCCCGAGGTGGCTCAAGAGGGCTTTAAGGTGCAGTTGAGCCGCTCTCCGCCAGTCTAGAAAGAATGGCGGAGCGATCTGGTGCCGAGACTGAAACTGCGACCGAGCGCTTCGGCCAGCTCATCTGAAAGATCGCGTCTCGATCACGTCGCGCAGGACCCGCCCCGCGGCTTTGATCTGATCCTCCGGCGAGGCCCCATATCCGATCACCAGGCCGTTCTGGGCGGGCCGCGAGAGCTGGTAGTCGGCCACGGACGCCACCACGACGCCTTCGCGTTCTGCCGCCGCTGCGAGCTCGTCCGCCGGGAGCTCCGGCGGTAGCAGCAAGGTTGCGTGCAGCCCCGCCGCCAGACCGCTCCAGCTGGCGCCGGCGGGGAGCGGCCCCAGGGATTGCACCAGGACGTCGCGACGGCGGCGGTAGAGCCGCCGCATGCGCCTCAAGTGACGGGTGAATCCGCCGCCTCCGAGGTAGCGCGCAAGGATGCGCTGACTCAGCCAGTGGGTGCCTTGATCGCTCCGCACCTTGAGACGCAAGAGGGTCTCCCGGAGCGGCGCCGGCGCGATGACGTAGCCGAGCCGCAGTCGCGGCGAAAGGGACTTCGAGAAGGTTCCCAAATAGACGACCGACTCGCGCGACGAGGACGTCCGCAGCGGCGGCAGTACCGGCCCATCAAAGCGAAATTCGCTGTCGTAATCGTCTTCAATCACCAGCACATCCCGGCGCCCCGCCCAGTCGAGCAGCGCCTGGCGACGCCGGAAAGAAAGCGCGCTACCGAGGGGGAACTGGTGGGAAGGCGTCAGGTAGACGACCATCGGCGCGGCGTCACCTCCGCGGTCCATGAGCGCTTCCGGCACGGCGCCGCAGGCGTCCACCGGCACCGGCACGATCACTCCGCCGCGGTCGGTGAAGATCTGGCGCGCGAGGCGATAGCCCGGATCTTCAAAACCCACAAGGTCCCCGGGGCGGAGCGTCGCGCGCGCGATCAGGTCCAAAGACTGGGCGGTGCCCGACGTCACCATCAGCTCGTCCGGCGCCACCGTGAGCCCCCGCTCCTGCAGGAGGAACGTCGCGATCTTCTGCCGAAGATCGGCGTCTCCCTCCGGCGGCGGATAGCCTTCCTCCACCGCTTCATTGATCGCCGCCCGCGCCGCCGTCCGCCACGCCGAATCGGGGAAAGAGTCCGCGTCCGGCTCGCAGATCCGGAACGGCACCCGGGGATCCGACGGCGGATCCACGTCAGCCGGCGCCGCCGGATGCTGTAGCCACCGCGACGTCGATTCCGCCCGCGGGTCCAACGCCGGCGCCGCCACGGCCCGCTCGACGACGAAAGTCCCTGAACCGCGGCGCGACTCGAGGTACCCCTCCGCCAAGAGCGTCGCATAGGCCTCGCTCGTCACCGTGCGACTGACGCCGAGCTGCCGCGCCAGCGCCCGCGTCGACGGCAAGCGCGCCGACGCCGGCAGCTCCCCGTCCTCAATCGCTCCGCGGATCTGCGACGCCAGCTGATCGATCAACGGCGGCGCACTCCGCGACCGCTCGAGCTGCACCGTCAAAGTCGAATCAGGCACGGTCTGTTCTCCCAACCGGCTCGAAGTCTTCGGCTTCAGTGGCCCCCCAGCCAGGGCACACTTCTAGCTTTTCATCATAGCCACATTCGGAGCACGACCCACGACGGCGCTAGGGACTGGACGGCGTCGCTTCGTCGATCAGCGCTTGGAAGCGGGGGTCACCGCGGAGGACATCGAAGGCGGGGCTTTTTTGGAGGTGCAGGAACCAGCTACCGCGTTTTCGCACGGCGGTCTCGAGCCAAGGCAGCGCGTCTTCGATGCGGCCGAGGCCGGCGTAGGCTTCCGCGATGAGGGCGGGCTCGGCGGTCGGCGGCTTCAGGAGCTTCGGCAGCTGCCAGCGCCAGTAGCCGGTGAGACCCTCTTGGGCGATGGCGTTCTCCAGGGCGGCGACGTCGTCCTTGCCGCGCCAGCTCCGGCTCGCGTGTTCGAGCCACGCGCGCGCGGCGGCGTCGGGCTGGCCGAGGCGTTCCCGGGCATAGGCGATCTCTCGACGGTGCCAGTTGAAGGTGGCGCCCAGGGCGTCGGCTTGGGCGATGCGCTCGAGGGCTTCCCGGTGACGCCCGGCGGCATTTAGACGCTGGCCCCACGCGGCGTAGACCAGGGGCGACAGGGGGTCGAGATCGACGGCCCGCACCACGGCTTCGAGGGCTTCTTCGTGGCGACCGGCCAGGGACAGCGTCTCGGATAGCCACTGGTGCGCCCGGGCGTGGCTCGGCTCGAGTCGGATAGCTTCGCGGTACGCGGCCTCCGAGCCCCGCCAGTCCCAGTCGCGGAAGAGCCGCAGCAGACCGAGGGAGACGTGGGCCGCCGCGAGCTCGCCGTCGAGGGCTAGCGCCCGATCGATCGCCGCCTGGGCGCTGGCGTAGGCCTCGGTCTGGGGCACCTTGAGGTACGGGTCGCTGAGCAGATGCGCGGCGGCGAGGGTGGCCCATGCCGGGGCGAAGTCCGGATCGATCTCAAGCGCGGTCTGGAGGCTCTCCATGGCCGACGCCACGTCCGCCGACGTGCGCAGACTGAGCCGGTGACGTCCGGCGAGGTAGTGACCGTAGGCCGAGGCCTCGACCGACTCGCGGCGCTCGAGGCGCCGTCGCTCGCTCGACGTCAGCCGGGCGCTCACCCGCTCCGCGACGTCAAGGGAGACCTCCCGCTGCAGATCGAGGACCCGGTCCATGGGGCCGTCGTACGACTTTGACCAGAGGTGCTCGTCGCGCCGTGGGTCGATGAGCTGGGCGGTGATCCGCAACTGATCGTTGACCGCCAGGACCGAGCCCTCGAGCACGTAGTCGGCCCGCAATCGCTTCGCGATGCGCCCGAGATCCTCGCTTCGGATCAACTCGCTGGTCGCCGATGTCCTCGAAACGACCCGCAGCGCCGACAGGGCCGAGAGCTGGTGGGTCAGCTCTTCGGTCATCCCCGCGGCGAGGAATGCGTCCCCCGGGTCGCCGGTCAGGTTGTCAAAGGCGAGCACAGCCAGCCGGGGAGGTTCCGCGGATCGAAAGATCTCCTGACCGTCGACGGCGGCCGACGGCGAATCCTGAGCCGGCCACAGGAGCACGGCCAGGACCACGGCGAGAACCAAAGCCAGCGCCGCGGCGCCGAGTCCAAGGATCTTCGCTACGCCGGGGACCGACCCCGCCGCCGGCGGCGGCTGCCCTTTTTCCCGGGACGCCTGGGTCGGCGGCGGGCCGGCGACGACGCCGGGGACGGGCCCGGCGGACCCCTCAGCTTCAATGCGACGAACATCGGCCACCAGACGGTAGCCCCTGCGGGGGATCGTCTCGATATAACGCGGCGTCCGGGCGCTATCCCCGAAGGCCTGCCGCAGCAGGGAAATTGCCCGCGTCACCGTCTCGTCCACGACCGCGCGGCCCTCCCAAATGTGCTCGAGGATTTCCGCCCGCGACACCACGTCGGGAGACCGGTCGGCGAGGAAGACCAGCAGCCTCATCACCTGCGGCTCCAAACGCTTGACTCCGCCGTCGCCGCGCACGTGGAGCACGGCGGGTTCGACGCGAAAGTCGCCGATCTGCAAGGCCGGTTCGTGGCGTTTTTCTTCCATCGGTACGACCTCCCCTGGGGAGCGCCGGACGATCGTAGCAGGCGGCCGCTCCGATCTCGGGCGGATGCTCGGTTCGCCCTGGAGCCGCCCCGGGTGCGACATCACATCGAGACTCGGCGTCGCAAGCTCTTGACCGCCCGGCGGGCGGAGAAGTGGCATCTACAGACGCCAGACTATTGGATATTTTCTTATATCCACAGCTCCCCTACGCTGGGGCGGTCCACCACCACCAAGGAGCCGACATGACCGCTAAAACCAGCCGTCTTCGAACCGAGGACTTCGTCAAGCGCCGCCCCGACGATCACCGCGACCCCAACCGCGGAGTCGCCCCCTCCACCGCGCCGGCGGGGGCGTGATGGGCGCCGCCCTCCTGCGCACCGGCCACGGCCCTTCGATCGATACCGGCCAGCGGACCACCGCCTTCCTCGAGCTCCTAGAGGTCGACGGCTGGCGCCTGAAACTCTACGGCATGGGTCTCCACGCCCAGGCCATGCCGGACGCCGAGCTCGTCGACGCCTGCCGCGATCTGGTCATCCGTGCGCTGCCGACCCCGGCGATCTCCGAAGGGCGCCACGGCGTGGGTTTTGCGACCATCCACGCCGGTGAGCAGGGTGACTATTTGATCCTGGACTGGTGGATGGGCCGCGACATCCTCAAACACCACCTCTTCGGCGCCCCCCGCCCCCACGGCGGCCAGCTGCGCTACGGCTGGCCAGACAACGCCTGCTGCTGCATCTGGGAAATGGCGGTCCTGTGGTTCGAACGCAACGCTTGGTTCAAGCACGTGCTCGACCGAGGGCGCGGCGACCTCGAGGGCTACCTGGCGGAGCGGCTGGAGGGCACGGTGTGAGTGTCCCCGGCCAGCGACCGACGCTGCGGATCCGCCCCCTCGACGTCGACCAAAATGCGGACTTCGACATCCTGCTCGACCTGTGCAAAGAGCACGCCGAGTACGAACGCTTGGGTTTTCGACGCGGGGACCAGCCGACGCGCTGGCGGCGACATCTTGCGCAGGGACGACTGCGGATCCTGTTCGCGGAAGTGCAGGGCGATCCGGCCGGCGAGGTGGTCGGATACGCGGCCACGTCGCTTGAATACTCGACCTGGGCTGCCCGCGAATACCTGCACTTGGATTGCCTCTACGTGCGGGAGTCCGCCCGCGGACTCGGCGTCGGTACTCGGCTGCTCGACGCCGCCAAAGACCACGCCCGGGACGCGGGCTGCTGCGAGATCCAGTGGCAAACGCCGCCGTGGAATGAGAAAGCCGTCGGGTTCTACCACCGACGGGGCGCAACGAGTCTGCCGAAGCTGCGTTTCGCCGCATCGCCTTAGGCCGCGACACGCTGAGACCGGGCCCTATCCGGACGGAGGACGGAGCTCGAAGATCGGCACTCGATCGGAACCGACGCAGGGAAACCTTCGCCGGCATACTTGCGTAACGCATATATGCACAGCGCACATATGAACCGATCGAGGACCCATGGACGCCAAAACTGACGATTACTTGCCGCTCCGCGCCGCCGACTGTCATCTACTCATGGCCCTACGGCGGGGCGAGATGTACGGCTACGCCCTTCTCCAAGCCATGGCCGACGATTCCAGCGGCGTGGTGACCATGGATATCGGCGCCCTGTACCGCGCCCTCGATCGCCTCATGCGGGACGGCCTGATCGCGGAGTCCGGGCGCCAAGACGCGGAACCGAGCCGGGGACGGCCCCGCCGCTACTACGCGATCACCGACTTCGGCCGCGAGGTGCTCGCCGCCGAGCTCGTCCGACTCGAACGGCTGGTCGCCCTCTCCCACGGGGAGGCCCGCTGATGGCGGCGCCCCGTTGGCTAAGGGCCGCCGTCCTCTCGTTCCCCCGCAGCTTCCGACGACGCCACGGCGACGACCTGCTCGAGACCCTCGACGACCTGATGGAGGGCACCGCGGCCGCCGACCGTGGACGGGTGGCGCGGCGCACCTTCCGACAGCTGGTTCGCTCGGGAATCGCCGAGCGCCTTTCGCCCTTCTCACCGAGGCAAAGATCCGTTGATTCGCCGAGGAGCTCCGCCATGGAGGACTTTCGACACGACCTTATCCACGCGTGGCGCTCCGTGGTCCGCCGCCCCGGCTTCGCCGCCATCGTGGTGCTGACGTTGGCCATCGGCCTCGGCGCCAGCGCCGCCATGTTCAGCGTTATCCACGGGGTGCTGCTCGAGCCCTTGCCCTACGCGGAGTCAGACCAACTCGTCACGCTCTTCCGCACATCGACCACCGACCCGGGACGTGAATCGAGTAGCTATTCGCTCCCGGACCTGCGGGACGTGCAGCGCGAGGTCCCCGGGCTCGTCTCGAGCGCGGGATACCGCCGGTCGCAGCAGACGCTCACCCTCGACGGCGAGCCGCGCCTGGTGCTGACCGGCTTGCTCACCGACGGACTGCTTTCGACTTTCGGACTCGCCCCCCACGTCGGACGGGATCTCGACGCCGCCGATGCTCGCCCCGGGGCGCCGAAGGTCGCCGTGGTGGGCTACGAATTCTGGCGACAGCACCTCGGCGGCGCCCCCGACGCTCTGGGCCAGACCTTGACGCTGTCGGATGAGAGTTACGAGATCATCGGCGTCGCGCCCCGGGATTTCGACTTTCCGGGTCGGGTTGAGATTTATACGGCGCTCGACATCGACATCGAGAACGACTGCGGCCGCGACTGCCACATCCTCGGCACCGTGGGACGCCTCGCGGCCGACGTTTCCGGCGCGGCCTTGGACGCCGAGCTGCTCGCCACCTCGGAGGCCCTGGCCGCGCAATTCCCGGACACCAACAGCCACAAACGTTTCGCCGCCCGCGGCGTCAAGGAGCAGCTGGTGGCGCCCGTCCGCGACGCCCTGTGGACGCTGCTCGGGGCGGTGCAGCTGGTGCTTCTGATCGCCGCCGCCAACGTCGCTAACCTGCTCCTCGTCCGCGGCGCCCGCAGGCGTCGAGAGCTGGCGATCCGCACCGCCATCGGCGCCGGACGGTCACGCCTCTTCCGCCAGCTGATGCTCGAAAACTCGCTGCTCGCCGCCGGCGGTGCCCTGCTCGGCTGGGGCGTCGGCTGGGCGACCCTCCGGGGTTTTTTGACCCTCGCTCCGGCCGATCTACCGAGACGCGCCGATATCGCCCTCAACGGGTCGACGATGACCTTCACAGGCGTCACCACGCTGGTCGTCTTGATGCTCTTCGGCGTCGCGCCGGCGTGGCGGGCGGCGGCCAAGGGCCTCTCCGTGCGCTCGCAGGCCGGCGAACGCGGCGGTGGAAGGGCCCGACGCTGGCTGCTGAGCGCCGAAGTGGCGTTGGCGCTGGTGCTCTTGCTCGGCTCGGGTCTACTGCTGCGGAGTTTTTCGCTGCTCGTGAACGTCGAGCTCGGCTACCGCACGGATCACTTGACGCGCCTGAGCTACCGGCTCCCGGAGGCCACCCACGCCGACGCCGCGTCCGTCGTTGTCTTCTCCGAACAGCTGGAAGCCCGGGCGCGCTCCACGCCGGGGGTCGAAGCCGCGGGCCTCGCCTTCGCCGGCCCTTTCGGAACCTCGAAGATCTCGTCGCATTTTTTTCCGATGGACCGGCCCGACCCGCAGCCCGGAGAAGAGCTCGGCGCCACCTTCGACATCGTGAGCCCCGGTTTCTTTGAGACCTTGGAACTGACGCCGGTGCGCGGGCGCTTCTTCACCGAACGCGATACGCGGCAAGCCCCGCTGGCGCTGGTGATCAGCGAGACCTTGGCCGACCGATACTTCCCGGGCCAAGACCCCGTCGGCCAGCGAGCTCGGGTCGGGGTGGGATTCGGTTTCGGCGATCCCGACGACGCCGCCTTCACCATCGTCGGCGTCGCGCCCGACATCCGCAGCTACTCCCTCACCGACCAGCCGGCCCCCGCTATCTACATGGCCCAGTACCAGTCCGGCGTGCGTTCGATGAGCTTGCTGACCCGGTCGCAGGCCGGCGTCGATGTGGTTCCGGGGATCAAGGAACATCTGCGGGACCTCGCGCCGGCCTTGCCGCTGCGCGGCGTCAGTACCCAGGACGCGGCCGTCGCCGCGGAGCTGCGGCCCCATCGCTTCTACCTATCGCTGCTCGGCGCCTTCGCCGGCGTCGCCCTCGCGCTTTCGGCCCTCGGCCTTTACGCCGTGGTCACCTACCTGGTGTCGCTCCGCACCCGCGAGCTCGCCGTGCGTATGGCGCTCGGCGCCGACGCCGGTTCGGTCCTTCGACTGGTGCTGGTCGACGCGCTGAAGCCCGCCGTCGTCGGCGCGGCCCTCGGCCTCATCGGCGCCGCGTTCGGCGTCCGTGTGCTCGAGAGTCTGCTCTACGGCATCGAGCCCTACGACGCGCTTACCTTCGCCGCGGCGCCCCTGGCGCTACTCACCGTCGCGGCCCTCGCGACGCTCGGGCCCGCCGTCCGCGCCGCCCGACTGGAGCCACGCATCGCCCTCGAGGAAGACTAGCCATCCCTAGCCCGGCGCCAGGGAGACGCGGATCGTGCCGCCGACAGAGCGGAAAGACACCCCCGCTTCGACGTCGGCGGCGACGCGGGCGAGGTCACGCACGACGACCCCCGCCAGCCTCGAGACGCCGAGGTCGAAGAGCCCCGGCGCCAGCGGCGTCGAAGGGCCGAGCAGCAGCACCTGGCTGCCGACCCCGCGGTTCCCCAAGATCTGGTCCAGGGTGCGATTCAGGATCGTCGTCGCGGTCACCGCGATGAGGTCCGCCGTCGGCAGCACATCGGGCATCGCGTCGGCGCCGAGCTCGCCTTCGCGAGGGTTGAGCTCAAAGATCGAGAGTCGGGCGGCCTCGGGCCGCACTTCGTCTTCAATGAACGGAAAGCGCCCGATGAACGCCACGTGGCGACCTCGACCGGCGTCCAGGAGCCAGTCGACGCCGTCCGCGGGCGACGCCCCGAGATGGGGCCGGTTGATGACGGCATTGATGGTCGCCCAGCCGACGGCCGCCGCGAGCGGGTCGGGCGACGCACACAGCGACGCGGCCTCCCGGGCCGAGGCCGGCCAGCGACGCGGGGTCACGCCGGCCCGGGCGGAGACCAGGCCGCCGAATCGCTCCCCCGCCGGATCTTCCACTTCCGCCAGGACAAATTTAGACCCCTCGGCCACGCGCACCAAGCGACACGCGTCGCCCCCGAGCTCCCGGAACGCGCCAAGCAGGGCCCGTTCGACCGTCAAGGCGTGCCGCCGCCCGTCAATGCCGGCTCGGCCAGACGCGAGGCGTGTTCCCGGATATCGGAAGGCCATGGGGCGATCTGCGCCATGAAGTCGTCTCGCCGGCGGGCGTAGAGCGCGCGAAGCGCCTCCTCGTAGCCCGGACGGTCGCCGGCGAGGGTCAGCATGAAGCGATAGGCGGACTCCTGGGCCTGGCGCCGCGCCTCGTCGCCGGCCTGCTCCCGACGGGCCCGCTCGACCAACCGACGCAAAGTCACCGAGGCGCTGCCCGGCTGCCTCTCCAGCCACTCCCAGTGACGGGGAAGGAGCGTCACCTCGCGCCCGACCACCCCCAGTTTCGGTCGCCCGCGGCGCGGTTTGGCCGTCGGCGGCTCGGCGGGCTCGGACGCCTCCGCCATGGCCTCCCGGGCCCGCGCTTCGGCGACGGCGTAGCGCGCGGAGACATCAGCGGCGTCGCCGCTCAGGTCGAGGTCGACCGGACGGCTGCTCACCGCGTCGAAGACAAAAACGGCGTCCTCGGGGTGCTGCTCGAGGTGGCCGTGGACGGCGAGGGCCATCTCCAAAACGGTTCCGCTGCCGAGTCGACTGTCCGCGGCAAAGACCACGCAGTGGTGGCCGGCGATTGGGGACGTTTCAGCGCAGGGCTGCCGAGGCTCTTTCCGGGTCTCTTGTTGGGACGTGCTTTGATCCATGACTTTCTCCTCGGCGGCAATTTATACCCGGATGAAAATAAAAGTCAATATTACCCGGGTATAAAAATGAACCCAAGTCCACAGCACAGGCCCAACCACCCGTCCGGTGGCCGCTCCGACCGGATAAATGTCCCCACACAGCATCAAGCCGGCCCCGGGGCCGGCTTGATCGGTCGTCCGCAGGACTCTCGAGGCCCTAATGACCCGGTTGACAAGAACCTTCCAGAAATCTTCGAGGATCTCGTGGTGCTGGCAAGGCGCGCCGACGCAGGAATAGCCCAGCTCTTTCGAGGAGGCGCAACGCAGCCAGCGCCGCGAGAAACCAAAGGGGGTGGAAGGGAATTGTCAAACGGGGCACTACAGCGACTCGAGCACCGCGATCGTCGCTTCCGGTTCCGGGCGGCGGGTGTAGTCCGGATCGGCGTGGATCGAGACCAACCGACCGTCGGCTCCGATCACCGCTCGGGCCGGCAAGGGGAGCGTCCAGGAGTCATCCCCGTTGTATTTCGGCAAGTCGATGCCAAAACCGGAATAGATCTCCCGCAGCTTCCCGTCTACGCCGTGGACGAGCCCCCACTGCCCGGCGACCGCGTTGCCGGCGTCGGAAAGAACATCAAAGGAGAGCTTGTGGCGCTTGGCGATCTTGGCGCTCCATTCCGCCAACTGCGGCGAGATGGCCACGACGGTGGCGCCCAACTGCTCGAACTTCGGCAAGGCGTGCTGCAGAGCCTCCAGCTCCGCGTTGCAATACGGTCACCACACGCCGCGGTAAAACGTCGCCACGACCGGCCCCCGGTCCAGCAGGGCCTCGGAGCTGACGACGTCACCCGCGACGTTGGGAAGCGCAAAGGCGGGGAGGGCGTCTGACGGTTTGACGACGCCGTCCAGAATGCCGGACTGGCGCAGCGCCTCGGTGGCGTCATGCATGACCTGCCGGGGTTCCGCAGGAATCCGCTCCTTGGAACCGGCGCGAATCTTCGCGAGCTTTTCTTCAAGGGTCATCGGGGTCTCCTTGGGTCGGTTTGTCCGTCCAGTATCTCGCGAAAAAGTGTCCGACGGGACGTCCCCCGGCTCCTCCGACGGCCCTCGGCGGCGGTCCGCCTATGTCCTACAAATGAATCGGCTGATGTCGGATAGGTCCGACTTCGGTCGATCGGTACTCTAATTGCGTTGAAAACAGATCTCACGGTCCGTCGAGTTCCCTCGACACATGCTTCGGAGATGCGGCCCTGTCCGAGTCGCTCACCGGAAAAAGCAACGACCGGGAGGGGGTTTGATCCGGCGATACCCTTCGGGGTCTCCCGGACCGTCCGATGACCTGCCGACGGGTTCTCGGAGGGAGTCCAGCGGTTCGCCGCACGTCCATGTTCTTTACCTCGGGATACTGCGTCGGAGACGGTGCCACGTCGTAATGGCCCAACCAGAACGGCGGTTCACCGACGCGATTTTGCCTCTTTACTTCGCGAATAGCGGGTACGCCGGGAGCCTGAGACTCCCGGTTTTTTGCGTCTGGCGGATCTGCCAGTCGGCACCGCAGCCCCGCCGGCGCCGGAGGCTTCCCTCAGATCCAGCGGGCTAAGGCCGTCCGGCGGGCCGAGACGCCCGCACCGACCGCCGGTGCGGGCGCGCTCAGGGTCATCGCTCCCTCGCGGAGCTAGGAAGCGGCTTCCATCGCCGCGAGGCGACTCAAGAGGTCGACCACGCGATTGGAATAGCCCCACTCGTTGTCGTACCAGGACACGACTTTGACGTAACCGTCGCCGAGGGTCATCGTCGACCGCGCATCGAAGATGGACGAGTGCGGATTGCCGATGATGTCGCTCGAGACCAGGGCCTCTTCGCTGTACTGGAGGATCGAGCGCATGGGCCCTTCGGCGGCGTCACGCACCGCGGCATTCACGTCTTCACGACTCGCCGACTTGTTGAGCTTGCAGACCAAGTCGACGATCGAGCCGTCCGGCACGGGCACCCGCATGGCGCAGCCATCGAGCTTGCCTTGGAGCTGCGGCAGCACCTTACCCACCGCCCGCGCGGCGCCGGTGGTCGTGGGGATGATGTTCTCCGCCGCGGCCCGCGACCGACGGAAATCCTTATGGGGAACGTCGGCGAGGCGCTGGTCGTTGGTGTACGCGTGCACGGTCGTGATGAAGCCCTCGACGATGCCGAAGGTGTCGTCGAGCACTTTGGCGAGCGGCGCCAGGCAGTTCGTCGTGCACGAGGCGTTCGACACGATCCGGTGCTCGGGCAGCAGGTCCTCTTCGTTGACGCCGAGCACGACGGTGGCGTCGATTTCGTCCTTCGACGGCACGGTCAAAATCACCTTGTCGGCGCCGCCGTCGAAATGCAGCGCGATCTTGTCCCGGTGCCTGAAGACGCCGGTCGACTCGATGACCACCGACACGCCGTGCTCTTTCCACGGAATCTCCGCCGGATTGCGCTCCGCGAGCATCTCGATGCGCTCGCCGTCCACCGTCATCGACGTCTCGTCGGTCGAGACGGGCTTATTAAAAGCCCCCATCACGGTGTCGAAGCGCAGCAAGTAGGCGAGCTGCTCGTTGTCGAAGAGGTCATTGATCGCAACCACCTGGAGGTCGTCACGCTCGGCCAGGATGCGAAAAACCGACCGGCCGATGCGGCCAAATCCGTTGATGCCGACTTTCATCACGCCGCCTCCTTGGCGCCCTTGGCCATCATCTTGCCGATCAAGTCAACGACCCGGTGGCTGTAGCCCCAGCTATTGTCGAACCAGGTCAAGGTCTTGGAAACGTTGTCGCCGAGCACCATGGTGGCCAGCGAGTCGAAGATCCCCGAATACGTCGTGCGCAAAATATCGCTCGACACGATCGGGTCGTCTTCGTATTCGAGAATGTCGCGGTAGCTGCCGGCGGCGGCGGTGCGCATCACTTCATTGACGGCGGTCTTGGACACCGGCGAACGGTGCCAGCACACCAGGTCAACCACCGAGCCGTTGGGCACCGGGACATTCATCGCCATCGCCTGCACCTTGCCTTCGAGCTCCGGCACCAAGCCGGTGATGATCGAAGCGGCGTCGGTCGACTGGGGAATGATGTTTTCCGCCGCCGCCCGGCCGTTACGCGGGTCCTCCGACGGCACGTCGGCGAGGCGCTGGTGATGCGTGTAGGCGTGGACCGTCGACAGGAAGGCGCGCTCGATGCCGAAGGCGCTATCGAGGATGCGCAGCACCGGCGCGACCGCGTGGGCCGTGCACGAAGCGTTCGACACGATCCGGTGCTCCGGCAGCAGGGTGTCGTCATTGACGCCCATCACCACCGTCGCGTCGGGGGGATCGGTCGGCGGCACGCAGAGGATCACCCGGTCGGCGCCGGCTTCGAGGTGGCGCTCGGCCTCCTGACGCGAGACCGGCTCATCACCCGTCAACACCACCACGTCGACTCCGAGGGGCTGCCACGCGAGCTTGTCGCCGCGGCGTTCGGAGAGCAGCGGAATCTGCTGACCGTCGACATAAAGGTGGTGCGCATGGGCCGCCACCTCGGTCGGGAAGCGACCCTGTATGGTGTCGAAGCGCAGGAGGTATTCGAGGCTCTTCGGGTCGTGGTCGTCGTAGACCGCGGCCACGCGGAGGTCGTCACGGCCGTAGAGAAGCCGGAAAAGATCACGCCCGATGCGGCCGAAGCCCACCAGGCCGACGCGAGTCGTCGTCATTGTTGCTCCTTAGGGGGGAGGCCGGCGGGCGCCGGCTGGTCGAGGGATCGTCGTGTCATCGAGGAATCGCCGTGTCATCGAATCGATTTAGCTGTTAGAGAATCACAGACGCGGGGGAGCGGGTCAAGGCGAGACGAGCTCCGTACGGCACGTCCCGTCCGCGTCGACCATCGACGCCGGTTGACCCGTGGCTTCGAGCACCCGATGCCACAGCCCGCCGTGGGGGTCGAGCACCTTGCGACCGTCCGTCGCCAGGGCGATCGGTACGTGGGTGAAGTGGCGGTTCCACTGCCCCACCACCAGATTCGTGCGCCCCGCCATTCCCGCATGCACGGCGTGCTGGCCGAGCATCAGGCTGTATTCTGCGTCCATCGCGTTGGCGGGCAGGCTGCGGACCGTATAGCTCGGGTCGATGTACTTGATGGTGTGGACGACGCCCCGTGCCCGGAGCGCCGATTTGATCGAGTCCTTGAGGAACGGCCCGATATCTCCGAGCTTACGATTGCCCGAGGCGTCGTAGGTCGGCGACTCCGCCGCCGCGAGCCACTCCTGGCCCGCGCCCTCCGCCACCACGATGACGGCGTGCTGGCGGGCGGCGAGCCGCGCTTCGAGCGCGTCGATCAACCCGCCGGCGCCGTCGAGGCGGAAAGGGACCTCCGGCACGAGGCAGAAATTCACATCGCCTTTAGCCAGGGCTGCGTGGGCGGTGATGAAGCCCGAGTGTCGGCCCATCAGCTTCACCAGACCGATCCCGCCCAGGGCGCCGCGCGCCTCCGCGTGGGCGCCGTCGATGACCCGACAGGCCTCATCGACGGCGGTGGCGAAGCCGAAGCTGCGCTCGATCCAGCGGATGTCGTTGTCGATGGTCTTCGGCACCCCGATGACCGCGATCGGCAGGCGTCGACGCCCGATCTCCGCCGCTAGCTGGCCGGCGCCCCGAAGCGTGCCGTCGCCGCCGATGGTGAAGAGAATCGACACGCCGCGCCGCTCCAGCTCGTCCACCATGCGGCCGACGTCCTGCGGACCGCGGGAGGAGCCGAGCAGCGTGCCGCCCTCTTCGTGGATCGGCTCGACGCCCGCCGCCGTCAGCTCCATCGGCTCGCCGGCTAGGCCCGCGACGCCGGCGAAGCCGTAGCGGAAGCCGAGGATGCGGCGCACGCCGTACCCCCAGGTCAGCGACAGCACGATTGAACGGATGACATTGTTGATGCCTGGGCACAGGCCGCCGCACGAAACCAGGCCGCAGGTGATCCCGGACGGGTCGAAGAAAATCTCGCTCCGGGCCCCCGCGGCTTCGAAGGAAGGCGGCGCCTCGCCCGCCTCGAGAAATGGCTGGAGCTCCGCGGCCGTCGAGCAGACGAGCACCCGATCCTCGGCGGTGACGAAGCGCTCGCGTCGATGGTGCCAGGGGGAACCGAAACGCGCGTCACCGAGCCGATCCACGTCCAGCGCGGCGCGGGAAGGGAGCGCCGGAGACGTCGTCGGAGACCGTGCGGAAGCCATGTCCGAAGGCTAGCAGAAATTCCAAAAAGGCCGAATTAAGACGATTTAGTGAGGCTTTCGGACAAGCTCCGGAGCCCCTCCAGGACCGCGGGCCGCAGGCGCCGGACTCTTGACCGGAACCTAGTACGGAAGAGCGACAAACCGACCTTCGCCGAGGGTCCAGGTGTGGTCCGATTCCACGCCGCAGACGTGGGCGAGGAAGCGCCCGTCGAGCGTGCGCGCGGTCGTATCCGCCGAGTCGATCATCAGGGTGGCCGACTGGTCCGACGCGCTGCAAGCGCTCGAGAACGGCAGCAGGCGCACGTAGCCCTTATCGCGGTCGAAGCCCCCGAGGCGTCCGTAGATCTGTACCGGGTGCTCGCCCACGAGCTGGTCGACGATCGCCAAGAATCGTAAGGTCTCTCCAGTCTCATCGTGGCGCGCCTCGAGCTGAACACTCCACTCGACGCCGTCCACACCGCGCGCTTCGCTCACGGTCGCCCGCGCGTCGGAGGTCTGCCAGCGATCGCGCCCGGGGGAGAAAGAGAGCTCGGGTCCGGTGGGCTCTTCGGGTCCGCAACCGACCAGCACCACCACCGCCATCGCCGTACTGAGCCAGCGCAACGGCGGGACGATGCTCTTCCGCCGGCGACGACGCCCGCGCATCACTAATAGGCCGCCAAGAGCTCGGCGGCCCTCAGGATCTCGTCCTCGCTCGGCAAGAACGCCCGTTCGAGCGACGGCGCGTAGGGCACCGGCGTGTCCAAAGCGCCGATCACCCGCACCGGCGCGTCCAGGTATTCGAACACCTCTTCCTGGATGATCGCCGCCACGCTCTCGCCGATCGAGCCGGTGCGCGTATCTTCGTGCACAACGAGGACGCGATTGCAATGGGCGGCGGCGGCGAGCAGGGTGTCCCGGTCGAGCGGCGCCAGGGAACGCAGGTCGAGCACCGCCGCGTCGACGCCGGACTCCGCCAGCCGCTCGGCGACGCGCATCGCCACGTGCACATAAGCGCCGTAGGACACGATCAAGAGATCATCACCGGCGCGGCGGAGCGCGGCGCGGCCCAGGGGTAGGGGTTCGGGCGGTTCGTCGAGCAAGCGCTGCTTGATCTTCGGATCGCGGTAGAGGGCAATATGCTCGTAGAAAAGCACCGGATCGGGGTCCAAGACGGCGGCGGCGAGCAGCGCCCGCGCGTCCGCCGGGGTCGACGGCGCGACGATCTTGAGGCCCGGTGTGCGGTAGAACCACGGCTCCGTATTCTGGCTGTGGTACGGCCCCGCTGAACGCAGTCCGCCCCACGGCATGCGCACCACCATGGGCACCTCGGCACCCCAGCGATAGCGGATCTTGGCGGCGTTGTTGACCAGCTGGTTGAAGCCCGTGGCGATGAAATCGTTGAATTGGATCTCGGCGATCGGGCGCAGTCCGCCCAGCGCCGCGCCGGTGGCGACGCCGAGGGTGGCGCCTTCGGAAAGGGGCGAGTTCACCAGCCGGTCACCGAATGCTTCGAGCAGCGGACGCAGCAGGAGAAAAGCGTTGCCGTATTCGCCGCCGACGTCTTCGCCGTAGACGAAGACCCGGGGATCGGAGCGCAGCGCATCGCCGACCCCCATCTGCACGGCGTCGAGCAGGGTGCGCCCGCGCGGATGGAAGGGCGGCGCCTCTTCGACCTCAGGCAGGCCCGGCTCGACGGCGGGGCGCGGGTCGAGCAGCTCGCGGCGCCCCGGCACGGGGCCGGAGGCGTAGACCCGCTCCGTCACCGTCTCGGGGTCGGGCCACGGCGCGTCGATCACCGCCTTCGCCTGCTCCTCCACCATCTGCTCGGCTTCCTCCCACCACTTCTCCACTTCGCCCGCGGCGACCACCCCTTCGGCCTCGAGGCGCTCGGTATAGCGCTGGATCGGGTCGCGCGTTGACCAATACTCCCAAGCCTCGGCGTCGGCGTAGCCGCTCGGCATGAGCGGCGGATAGTTCCGTGACGGCGCCGGCTCCTTGCCGAGGTAGAGCATGTCGTCGTGGTGGGCGTGGCCGCACATGCGCATGCACACGAGCTCGATCAGGGTCGGCCCGTCGCCGGCCCGCGCGCGGTCGGCGGCCCAGGTGAAGGCCGCGGCCACCGCTTCCGGGTCGGTGCCGTCGAGGGTCACCGCCGGGACGCCGTAGCCGACGCCTTTCTCCGCGAAGAGGCGCGCCGAGGACTGGTCACCCACGGGCGTCGACAGGGCCGTATGGTTGTTCTGGATGCAGAAAACCGCCGGTAGGCGCTTGACCGCACAGGCGTTGATCGCCTCGTGCCATTCGCCGAGGGAGGTTCCGCCCTCGCCGATGAACGACACCGCCACCCGGCCCTCGTCTTCCTGCGCCATGGCGTAGGCGAGGCCGGCGACGTTGAGGGACGAGATCGAGAGCGGCGCCGCCGGCGGCAGGACGCCGCTCTCGAGGTCACCGATGTGGAGGTCGCGGCCGTCCATGGGCGGCCCCGCTTTACCCATCTGGGCCGAGAGGATGCCGCGCACCATTCCCGAACCCGGGGCCATCGCCAGGGCGGCGCCGGCGTCCCGGATCAGCGGCGCGATGACATCGCCTCGCCACCGCCCGTCCTTGCTGTAGAGCTCGCCGCGGCGCAGGCGGAGGCAGGATGCGTAGATGGCTTCTTGGCCGAGGGAGCGGAAGCCCTTGCCTTGGAAGGCCCGGTCTTCGAAACGGACGTCACCGGCGGCGAAGAAATGCTTGAGCCGATTGTCGACGGCGCGGGTCAGAATCATGCCCGCCAGCATTTCCCGACGCTCGTCGGCGGTGAAGGTGGACACCACGCCTTCACGGCACAGGAACCCGTCGACGTCGAGCAGGAGGGATTCCGTCGCCGACGCCAGGCGGCCGAGGGCCGAGGTGCGCGGTGTCGGGTCCGGAATATCTTGGACCGGCAGCTTTTCGAGCCGGTCGAGCAGGGCTTCACGCAAGAGCGGCCGCAGCGCTTCGATGACTTCGGTCCGTTCCCCCTCAGGCACCTGCTCGGCCGCGACTTCGGCGGCGTGGCTCACCGCCACGATGGCGAAAGGATGACGCTCGAGCACGAAGGCGCGCAGCCGGGAGCGCAGTCCGCGCAATCGGGTGGTCGGTCGGGGAGCGAGCACGCTCGGGGCATCACTCACCGGCCCAAGACCTCCGCTGGTAGTTCGAGGGCGGCACGAAATCGGCCTGGTTCAGCTCAACTTCTTCCGTGGCGACGACCGACGTTTCGAAGCTCGGCTCGCCGTTTTCGTACTCGACGGTATGCACCGGCAGCCCGTCGAATCTGTCAAAGCCCTGGAACGGGTTCGGGCCGAAATCGAAGACCTGGGCGCCGCCGAGGGCTTCGGACTTGATGCTCTTGAAGGCCTCTTCGAGGCGGGCGTTGAATCCCTGCATCCCTTCAAGCGCGGCCCGCAGCTCCTTGCCGCCGGTCACCTCATCCCAGGGCGCCACCCACACCGCCCTTACCAGCTCCTCACCGCGCCGGAACTCATAGAGCTGGCAAGACAGGCCGCCGCGCTCTTCGACCTTGTCGGTCTTCACCATCTCGGGCTCGGCTTTGACCTCGCCGCCCTTGAGCGCCTCGCGCATCTTGCGCCGCTGCTCGGGCGGGAGCTCGGCCATCTGCCGGTCCAGCTGCAACATGGTGTACTGCAGCTGCGCCTCGAGGTCTTTGATCGCCTGGTCGTCGAGCACGGTGAAGACCCGATCCCCGTGGTCGACGATGAGGAAGTCGCCGAAGGCGCCCCGGAAGATCGTCGAATGCAGCGCGTCCCCTTCGGCCGCCTCCCCGTCCCCGGGCTTGGCGACGTCGATGCGCAGGCTGCCGGCGTGCGCCTTGGTGGACGTGACTTCAGTCCGCGGCGGTTTTTCCGCGTGGTAGGTCGTCGTGGTGCGCAGAATGACGCCCGCGTCGGCCACGGCGGGCAGGACGGCCAACGGGCCGAGCAGGACGAAAATCCAAAGAAGGCGATAGCATCTCGGCATGTCGATCTCCACGGCAAGAACGGGCGGTGGCTCACATCCTAGAACGGGTCGGCGGCGGATCATGCAGCCCGGGGCAAGCGGGCTCCATGACCCGACGATCTTCCTCACCGTCCCGGGGGATTGTCAAGGAACCCGGCGCCGTCCGGGATCGGGGTGTGGCGAGTGGCGGCGCCGACCGTGACCGCACCGTCGGACGGTAAGGTCCCCGAGGTCGATCCACGCCTGCTGGTTCCGCCGCCGCAGGAGGCGATCGTGCGGCCGGGGCGGTGGCGCCCCGAAGGCGCTGTTCCGATCGGCCCCCTCGACAGCGAACGGACGGCGCGACTCGACGCCCGGCTCGACGCCCTCGCCAAAGAGATCGCCGCACTCGGATGTCACCTCGAACACAGCCAGGACCCCATCCAGGGCGTGCGCCTGAATGTCGTCGGCGCCGACAGTCCGTCGCGCTACGAAGAGGCCTATCGGCTGGTCATCAGCCCCGCCGGCGTTGACCTGACGGCCCACACCGTCGCCGGGCTCTTCCGCGGTCTGACGACCCTCGCCCAGTGGCTGCGCCTCCATCCTCCTGGCTGCGACGGCGTCGTCGGCCTCGAGATTACCGACTGGCCAGATCTCCGGACACGCGGGCTGCTGCTCGACATCAGCCGCAACCGGGTACCCAAGATGGGCGAGCTCTACGCGCTCGTCGACCTCATGTCCGAGCTGAAGTTCAACCAGCTCCAGCTCTACGTCGAGCACACCTTTGCCTACGTCGGACACGAAACCGTCTGGCGAAACGCGAGCCCGATACGGCCGGACGAAATCCGTCGACTCGGGAGCTATGCGCGCCGCCGAGCCATCGAGCTGGTGCCGACGCAAAATAGCTTCGGCCATTTCCACCGCTGGCTGGTCCACGAACCTTACCGACGCCTGGCCGAGTGTCCAGACGGCGTGGAGCACCCTTTCAGCCCGGAGCCGGAGCCCTTTAGCCTGTGCCCGCTCGACCCGGGCGTCTTCAGCTTGCTCGACGATCTCTATGGCCAGCTGCTCCCCCACGTCCCCGGCCAGCTGCTGAATGTCGGCCTCGACGAGACTCTGGACCTCGGCCTCGGGCGCAGCCGCGAAGCCTGCGAGACCCTCGGGACCGGCCGGGTCTACCTCGACTTCCTGCGCCAGGTGCATCGGCTGGCGGCGAACCATGGCCGGCGCATCCTCTTCTGGGCGGACGTCGCCCTCGCCGAGCCCGAGCTCCTGCCGGAGTTCCCCAAGGACGCCCTCGCCATGGTCTGGGGCTACGAGGCGGACCACGATTTCAAGGTGCCGCTGCAGAAGCTCGGCGACGCCGGACTCAAGGCCTACGTCTGCCCCGGCACCGGCGCCTGGAACAGCTTTACCGGTCGAACCGCCACCGGCCTGGCTAACGCGGCGCGGGCCGCCGTCGCCGGAGAGGACGCCGCCGGCTACCTGCTCACCGACTGGGGCGACCACGGCCACCTGCAGCCGCCCGCCGTCAGCTGGCCGGCCTACGTCGCCGGAGCGGCTTTCGCCTGGAATCGGACGAGCGCCGCCGACGCCGAATCGCTGCCGGTGGCGGCGTTGCTCGACCGCCACGTGCTCCACGATCCGTCGGGCGTCGCGGGACGCGTCCTCGTCGAGCTCGGCGAGGCGCAAGCGGCCGCGGGCGTTTCGGCGCGCAACGGCGGCCCGCTCTTTTTTGCTTGGATGTTCGCCGCCAAGTCGGCGGCGGAACGCCGCGGCGTCGGCTTCACCGCGCAAGGCCTCGACGCCGCGCAAACGCGCCTCGCCGACACGGTCGGCGCCTTAAAGCACAGCGCCATCGGCCGGGCCGATGGGGACACGATCCGCGCGGAGCTCGCCTGGGCGGCGGACGCCGCCCACCTGGGCGCGGAGCTCGCGCGGATCCGGCTCAAGGTCGGCGAGGACGTACCCCTCGGCGACCTCGGCTCCGGGGATCGCCGACGGCTGCGATCCCGTCTTGAAGCCCTCGTCGAAGCGCTACCGCCGGTGTGGCGTCGACGCTCGCGGCCGGGCGGCCTCAGCGCGTCGATCGAACTCTTGAAGAGACCGGCCGCCGCGTTCGGCGACGAGCCATAGTCGGCGCTCTGAGTTGAACTCTGCGCGCGCCTGTCGCTTGAAACCGGCGCCAGGGTCGACGGCTAGTTGCGGAAACGATAGACGATCCGACCTCGGTGCAGGTCGTACGGCGACACTTCCACACTAACGCGGTCGCCGGGCAGCACGCGGATGCGATGCTTGCGCATTTTGCCGGCGATCTTCGCCAGCACGGTGTGCTCTTCAGTCACTTGGACACGGAAATTCGAATTCCCGAGGACTTCGACGACGCGACCCTCGAGAGTTATCGGTTCTTCTTTTTCGATGGTGTGCCTCCTTTCACCCCGGACCGTGAATGCTCTGGGCGGGGTGAGAATGCTGGGGTGGGGCGGGGTGCCCCGCGGTGTGCGGACGGATGGTCTCCGCGGCGGGGGCGCAGGTTACCACGCCACGGAACTCTTGAACGACGCCGTGCTGCGGGCGCTGGGGGACACCGAAGATCTTCGGCGATCCTCAAGCGGCCTTCGAAGCGACGGCCGAGAGCGATCGACCCCTTGGCCGCGGCCGAGACTTTACTCCTCGATGCTGACGACCTGGCCGGATGAATACGCCACAAATTCCGGCGCATACATCGACTGGAGTTGCGCCGGGCCAACCCGGAACGCCCCCGCGGTGGTCGCCCGGATCCGATACCGGAAGGTGTACTCACCGGCCGGAAGCCACTCGAAGAAATAGTTGACGGCGCTATCGCGGATTTCACGGTAGTGGCCGAGGCCGGAGTCCCATGCGAATCCGGAGGTCACGTCTTCCGGCTCGAAGCCGGCGCCCCGCGGATCGCGGAGCTGGACGTACTCCGCCGCGTGTTTGGCGCGGATCTGCAGCCGCACCTCCACGGAATCTCCGACGGCGATTTCTTCACCCTCCGCCAAGGGCACGAGCCGCCACCGGTCGCCGTGGAGCTCGCGTTTGAAGAAGGAGCGCTCCACCGAGAAAAAGTCGCCCTCCGCTTCCGGCGGCAAGCGATCGGTCGCGAAATGCCACGTCGCCGAAGCGAAGAGCAGACCCGGCGTGTGGTTCTCGACCGTGATCCGCGACATCGACGGCTTCACGCCAGGGCCTTCGATCGCCCGCTGGCGTCGACCGTCGTCTTCCGGGCGGAAAACATAGTCCTCGACCACGGGGCCGGCACTCACCCGCGCCCGCTGCTCGGCGCCGAGGGTCCCCTCCGAGCTGAGGAAAGCAGCCAGCGCGTAGACCGCCTCCGCCGTCGCCCGGGTGGACTTCCAGTGGCCCAGCTTTTTATCGAGCAGCAGCCACTGCACCAGGCCGTGGCGCCTGGGGTCGTCGGGGTCGAGCGCCATCAGGACCCGCAGCGCAAAGGCCTGGGACTCGACGGTGTCGTTGTACCAAAGCCAGGCCTGGTCTTCCGGCGCCCAGAAGGTCCCGAGGTCTTCCTCGGTCTTGGCCGAGTCCATGACGCTATCCCACACCAGCCGCGCCCTCTCCATCTCGCCGGCGCGCACCAAAGCCAAGGTGAGGTAGCCCTTGAGGCGCGGCGAGAGGGATCGCCAGTGCGCCGCGGCCTGCTCGAGGATCGACCGGCGATCGTCTTCAGAGAACACGTCGCCCGTCCACGACGGGTCCGGGAAAGCCCACAGGAGCCACGCGTAGAAGGTCAAGCGGGGGGCGCAGCAATCCGAGGTCTTCTCGACCCGCGGCCCCAGCTCCTCCCGCCAGTAGCGCTCGAGGTAGCGCCAGCCGGCGACCGTCATGTCTTTGGGCACGTCGAGGCCGAATTCCAGTCCGCGGGCGAAGCCCTGGAGGGTGTAGAGCGTCATATACGGGGACGGCGGTCCGCCCGGCCACCACGGGAAGCCGCCGCTCGAGGTTTGGACCTTGCGCAGCTCGTCGAGGGCGCGGCTGCGCACCTCTTCCGCCACCTCCGGATCGAGGATCTTGAGCAGGCCTTCGGGCTCGCCGCCGCCGCGGGCGTGCTGTAACCACGGCGATTCCTCGAGCAGGAGTCGCCGATTCGGGTCGTCTTCACGCCACGGCTCGAGCAGGGTCTCGCGCTCCTTCGCCAGCCGGGCGCCCATGGCCGCGACGCTCGGGTAGTTGCCGTAGAGGCTCGAGAGGATGCCCGTCGACAGATATCGATTCAGGGTCTGCTCCGTGCAGCGGTACGGATATTCGACCAGGTACGGCAAGGCGCGGAGCGCCGTTTGGAAGAGCTGGCCGTCGACCGTGATCACCAGGCTCTCACTTTCGAGGCTGGGGTCGTCTTTGTGGGCCAAGTCTTCGAAGCGGAGCGTCCTCGAGCCCGGACCTTGGACGGCGGCGAAGCGCGACTGGGCCAGGTGCAGTCGACTCGGCAACACCGGCAGCGGCCGCCGCTCCCCGTCGCTGAGCTCGCCGGCCCGCGCCGAAGCCGTGATCGAGACCGGCCGCGGGGAGCTCGGCGCGAAGAGCGGTACCGTGAGGGTCGCGGTCTGCCCAGGCTCGACCTCGAAGGCGAGATCGGAGACGTCGCCCGGCTTCAGCTGGAAAGACTCCAGCAGGTCCTCACCGCTTTCCGGGTCGACGATCGACACGTCGGCGCGGCCGACGAAAGCGGAGTCGCCGGCGTTCGAGATGACCAGCTTGAGCTGGGCGCGGTCGCCGGCGCGCAGGAAGCGCGGCAGGTACGGACGAATCAGCAGATCCTTCACGCTGCGGGTGCTCTTGGTGGTCGATCCGCCCCGCAGGTCGCGACTCAGGGCATGCGCCCATACGCTCCATTCCGTCACCGAATCCGGCACCGTGAATTCCATGCGGGTCGAGCCGTCCGCATCGAGGCGAAGCTGGGGGAGCCAAAACGCGGTTTCGGCGAAGTTCGTGCGCACCGGCTGCGCCTCCAGGTCACTCGCACCGTCCGACGCCGCCGCTCCGGCGG
>JBCDKB010000058.1:0-26989 GCA_038747035.1 Acidobacteriota bacterium | reverse complement strand
GGCGAGGCGGCGTTCGCCGACCCGACGGTGCGCAAACGCGCGGTTGAGCTTGTCCGAGAATGGAACGATCAGCTGGATCGGTCCGGCGCGGTGCTGCCACTTCTCATCAACGACGCATGGCACGACTTTCGACACGACCTCCCAAGACAGTCGGTCCGCCGTGAGTTTCTGGCCGACCTCGCCACGCCCGCCGCGGAAGTGCTCGCCACCGTGTTTCGCGTCCTCGGCGGCAGAAAGCGCCCGCGTCTTTATATTTCACACGCCCCCGAGGATGCGGACGTCTCGGATGCGGCGGCCCAGCGCATCGCCGAGATTTCGAAGACCCACGCCGCCGTCACCAAGATTTTCGGCGACGCTTACCTGCTGACCGGCGATCCGCTGAAGAGCCAACTCGAGAGCGAAGCCCGCTACGGAGTCTTGGTCGCCGTGCGCAGCGACCGCAGCAGCGCCCTCGCCTGGTGCCACCGCGAGCTGCTGCGGGCGAAAAAACAGCGCTGGCCGACGCTGGTCGTCGAGGTGCTGAAGCGCGGCGAAGACCGGAGCTTCCCCTACGCCGGCAATACGCCGACCGTGCCCTGGAATCACGCGTCGAAAGCCGCCGGGGACCAGGCCATGTCCGTGGCCTTGCGGGCGATGGCCGAGGCGGTAGCCTGGCAGCACCACCAGCTGGTCGCGGAGCGCATCATCGAGGCGGCGTCTTTGCCGAAGCACAACGTCGAGACTTTTCCCCGGTCCCCGGAGCTCCTCGACGTCGCTGCTTTACAGCAGAAGCACCCCGGCACCGTACTCGCGCTCCACCCCGATCCAGAGCTCTCCCCGCACGAGGTCAAGGTCCTTCACGAGATCCACCCGCGCCTGCGTCTCGTGACGCCTGCGAGCTCATTCCGAGGCCACCTCGGCCGCGGCCTGGGATCCCCCCTGGCCGGCTGGAAGATCGCCCTCTCCTTCGCGGACAGTCCCGATGTCGACGGACTCTTCGGCACCACGGCCCAACACATCGGCGACGTCGTCGGACTGCTGGGCCGCTCGATCTTCTGCGCCGGAGGTGAAATTGCCTATGGCAGCGACTTCCGCCGAAATAGCTTCGGTCAATTCCTGATGGACCTCATCGCGGCCTACAACGAGACCGCGAGCCAGCCCGCGGATCTTCTCCACTGCTTCCTTTCCGCGGATCTCGACCTCGGCGCCGCCGAGGGCCTTCCTTTCACTGCCTACGACATGGCGGAGCCCACGTCCAAAACCATGGCCCCGCTGCCCACTCCGATCGTGCCGCCGCCCCCACCGGGCCAAACCACCGCGGCCGCGCGGGCGCTTTGCCTGAGCGACATGCGACGCGTCATGGAGCCCGCAGTCCAAGCTCGCATCTTGATCGGTGGCAAACGGCGTCCCCGCCGCGCCTCGGACGGCAGCGACCCCGCCGGCTATGACGGTCTCTTCGTTGGGCTGGTCGAAGAGGCATGGCGCTCTTTGACGCTCGACGGTGGCCCCAATCCGCTTTACGTCCTCGGCGGCTACGGCGGCGGCGCCCAGCTCGTGGCGGATCTCTTCGGCGAGGGCCCTATGCCCGCCGAGCTGATCGATGAAAACCACGCGGGTAATGCCCACTACCAAGCGATTAAAAAGAAGATCTTGAAGTCGCGGAGCTACCCGGCCCTCAAGCTCCCCGGCAGCCTCTCCAAACTGAGCGAACGAGTCCGCGAGGAGGGCCGAAAAAACCTGCGCAGCGACGAATCTGCGGTCGAATGGAACGGACGGACCCGCGCTGAGAACCTTCGACTCATGCGCAGCCGTGACCCCTTACAGATCACGTCCCTCGTGCTCAAGGGGCTACTCTACCGGGCCCGACAAAAGGCCAAGGGCAGGGTCTATATCCACCTCATCCAGGACCATTTGGTGAGGGCCCAGGACCTCGAGTTGGTGGTCGTCCCGACCTATGCGGACATCCCTTCCGACGAAGGCCAGCAGGCCATAGACCGCGCGACCGGCGGCGCCCTCAGCGAGGCCCAGCGCAATAGCGATCTGCCGATCCCGAGTCGGACCCAAGCGATGGACGCAGACTACGTTTGGGCCGCGAACCTGGGCGATCTCCACGAGGCTTCCGGCCAGGCTGTTCAGCAGGCCAGCGCGGCCGCCAGGAACTTGGCGCAGGCGGTCAACCGGTCGAACTTCAAAGCGATCGGCCTCACCGCCTTCGACGGGCTCCGCAGTGAGCTACTCGAAAAGGTCGTGGTGGACGGCATGCTCCCCCAGCTTCTCGAGCTCAAGGACGTTCATATTTCTTGGTTTGAACCCATCCAAGAAAGATTCGAAATCCTCAAGCGTGTACTTGGGACAAGTGGCGCCGCCTTCACGTCTGAGACCCGCCCCGTCGAGAGTCTCAGCCTGCCGCAGGGGCCGTCGACCCCGATGACCCACTTGGTCCTTCGACGCGGGCAAGGCGGCGGAAGCGATGAGGTTTGTCTTCTTCTTCCTGATGGCAACGTTCTAGCACCCACCGAGGAGACTTCTCTGAAGCCTTTTCTTCAGCTTCAATCGACTGCGGAAGACCACGAGCAAAACCACCGGCTATCCGCAGATCAGCTGCAGGAGGTCGGATCGCACTTACGCGCCGCTCTCTTTCCAGGAGCTGCCTCTGCGGTGCTCGATCGGATCGCTGGCTCCCAGCTCGTCATCAGCCACGATCCCGAGCTTGCCTCCATCCCTTTTGAGGCGCTCCGCTTCGGAAACGGCACCGGGGCGGAATCACGCCCCGCCGCCCACCGCGGCCTATCCAGGAGACTTCGCCTCAGCGGGACCCATTCTGGCCGGTGGCTCTACCCTGCGCGCTACGGACATGGCCCGCGTCTGCGCGTCCTCTTGGTGGCTGTCACCGCCGGCTCCGATATTCAGAAGGGCATCGCCAAGGAACTCGACGAAGTCTACGAGAGTCTCTCGCAGCTTAGGGGCTCGGTGTCCGTAAAGGTGCTGGCCGGCCACCGCGCGACTCCAAGAAATGTCGAGATGAAACTCACCCAAGGAGGTTATGACCTTTTCCACTTCATCGGCCACGGCTTCTTCCAGTCGAACCCCTCGATGAGTGGCCTTTGGCTCGCCAATGATCAATACCTCGATTTCGAAGACCTTCGCAAGGTGAGCAGGAGGACTCGGGTTGTCATTCTCAACACCTGCGAGTCAGGTCGCGTCGTCATGCCCAATAGAGAGCCCGGGGATGAAAACCTGAGCTATCGGAAGCCCGAGACCTTCGCCGGTAAGATTCTGGAAACTGGCTGCGCGGCCTTCGTCGGCACTCGGTGGCGCGTTCACGATAAGGCCGCCGTGGCATTCGCCAAGACGCTCTACGAGACCCTCGCCGGCGGCGATACCTTGGCCCGGGGGGTGACCGCCGGACGGCGAACGCTCTACGAGAAAGGCTCTGAGGACTGGGCGAATTACCAACTCTACGGCGACGGACTCTTACGACTCACCTAAATCCCAGCGGCTGATGTGGACCTTCTCGGCGTTAGACTAACGCCGTGTTTCCGTCTGCTTACTCGTTGCTTTTTGGCCGCGCAGCGCCGTTTGACGCTGCGGCCACGGCTGCGGCCAACGCGCTCCAAGGCCAGTCAGCCACCGGCGACGCAGAGACGTGGCTGGGCGCCCTGGGAATCCTCGCCCTCGGGCTGGCCATCGGCCTGACGGTGGGGTACTGGCTCGGCCGAAGCGGCGGGCGGGCCCAGCTCGCCACGCTCCGGGAGCGGCTGCGATTCTTTGAAGGGGAGCGTCGCCGGGCCGAGGCCGCCGTCGAGGAACAGCAGCAGCTGCGCCAGGCGCTGGCGGAGGCCCAGGCCCATCGACGCGTGGAAGCGGAGCGGGTCGAGTGGCTGCGCTCCGCCGAGGAGCAGCTGCGGGTGAGCTTTGAGCACCTCGCGCGCGACGTCTTCGCCGACGCCGTGCGGGACGGCGGCGACGACGTCGCCGCCCGCTCGCGTACGCAGCTCGAGCAGGTCGTGGAGCCGCTGCGCCTGACCCTCGCCCACTTGGACACCCAGGTTCGAGAGATCGAGCAGACGCGGCAAGGCGCCTACCAGGGCCTGCGCCGTGAGCTGCAGCTGCTGCGCGACGCCCAGCGGCAGCTGCACCACTCCACCCGGGACCTGAAGCAGGCGCTCCGCACGTCGTCCGGCAGCCGCGGCCGCTGGGGCGAGCTCCAGCTCCAGCGCCTGGTGGAAATGGCCGGACTCAAGCGCCACGTCGACTACCTGGAGCAGCCCACCGTCGAAGGCGGCCAGCGCCCCGACATGATCGTTCGCCTACCCGGCGGCGGCAGCCTGCCGATCGACGCCAAAGCGCCGATGCGCGCCTATCTGCTGGCGTCCGAAGAAGACGAGCCCGCCGAGCGCACGAAGCGCCTCGACGAGCACCTCCGGGCCTTAAAAGCTCGGATCAACGAGCTCGGATCCAAAGCGTATTGGCAGAAGATCGACGGCTCGCCGGATTTCGTGGTCATGTTCCTGCCCCACGACGGCGTGCTCGCCTCCGCCTTCGAGCGCGACCCCGAGCTGCTCGATTTTTGCCTCGATCGACGGGTGCTGCCGGCGACGCCGGTGACCCTGCTCGCCCTGCTGCGCACGGTCGCCTGGAGCTGGCAGCGTCAGCAGGTGGCGGAGGGCGCCGAACGCATCGCCGACGCCGGCCGCGAGCTGCACGTGCGACTCGGACGCATGCTCGACCACCTCGCGCGCACGGGCCGTGGACTCGACGCCGCCGTCCAGGCTTATAACGACACCGTCGGCTCCTTTGAGCGGCGCCTCCTACCGTCCGTGCGTCGACTCGAAGAGCTCGGCGCCCGCGACGCCGTCGACACGCCGCCGCCCCTGACCCGCGCCGTGCGCCCGCCCACCCGCGACACCCCCGAAACTTAGTGATGATGGGTTAGTCTCCGCCCGTGCGTATTCACCTCGTCGACTCGAGCCCCTATATCTTCCGGGCCTTCTTCTCCATCCCGCCGAGCGTCAAAGCGCCGGACGGCATTCCGGCGAACGCCATCTACGGCTTCGGCGGTTTCCTGCTCAAGCTGCTGGAAGATGAGGCGGTCAGCCACATCGCCCTCGCCTTCGACCGCAGTTTGACGACCAGCTTTCGCAACGACATCTTCCCCGAGTACAAAGCGCAGCGCGAGCTGCCGCCGCCGGAGCTTGAAGCCCAGCTCAACGGCTGCGAAGAGCTCGGCCAGGCCCTCGGCCTCGCGACGTTCTCGAGCACGCGCTACGAGGCGGAGGATCTGCTCGGCACCCTGCTCGGACCGCTGGCGCAAGAAGCGCCCGACGCCCACCGCGTCTTGGTGTCTTCAGACAAAGACCTGGCGCAGCTGGTGGACGGGCGCACGGAGCTCTTCGACCTCGCCAAAGACGTGCGCTATGACGCCGCGGGCGTGCGGGAAAAATTCGGCGTCGAGCCGTCGCAAATCGCCGACTACCTCGCCCTCGCCGGCGATAGCGTCGACAATATCCCCGGCGTCCCGGGCATCGGCAAAAAGACCGCCGCGGCGCTTTTGGCCCATCGTCAAGACCTGGAAGCCCTCCTGGCGGACGCCGCCGGCGTCGCCGACCTGCCGATCCGGGGGGCGAAGTCCCTGGCCAAGAAGCTCACCGAACACGCCGACGTCGCCCGCCTTTCCAAACGCCTCGCCGTCATCGCCGACGACGCGCCGGCTCGGGCCGAGGTCGCAGATTTGGCGGTGCGGCCGGTCGATTTCGACCGTTTCGGCGCCCTGACCGAACGCTGGGGCTTCACCCGCTTCGCCCAGCGCGTGCGGAGCTTCGCCGAAAAGCGCGGCGCCTAGCGAGCAAGACCGTGGACAAGACCCACCCCATCGCCGAGGCCCTGGGCCTTCTCCCCCACCCGGAAGGCGGCTTCTACCGGGAGACCTACAAGAGCGAGCTGACCGTCCCCGGAGAGTCGGTCGACCTCGACTCGCCGCGCGGTCTCTCGACCGCCATCTACTACCTGCTGACGCCCGATACCTTCTCCGAGATGCACCGCCTCGACGCCGACGAGGTCTGGCACCACTACCTGGGCGACCCGGTGGAGCAGCTCCAGCTGCGCGACGACGGGGAGGACGAAGGCGGCGTCGTGATCCTCGGCCCGGACCTGCGGGCCGACCAGCGTCCGCAGATCGTGGTGCCACGGGGCGTCTGGCAAGGCAGCCGGGTGATTCCGGGCGACCACGGCTATGCGCTCTGCGGCACGACCATGGCGCCCGCCTTCAGCTTCGACGGTTACGAGGCGGGAACACGCGCCGACCTGGGCCGACGTTTCCCCAAGCACCGCGAGCTGATCGCGGCCCTCACCCGGTCTTAGCCAAGCGGCTTCGCCATCGGCACGAACGGTATGCTGCCGCCACCCTTGAGCGGGTAGTCGACGCCGGCGCTGGCGATATATCCGAATTTTGAGTAGAGACGCAGACCCGGCAAGGTGGACATCAACTCGGCGCGGGTGAAGCCGGCGCGGCGCGCCGCGTCCTCGCAGTGGTCGAGCAGCAACTTGCCGATGCCCCGACGGGCGAATTCCGGATCCACGAAGAAAGCGCGGATCTTCGCCGCGTCAATCGCCGGGTCGAGACTCTCCGGCTCGCGGTCGGGGCGGCCATCAGCGCCGAAGAGCGTCTTGCGGAAGCTCCACCCGCCGCAGCCGGCGAGCGTGTCGTCCACGAGGACCACGAAGTAGGTTTCGTCGTCGATCAGCTGCGTATCGAGGCCGAAGGCATCTCCGAGGGCGCCTTCGATCTGATCGGGGGTGTAGTCCCCCACGCTCAGTCCGCGGACTGAGCGCGAAATGAGGGGTTCGATGACCGGAATATCGTCGTATCGGGCGACTCGAATCTCCATGGCGGCTCCACAGGTTGGCTCCATCGATTCTAGCTCGCCGCCGCCGGGCCTCCCTCCCCATCGCGGCCCACCGAGTCGCCGGCGGCTTCGCCGTGCCTTCTCTCCAGGTGCTGCATCCCCCAGACCTGGAGCGCGTGAATCGCCGGCGCCAGGGTCTGGCCATAGGGCGTCAGTGAGTATTCGACTCTCGGCGGCACTTCCGGGAACACCTCCCGGGACAGCACCCCTTCGGCCTCGAGCTCCCGAAGCTGTTTCGAAAGCGTCTTGTGGGTGACCTCGGGAATGAGGCTCCGAATTTCGTGGAAACGGAGGGTTTCCGACAATAGGTGGAACAGGATCACACCCTTCCATTTGCCACCAATGACTTCCATGGCGGCTTCCACCGGACACCCCAGGTTGCAGTCGTATCGAATGTGGGTCATCGCCTGTCTCTCAAAGGTTCTGCCGCTCCGAAACAGGTCCAGACGCGGACTGTCGCGGGTCTTCCGTTGCCCGTCTCCGTAGGTTTCCCGGAAGATACTTTGCGCGAAAAAGATCGATAAGTACCTAAAAAGTGCTGTCTTGTCGCGCCCCAAGGACCGACCTATCCTTCTTCCAAACTACCACCTTCAAACCCCGAGGAGGATAATCCTTTGAGCACACCCTTGACGATCGTTGCCCGCATCGAGGCCCACGCCGACCGGATCGACTTGGTCAAAGCAGAACTTCTGAAGCTGATCAAGCCGACCCTCCAAGAAGAAGGCTGCCTCCAATACGATCTGCACCAAGACAACGAGAATCCGGCGATCTTCATTTTCTACGAGAATTGGACGACCCGGGAATTGTGGCAAACCCACATGAACAATACCCACCTCGCCGCCTACATGCAGGCCACCGACGGCGCCGTCGCCTCGTTCACGCTCCATGAAATGACCAAGCAATAGAGAAAGCGTCGGCCAAACGCCGAAGCCGGCCACTCTCTTCCGGAAAAGACGCCGCCGACCCTTCGGCGGCGTCTTTTTTTCTGAGGATTCTTTCTGCAAAGCCCCCGGTCCGCGGTACGCTCCCGGCGCGGTCCCTAGAGGCCCCCCGGCCCAGAGGCGCGAGGGCGACCGCGCGGAACGACTGGACCATGGAGGCAGCAGCAGGTCGATGAAGAATGATCTCCAGCATCTCAAAGTCAAGAAACCGGACGGGGACGCCGCCGTCTTCCACGGCTCGTGGTACCGCGGTCGCCATACGCGCTTTATTCCAGACAAGGCGGAGCTGCAGAAAGACGGCGCCATTCGCAAGCACATCGTCAGGGGTTGGGAGCCGGAGCCGTTCCTGACCCGCGAGACGCCGATCGTTTCTTTCGGCAGCTGTTTCGCGCGACACGTCCAGCTCCGTCTCCAGCAGGACGGTTACCGCGTCCTCGGCCACGACCGATCGGAAATCAGCAGCCACATCATTCGCTTCGGCGAAGGCATCGTGAATACCTTCTCGATCCTCCAGCAGTTCCAGTGGGCGATCGAGGGCAAGTCTTTCGACCACCTCTACTGGTTCGGCCCGAAGAAAGAGATCGCCCTGCCGGGCGAGGAGGAGCGCGCCGAAACGGAGTCGCTCCTGCGCCAAGCCGACGTCTTCGTGCTGACCCTCGGGGTCTCGGAGATCTGGTACGACAAAGTCACCGGCGAGGCGTTCTGGCGCGCGATCCCGATGAGCATCTTCGACGAGGAGCGCCACGGCTTCCGCGTCTCGACGGTCGCCGAGAACGCCGCCAACCTGACGGAGACCCATCGCATCATCAAGTCGGTGAACCCCGACGCGAAGGTCATCGTGACCCTCTCGCCGGTGCCCCTGATGGCGACCTTCCGCCCCGTCTCCTGCATTTCCGCGAGCACCGTCAGCAAAGCAGTCTTGCGGGTCGCGATCGACGAGGTCATGCGCGCCGACCTCGACGACCTGTACTATTTCCCGTCCTACGAGATCGTGAAGGAATACTTCCCCGATCCGTTCACCGACGACAACCGCCACCCCAAGCCGGAGATCGTCAAGGCGGTGCTAGACGAGTTCATGGACGTCTTCACCGTCGACGAAGGGGCCAGCTCCGAGGCTTGACCTGAGCTAGGGCACTTCGAGATCCCACGCCGACACATCGCCAGATTCGAAGCCGTCTTCGAAGAGGTCGTCGGTGAAGACTCGCCCGCGGATTGACCACAGATCATCCCCGTCGTCTGACAAGCGGCTATCCCAGACCACCACGAAGCGGCCGTCTGTGAGGCCTACGACGTCGGGATTGGTCTGGTCATCGGCGGTGAAGAGATTCGCCCGCATTCTCCGGCTGATGATCTCGCCGCCGGTGGAGACCCGGCTGAAAGTGACGCCTTGACGGTCGCCGTCATTGTCGATGAGCAGCGTCACGTAGCCATTCTCAAGGGTCTTGAATCTAAAGCCATTGTCCAGCGCAAACGAGGATCCGAATGGCACTCCGGCCGTATCGTACCGCCGCGCGCTCCACCCTTCGCTGCTGAAAGAGGCGAGCACGAAGCCGAAGTCGGTGGGCGTGGTGGCGACGGCCTGCGTCGACGGCCCCTCCAGCTCCATGCCGAGGGGAGTTCCGTCCGCGGCGTAGCGCTGGTACATCACGGGAAGGGGACCCGACGAGCACGTCCACAGGACCACGAAATCGACGTCGGCGACGGTGCCGAGGCGCGGCGAAGCGCTGCAGCCGGTCGGGTTGACCTCGACCGGCGCGGTCAATGGGGCCCCTTGCCCGTCAAAAACTCGGAAGAAGTCATCGCCGTCCTGGTGAGTCCACACGACCGCGAATCTCCCCGAGTCGACGGTCCCCACGGCCCGCTGGATGCTGATCGGCCCATCTGCCGGATCCTCGACGCGGAACTCACTGGCGATCGACGATCCCGAGCTGTCGAAGATCCGTGCCTTCAAACCCTCCGACTCAAACGTGCCGCTGGAGTCCCGGGTCTGCCAGGTGACCACAAAGCCATCGCCCGCCATGGTCGCGACGAGAGGCGAAATCTGGTCGAACGTTGTCTCCTGATTGATTTGGAAGTCATTCCCCACCGGCGAGGCCGCAGCGTCGAAACGACGCGCGAGGATGCTGCGGCCGTTCGAGTCGCTGCCCGGAGACCTCGAGCTCTGCCAGACGACGACAAAGCCACCGTCCGAGAAGGACGTCACGCGGGGCTGAGTCTGAATGCCGTCGGTGTAGGTGTTGATCCTGAATTCTGAGGACTGCGCGACGCCAGGGCCCGACACGCCAACGAGCCCAGCCAAGACCATGAAACCGCTCAGAATACGGCGGGCGAAACGACGCACTTCTGCTGGTTTAGCCAATTCACACCTCGCTTGTTGTGCTGCGGACTTTCCCTCTGATCCTACGCGTTTCCTCGCCGAAACGTTATCCACGGATTGCGGTACGATGCCGCCGCCGGAATCCACGTGACGCCCTGCCCAGCCGCCCGCATCACGGCGATGCGCGACGCGACGCTGCGGCATGAATCCCCAGCCTCTACCGAGCGCCCGGATCTTTGGCCCACCGTCCAAGACCTGACGGCCATGACTTCCGCTCCGACGGGACGGCTCTTCGCCTCCGACCACACCCACGCCATGGCGCGCACCAGCGCCCCCGTCGACAAGCCACGACGCCCGCCTGACGCTAAACGTCGGCGCGGGTAGGAGAACCCACCCATGCTTTCCCGGACCCAGCCCCTCTTGAAAATCCCCCACGTCCCCGTGGCCGACATCGAGCTCCCGAAGGAGCTCTCCGGCCTTTTCGACGTGGCCTACAACTTCCGCTGGACGTGGCGCCCGGATGTCCACGACCTTTTCGATCGGCTCGACACGCCGGCTTGGGAGCGCTACCGGAATCCGGTGCAATTCCTGATCAACGTCGCTCCGACCCACTGGCAGCGCTTCCTGCACAGCGACTCGTTCCACAGCGCCTACGAAGGCGCCGTCAACGACTTGGACGGCTATATGGACGGCACCAAGGACAGCTGGTTCTGGCGCCAGTACCCGGACTATGAGGGCGGTCCGATCGCGTACTTCTCCATGGAATACGGTCTACACGCGTCGCTGCCCATCTACTCCGGCGGACTCGGCATCCTGTCGGGCGACCACTGCAAGAGCGCCAGCGACCTCGGGGTTCCCTTGGTCGCCGTCGGCTTGGCCTACGGCCACGGCTACTTCCGCCAAACGATCGACTTCGAGGGTATCCAGCAGCACTTCTACCCGCGCTACGACTTCGCCCGCCTCGGCCTGCGTCCGGTGGCCGGGGCCAACGGCAAAGAGCTGCGGGTCAGCGTTCCGGCCTACGGGCGCAATATCCAGATCCGCGCCTGGCTGGTCCAGGTCGGCCGCGTGCCGGTGCTGCTGCTCGACACCGACGTGCCTGAAAACGAGCCGAGCGACCGACCGATCACCCAAACGCTCTACGTCCGCGGCCGCGAGATGCGCCTCGTCCAAGAGATGGTGCTCGGCCTCGGCGGCGTGCGGGTTCTGGACGCCCTCGGCATTCGACCGGAGTCGTGGCACCTCAACGAAGGTCACGTGTCGTTGCTGCAAATCGAGCGCCTCGACGCCCTGCTCAACGGCCGCAAAGGTGCGCGCGGCGAAAGGGAGGAGCGCTACGACAGCTTCGAGAAAGCCGTCGGTCGGGTCGCCGCCGACAGCCTCTTCACCAACCATACGCCGGTGCCGGCGGGCAACGAGGTCTACGACTTCAATACCGCCCGGACCTTCCTAGCGCCGTCGGCCGCCAAGCTAAGGATCGACGTCGACCGCCTGGTGCAGCTCGGCGACGCCCGCCGGGAAGACGGCGGGTTCAATATGACCGCCTTCGGAATGCGCCTCTCGACCCGGTCCAACGCCGTGAGCGTGCTGAACACGGAAGTCACCAACGGCATGTGGGGTCACCTCGACCTCCCCGGCCCGCGCCCCGAGGGTCAGCCGATCCTGCCGGTGACCAACGGCGTCCACGTCACCACCTGGCTCGGCCACCCAGTCCGCCAGCTCTTCGAGCGCCACATCGACCCGAATTGGGACGATCGCCTGCTCGAGCCCGAGATCTGGCGGCAGCTCAACGATCTCCCCGACGCCGAGCTGTGGCAGGCCCGCCGGGCGCAAAAGGAGCGCCTGGCGCGCTTCTGTCGCTCCCGCTGGCAGCGACAATTCGCCCGCCACGGCCAGGCCCCGAGCGAGCTCCAAGACGTCGGCCGCCTGCTTGACCCCGACGCCCTGGTCATCGGCTTCGCCCGCCGCTTCGCCACCTATAAGCGGGCCGGCCTCTTCTTCCACGATATCGAGCGCCTGAAGCGCATCCTGCACCACCCCGAGCGGCCGGTGCAGATCATCTTCGCCGGCAAGGCCCACCCGGCGGACCGCCCCGGCCAAGGCCTGGTGCGTCAGATCTTCGAGCTCAGCCAGTCCGACGACTTCAGGGGCAAAGTCTTCTTCCTCGAGGACTACGACATGCGCATCGGCTACCAGATTGTCCAAGGTTCGGACATCTGGCTCAATACGCCGCGGCGCCCGATGGAAGCGAGCGGTACGAGCGGCCAGAAAGCGGCGATGAACGGCGCCTTGAACCTCTCGATCCTCGACGGCTGGTGGCCCGAAGGCTTCGACGGCACCAACGGCTGGGCGATCGGCGTCTCCGAACAACACGGCCTCACCGAGCAAGCCCAAGACGAACACGACGCCGCGTCGCTCTACAGGACGCTGGAAGACGAGGTCGTGCCGGCGTATTACGAGCGCAGCGGGGCCGGTTTACCGACGGAATGGCTGCGCCGCGTCAAGCGCGCCATGGCCACCATCACCCCGGCCTTCTCAAGCCACCGCATGATGCAGGACTACGTCGAGCAGCACTACATGCCGTCGATCGACGCCGGTCGCCGCTACGGCAAGAGCTGACGAGCGCTGGCGCTCGGCCCGTCCGGCACCGGCGACAAAGAACGACCGTTAGAATCGATGCGCCCGAGGGTCAATCCCGGGCGCCCACGCTTATGACGTTTACTTTACCCAGTGATCAGCCCCGTCAACCCGAGCTCGATCACATCACCGTCCAGGGCTTTCGCAGCCTCGCCGAGGTCAACGAGCTCGCATTGCGGCCGATCAATCTTTTGATCGGGGCCAACGGATCGGGGAAATCGAACTTCATCGGCGTCTTCGCGTTCCTCAACGCGGTCCGGGAAGGGCGACTCCAGGAGTATGTCGAGCGCGCCGGTGGCGCGGAGCGCATCCTGCACTTCGGAAAGAAGACCACAAACACAATGCGTCTCGAAGTGTCCTTCAAGGGTGGCTTGAACCGCTACGCCGTGAGCTTCCGCGCCACGGACAACGACGCCCTCCTGAGCGCCGACGAGGTCGTCTACTTCTGGGATCGCAAGTTGCACCCAGATCGCCCCTTCAATCGCACACTGAGCCGTATCGGCCACGAGGCGGGCATCAGCGAGCCCTCCGACGAAGTCTCCCGGTGGGTCAGCGATCGGCTCGGGCGATGGCGCCTCTACCATTTCCACGACACGAGCCGCAGCTCGCCGATGAAGACCGTGGACGCGCTCCACGACAACCAATTCCTGCGCCCCGACGCCTCCAACCTCGCGGCCTTCCTCTATCTCCTCCGCGAGCGCCACGCCGCGAGCTACCGCCTTATCCAGCGGACCGTGGCGCGTGTCGCCCCATTTTTCAAGGATTTTCAGCTCGAGCCCTCGGCCTTGCAGCCGGACAAGCTTCGACTGGAGTGGCAACACCGGCATTCCGACGCCTACTTCGACGCCGCATCGCTCTCCGACGGATCGCTGCGGTTCATCGCCCTGGCGACACTCTTTCTCCAGCCCGTGGAGCTCCGCCCTTCGGTCATCGTGGTCGACGAGCCGGAACTCGGGCTCCATCCCTTTGCGATCACGCTCCTCGCCTCCCTGATCAAGCAGGCGAGTACCGAGACCCAAGTGATCCTGTCGACGCAGTCCTCACTGCTCTTGGATCATTTTGAGCCGGAGGACGTCTTGGTGGCGGAGCAGATCGCCGGCGCCACCACTTTTCGGCGACTCGATTCGGCGTCGCTCGAAGAGTGGCTCGCGGACTACAGCCTGGGTCAGCTCTGGGAGAAGAACGAGCTCGGCGGACGTCCGGGCGGAGCCTAAGCGTCGTGCGCCTCCTCGTTCACGTGGAAGGCGAAACGGAGGAGAGTTTCGTCAATGAAGTGCTCCGCGGCCATCTCCTAAACCACGGCTACACATCCGTCGCCGCCCGCCTGCTGGGAAACGCCCGCCAACGGCAAAGACGGGGCGGTGCCCGCGCTTGGTCCGGTGTGAGCCAAGAGATCCTCAAGCATCTACGCCAGGATCCTGGCTGTATCGCCACAATGATGGTCGATTTCTACGCGCTCCCGGCCACCGGAACCAAAGCATGGCCAGGGCGGAAAAAGGCGGCTGACCTGCAGGGCCTCGACAAAGCGACGGCCGTCGAGGAGGCGCTCGCCAAGGATCTTCGTAGGCAAGATCCCGGGCTGCGCGCGAGTCGATTCGTTCCTTTCGTGGTCCTCCATGAATTCGAAGGCCTACTCTTTAGCGATAGTCAGGCCTTTGCGGCCGGCATTTGCCAGCCATCTCTGGCCTCGGAACTGCAAGCCATTCGTGACCGGTTCGAGAGCCCCGAGCACATCAACGACGATCCGCTGACGGCGCCCTCAAAACGGGTGCTGTCGCTCTATCCCCAGTACCAAAAGCCACTCCTAGGATCTCTGGCCATGCTGGAGATCGGCCTTTCGACCGTCCGCCGAGAATGCGCACACTTCAACGGGTGGCTAGAGACCTTGGAGCAACTCGCGCCATGAGCTTCGAGACGCTGCTGACCGAGATCAGCGGGTGCCGGCTTTGCGCCGAAGCGCTTCCCCACGGCGCGCGGCCGGTGGTGCAGCTGGACCCGGAGGCGCCGGTGCTGATCGCCGGGCAGGCGCCGGGGCGGCGGGTGCATGAGAGCGGCGTGCCGTTTGACGATCCGAGCGGCGATCGACTGCGGGACTGGATGGGCGTCGATCGCGAGGAGTTTTACGACCCGAGCCGGATCGCGATCTTGCCGATGGGTTTTTGCTATCCCGGCACCGGCACGTCCGGCGACCTGCCGCCGCGTCCGGAATGCGCTCCGGCGTGGCGCGAGCGCGCCCTCGACGCGCTCGCGGGCGTCCGGCTGACGCTGGTCATCGGCATGTACGCGCAGAAGTACCACCTCCCCGAATCCGGCAAGACGCTCACCGCCGCCGTCAAGGAGTGGTTGAGCTACTGGCCCCGCGTGCTGCCGATGCCCCACCCCAGCCCGCGCAACCGGCGGTGGCTGGCCAAGAATCCGTTCTTCGAAGCCGAGGTGGTGCCGACGCTTCGCGGCCGGATCCGCGAGCTCCTCGGCTGAATCCCGCTTCGAGCTACAGGCGCCGCTCCACCCGGTCGAGGACCTGGCGGATAGAGCGCAGTGCGTCGGCGAGCTCGTCGGGTCGCACCACCGACGGATCGAGGCTGCCGTAGTGCATTTCGAGGCACTGGAGCAGCAGGGTCTTGATGGCCTCTTCGTCGGGCACGTCGGGCAGGCGGCTGCGGGCCGCCGCGTCTTCGAGCTGACGTTCTTTGTCGGCGAACCAGCCTTCGAGACGCTCGAGGGACCACTCACCGCGACGAATCGCCTTGAGCTGCTCGCGGTTACGCTCGAGGTCGAGGTCGTGCTCGGTGAGGATCTGCTCGACTTCACCGAGCAGGCGCACGATGTGGTAGCCGAACTTCACATCATAGCCGTAGCGATCCACCATCTCCGTCCGCTTGCCCTCCGGCTTTTTGGTCCGAATCTTGTGGAACTGGCGGTAGGCATAGCCCTTGAAGCGGGCCCACGCGCCGCGGTGTAGGAAAAGGTGGCGCTTCTCGCGCACCAGTTCGCCGACGGCGGTGGTGTGGAGCACGCAGCGGCGCGGCACGAAGAGACTGTCGATGATGTTCGGGTTGTTGTCCGTACACATGCGGAAGAACTTCACGATGTTGTAGATCGTGAAGTCGTAGGTCCGCCCGGAGCCAGCCCCCGCCTGCGGGTCGTGGACGTGGTGCTCCTGGAGCTGTTCGAAGCGCTTCCGGGGGCTGTCGAAGCCGACGATCTCACCGCGCAGGTGGGGAAAGACCTCGTCGCGGGGCGGCACGCAGAAGCCATAGATATCGAGGTCGGACTGGTCGTCCGAGACGCCGTAGGCCACCGAGCCGAGCACCACCTCGTACTGCACGCCGCGCGCCATGAAGGTCGGCGCCGTCAGCAGGCCTCTCTCCACGCACGGCCGAAAAAGACTCGCCATCAGCGGCCCACCGACGGCGACAGCCGCCCCGTGGCGCGAAGCACGGCGAGGAAGGCTTCATCGAAGAGACCGGGATCGCGCGGCGGGCCGTTCTTCGGGATCAGCGCCGCCAAGCGATCATGCTCCGTCCGCAGCCCCTGCTCGAGGTCCGAGAGGCGATCGACGAGGCCCCCTTCGACGCTCGCCGCCTTTTCCGCCGCCAGCTCGTCAAGTCGGGTCCGCGAGCAAAATAGCGGCGACACGTCGTCGAGCAGCTGCCACAGCTCCATCGGCGGCGCCACGCCGCGCTCGATGATCCAGCGCGCGGCGAGTAGGGCTCGCATGACGTAGAAATAGCTCTTGAGCTTACCTTGGGGCCCTTGCTCGATCGTCGCCAAGAGGCGACGACACTGGGCCAAGTAGTGGTGACACATGCTCTCCGGCAGCAGGGTCGTCTCGACCAGCGATCTCACCGGCAGGATCGCCTCCGGTCGCTCCAGGTAGACGATGGGCGACGCGAGCCACTCGATCAGCGGCGCGTTGCCGCGCCGCATCAAGCCGAGGGCCTTGCGGGTATCCCAGCCGCCGATGTCGAGCTCGTCTTCCAGGGCCTCGTCGACCACATCCGACTTCGAGGAGACGGAGAGGTACCACGGCAGATCCCGCACGTAGAGGAAGCGCACGTCATAATCGCTGTCGAGGGACGGGAAGCCCCACGCCCGCGACCCCGACTCGCAGGCAAAGATAATCGTGAGGTCTTGCTCCGCCTCGTAGGTCGCGAGACGGCCGCGAATCTCTTCAAAACGTTCCGACGATACAGCGTGCTCCATGGGCTTATTCTACGCACGGTCCTCCCCGTCCAGGCCGAGTGGGGCCGGGATTGCTGCGGGGCCACATGGGATCAGCTCGTCACCCCGGAACCGGCGCGCCCACGGCGGTTTCTGAACCCGTCCAGCCGCGGACGCGTCGGCAGCTCGGCGCCGAGACTTGCGATCTTTGGGCGGTCGAACGATCCATCGGTGACTTTCTTTTGCGTTTCATCCTTGAGAAAAAAGCATTCTCAAACCTGATCATTTATCCATTCGAGGCAGAGATCCGTTCCGTATTGGCGCTCGAATCGACAATCAGTGAGAAGCGCGTTAACCTCCCGAGGACCCCGATCCGCCGGGGCCCCCATCTCTTCAAGTCTCACGAGGATTGCTCCATATGAACCCGACCGAATCCACAGCGTCAACGGCGGCGGCCCCGGCCGCTGGACTCGTGGCCGAGTTGGCGGGCACGGATCTCACCACGACCCGCGCTCCGTTTATCGAAACATCCCAAGCGCGCGGCGATCTCTTCATCGAGCAGCCGTACGCCCTCTATAGCGACAACAACCAAGAAGCCTGGCGTCGGCTCTACGCTCGCATGGTGCCGCGCTGGCAGAAATACGCCCACCCTCGATTCTTGGAGGGGGTCGGAAACCTCGCCCTCTCCGGCGACGCCGTCCCGAAGCTCGAAGACATCAACCGTTTCCTCGAGCCGCTTTCCGCCTTCAAAGCGAAGGCCGTCTCGGGATACGTGCCGGCTTACCTCTTTTTCGACTGCCTGCGTCGGCGCGAGTTTCCGACGACCATCACCATCCGCGATAAGAATAGCCTCGACTACCTGCCGGAGCCCGACATCTTCCACGACGTCGCCGGCCACGTGCCGATGCACACCGATCGCCATTTCTCCGACGTGCTGGTGCGCTTCGGCGAAGTCGCCCGCATCGCGGCGATACGCGCCAAGAAGATGCCGACGCGCGAGGAGCGAATCCGGGTCATCGAATCGAATATCAAGGCCCTCGCTCGTTTCTTCTGGTTCACCGTCGAGTTCGGCTTGATGCGCGCCGAGCCCGGCAGTGCTGACATCCGCGTCTACGGCTCCGGACTGCTGTCCTCGTTCGGCGAAATCGAGCACTGCATCGAGTCTCGCTTTGTCCAGCGCTACCCGTTCCAGCTCGAGTGGGTGATCAACCAGTACTTCGAGATCGACCACTACCAGCCGCTGCTCTTCGTCGTCGACTCCTTCGCCGACCTCTTCAAGCAGGTCGAGCGGCTCGAAAAGTGGCTGGGTGAAGGCCGACTTGACGCCGTCAGCCCCGGCGAGCCGGCGATCAACGAAGCCGACCTGCGCAGCTTTCTAAACGCCCGCATCAAATAAGCCCGAGGGGTTCGCGCCCCTTGGCTGGAACCTCGACACGCCGCCGGACCCGCGAGGGCTCGGCGGCGTTTCCTATCGGGTTCTCTGGCCTTTCGACGGCGGAGGTCAGAACGGCGCCGACGCCTTGACCAGCGGCGCCCGAGACTCGGGTACGTAGTCCGGCAGGCCGCCCATCTGGCCGAGCAGGCTGCCGACGTGAATGACCAGCGGCGAGTCGTCTGATCGGCCGGCCCGCACCTTCGCGGTATTGCGCGGCTCATCGCCGACGAATCCGAGCGCCGAGTACTTGCCGTAGTGCGGCAGCTTGCGGGCCAGGCCCGGCGCGGCGGCGTCCCGGTCGGTCCAGATCCAGCCGACGGCGAGGTCCGCCCGGTCCGGGTGGCGACGCACCTCGACGCGGGACGCGTCCCCCGCCGGCAGGCGCTGGCCGTCGACGCTCCGGGAGGCGCCGAATCCGGCCTTTGCGGCCCAGGGATTCTCGGCGCCGAGGATCCACACCGCGCGGTCGGCGGGCAGGGCTTTGAGCTGCGAAGCCTCCACCGTCTCCATCGCGCGACCGGCGCCCGTCCACGCGTCGACGATCGTCCGATAGCGAGGGCTATCGTCAGGAACGATCGCCAGCGACCTGGACGAGCCGAAGAGGGTGCCGAGCGACGGCGCGGACTCCTGCGGATCGAGGCGCCTGAAAACGTCGAATTCCGGATCGACGTCGAGCCGCAGCGGCGCCGTCTCGACCAGGATCTCGAAGTCCGCCGACTCGCCGTGGAGGCGCACGATCTGATTCGTCGTCACCTCGCCGCCGCTGGTGACGGTGATCGGCACTTCCAGCGGCCACGGCGCCCCGGTGTTCTTGAGCGTGCCGGTCACCCGGAAGCCTCTCCCCAAGCCGGCGACCTCCACACCTTCGACTTCCAGGACCGGTGCGCCGGGACGGTCGACCCAGGCCTTGAAGAAAGCGCCGAGGTCGTAGGGCGCCGGCGCCTCGACGGCCACCCGCCAGTCACCGAAGCCCATGGTTCGACCGCGCTGGACCTTGTAGACCGACTTCAGCACGCCCGTGAAGTTGCGGTCGCCGAGCAGGCGACGGATCATGTGGAATCCCATCAAGGTCTTGCCGTAGCCGACGGCCTGCGTTTCGGCGTCGTAGCGCGACCGGAAGTCGCGTAGCGGGAAGTCTTCAGCGCGCTCGACGTAGTCGGCGTAGCGCTTGAGGATGTCGTGCCGATACTCGGCGCCCCGTGCCCGCTGCTCTTGGATGAGGTGATCGCCGAGGTAGGTGGTGAGCCCTTCGCTCCAATTGCCCGTCTCCCAATCCACACCGACGGCGTGACCCCAATAGCTGTGCAGCAGCTCGTGGGGGTAGGAGGAATGCAGGATGAACGGAAACCGCACCACCCTCGATCCGAGCACGGTGAAGGAAGGCATGCCATAGCCCGTCTCCCAGAAGTTCTCCACCATCGCGAACTTCTCGTACGGGTACTCACCCAGCAGCTGTCGATACATCTCCAGGTACTGCGCCGTGGTCTCGAGGTAAGTCGCGGCGAGCACCGGCTCGGGCTTGCGGAAATAGGCGAGCGTTTCGATCTCGCCGAATCGGTCGACGTAACGCTCAAGCGGCCCGCCGACCAGGTAGACCTGCTCCATCGACACACCGGTGCTCCAGCGCGCGCGGGCCGGCTCGCCGTCCCGGGACGTTCCTTCGCCCGAGCTGATGACGTGCCAGCCGTCCGGCAGGCCGCTGACCTCAAGCTCGAAGGTGACCGGGCGTCCCTCCATCATCGGTAACCAGTGGGACCCGCCGCTGAGGAAGAGACCGTCGGTTTCGATCGTGCCGAGGGGCCGCCGCGCGTCGTCGGCGAGGCGGCCCCGGGGATCGACCTGCTTGGAACCGTAGGCGCCGCGGTAGCGGATCGCGACCCGTTCAGTTCCAGCTGGCGGCTGGAGCAGGACCGTAGCCACCGTCCCCTCGTCCCCGGGCGCGCCGTCGAGCGCACTGAGCTCGGGCTCGGAGCTCAGGATCTCCAGGTGGGCGGCGAGCTCCAGCTGGCCGACGCCGCCCTTGAGCGTGATGACGTCTTCGACTTCGATCGATGCGGCGGCGATATCGAGCTGCACGCTTACCGCGTGGTGAGGCGGCGGCGGCAGCTTGCGCAGGCGCGGCCCCGCGTTCGCGGGTGCCGCAAGGGCGATGACAAAGAGAGTCGCCAGCCAAGGGCTGACGAACCGTAAATATCGGAGATGGTTCATGGTTGCCTCCTCAAGTGCGCCGTCACGTCGTGCTCGTCCCCGTCCCGGCGGAAGCGGAGCTCCACCGCATCGCCCCAGTGTTTCGAGTTCATGACCCGGCGGATGACTTCGGAACCGTCGACGGCCTGGCCGTCAATCGAGACCAGGACGTCCCCCGATTCAAGGCCGGCGCGGGCGGCCGCGCTACCTTCCGCGGTAAAGAGCACCTTCCGCGAGCCGTCGTCGGCGTCCTCCACCTCGGCGGTGGACAGGCCGAGGGACGGATAGCGCGTCCACGGCTCTTCGGCGACGCCCCAGAGGAAGTCGGCGTAGGAGGCGCTGATTTCTTGGGTGTCTTCGCCACCGACTGGCACGGGGATCAAAGTCGCCACCTCGCCTTCGAGCATCGGCGCCACGTGGCGGGCGATGCCGAGGCCATAGGCGACATGGCCGGACCCCACCAAGACGACCATGATCGTCTCGGGATCTTCAGCCAGAGCCTCCGCGGCGTTCTTGGCCATCGACGCGTCCCACGCCGTCTGCGCCCGCAGGAAGCCGGCCAACATCTCGTCGTCCCCAAACGCATGGGCGGCGTCACCGCCGCCGAAGTACGAGAGGAAGAGGCGCTTGAACTCAGCGGTCGGCGGCTGGATCTCGTCCGGCAGCCGGCGGCGGTCCTCCGGATCCAGCCCATCAAAACCTTTTTCCCGGGCCGCCCGCACCACGTCACGGGGCACGTTGAGGCCGTGCATCGGAAGCTGGCGATCCCGGATCAGCTCGAAGATCGACCGGTAGTACTCCCATCGGTAGCCCCAGTGCTCGTACCAGCCCGACGCTTCGAGAAAACGATCGTCGTCAAGCTCGCCGGCGCTCCAGCTATCGAGGGCCGCTTGGGATTCGGGCGGCATCATTTCAAGACCCACCGACACCTTGCGCCCGGACCGGTCCAGCTCCCTCAGGACGATCTCCTGGACCCGGTGGAATTCTTCGCTGGTGTGGGATTCACCCACCAGCAGCAGCCGGGTGCCGGCGAGCTTCGCCGCCAGCTTCGAGGGCGTCAGGACGTCACCGGTGCGGGTATCGACGAGGGTATCGAGCTCGGGCACGATGACTTCGTCGCGGCGCTCGGGATCACCGATAGGTAGCCGAAGCGGGTGATCACCCCGCGGCTTCTCCGCGTCTTCCCGCTCGGTCTGGTCGGCTTGGGTCTCTTCCGACTGGGCCTCTTCAGGCTCCGGCTCTTCGACCCCGGCCCCGTCGACCTGAGCTCCTTGACCCTGCGCCTCGTCGACCTGGGGTTCGTGGGCCTGGACTTCGCCGGCCTCGGCCGAGAGCGCGAGGCTCAGCCAGAGGGCGATCCCCGCGGCGCGAAGATGAGCTCCGTTCACGGCGGCACCGCCGCGGGCCCGGAATCGTCTGAAGGGACGGGTTCTTGCATGGTGACTCCTCTGTGGGCGATGTCCACTCGCTCCGACGCCTCGGGACACGCGCGGAGCGCCGGCGGACCGGCGGGCGCGTAGGTCTTTAGAGAAGCTCGGCGGTGTCGGCGATCGGACGCTTCGCCTCGTCAACCAGGTACATCGCCCGACAGCCGGGGCAATAGAGGTGCCAGGCGTAGAAGTAGGTCTGACCCGGCTTGGTTTTCTTGGATTGGCTTTCGCGACGCACCAGCGGCGTGTCGCACTTACGGCACGGCTCTCCGGGCTCGCGGTGTCGAATCTTCTTATCTTCGCGCCCGTGGGGCGCCACGGGCGGCGGGTCGACGGGCCGCTCCAGCGCCGGCGACGGCTCGTATCCCTCGTCTTCGGGGCTCCCATCCACCTTCGACGCGGCGACGGCCAGCTGGTCGCACCTTTCGTTCTCTTCCACGCCGGCGTGGCCCCGGACCCATTCGAGCCGAATATCGTGACGCTCGGCGACCGTCAGGAAACGCTGCCAAAGGTCGGCGTTCTTCGCCTTTTCCTCGGGCGTCCGCATCCAGCCGCGGGATCGCCACCGCCGCGCCCAGCCTTTTTCAACGGCGCGCACCACGTATTTGGAGTCGCTAAAGACCCGCACTCTGCATGGCTTTTTCAATGCTTCCAAGCCGGCGATGACCGCCAGGAGCTCCATGCGGTTATTCGTCGTCAGGCGGTAGCCTTGGGAGAGTTCTTTGCGGTGCTCACCGAAGAGCAGGACCACGCCGTAGCCCCCTGGCCCCGGATTAGGGGCCGCAGCGCCGTCCGTGTAGATCGTCACTTCCGGACGACTCATCGACGAATCGGCCAGCTGTCGAAGAGCCGTCGGAGGGCGACGGCGGGGGGATGGGGGGACGGCGTCACCCGCGAACTTTAGCATCCGGCACGCCGCCTTTCGGGCGTTGAATTCGCCGCCGGCCAGCCCGAGCTCCGAGGTCTCCGTCCCCGGCGTCGACTGCGATAATCCCCGGCATGATCAAGCCGATGACGTTGCGAATCCAGTGGCGGCAAAGTCCGCCTTCCCGCAGTCCGAAACGACTCCGGGAGGAGCGCCGGCACGGCCGGGTGTGCCGGGTCACCGCCGGCCTGCTGATGGCCGTCGGGGCGCTGGCCACGGCTGCGGAGGCCGCACGCATCAACGACCTTTCCGTCGCCGCCGCCACCTACGTCGGCGGAGACGGAAACGATGCCGCGGGCGGCGTCGACGTCGCCCCCGACGGCACCCTGCTCTTCGCCGGCCGCCTGCCCGATCACACCCCCGGCGGCGCGCCGTCCGTCGACATCCTGGGGGGCGGCGACGGCGCCGTGGTGCGCTACGCCGCGGATGGACGCACCGCCCTACGCGTCGCGCGATTGGGGGACGGCGCCGTCGACCTCGAAAGTACCGACGATGGACGGGTCGCCGTCGGGGCCGAAGGATTGGGACTGGTCCTGCTCGACGCCTCCCTCACCGGCGCCGACTGGCACGACCCGCTGCCGGACGTGGTCCGAGTCGCCGCCGGCGGCGAGGGGGCGGCGCTCCGCGTCGCTGCGCTCACCTCGGCCAAGCGGGTCCGCGTCTTCGATACGGACGGGATGCCGGTCGGCGAACGGACATTCACGGATTCGGTCGTCGCCGACGTCACCGTCGCCCCCGACGGCGCCACGGTCGTGGTCACGGGCTACAACAACCGCAACACCGGCGGCGGCACCCCGGTCCAAATTCCGTTCCTGCGCGCCTACGAGCCGACGCTCACCGCGCTCCAGTGGCGGGCCTACGACTGGTCGGCCGACCAGCTGGTGGATGACCAGCAAAGCAGCCTCGCCGATAGTCGCGGGCTGCGGGTCGCTTTTGGCGAAGACGGCCGGCTCTACTTCGCCGGCCGCACCGACGGCGGCAACCACACGTTCCGCTACGACCCGCTTATCGCGGATCGACGCCTGCCCCCTGACGAGCTCATCTCCTTCGACGAATACAACAACACCGCCGGCATCAGTGGCTCCGCGGCGATCACGGTCTTCGGTCGATTCGACCCGGGGACGGGAGACGTCCTGAAGATCCAGCTTCTGCTGGCCCGGCTCATGAGCGGCAACGGCAACTCGGTGGTACCGGCGTCGATCATCGCCGATCGGGAAGGGCGCGTCTTCGTCGGCGGCCAGGCTTTTGCGACGATTCAGAATCGTTCCGACCAGCGACTCGAAGGCCAAAGCGTCGGCCCGTACCAAGGCGGCGAGGCCTATCTGCTGGTCGTCGACCCCGACTTCCTCGAACGCGAGGTGTGGACCGTGTTCACCGCCGCCGGCGGTTCCCAAGGCTCGAGCGTGGTGGGCGTCGGCGTGCGCGACGGCAGGGCCGCCTGGGCCGCTTCTCTGGGCAACGCCACCGCTCGGATGTTACGTCACGAAGCCCTCCAGGACGTCCGCAACGCCGGCGACTCGGCCTACCTCGGAACCCGCCGGTGGGCCCTCTTCGAAGACGGCTTCGAAAGCGGCGACGTGGGCGCCTGGGACGCCGTGGTGCCCTCAATCCCTCGGTTTAGCCCTTAGCCGTGCCCAGCACTTCATAGTGCTGCGCGCGCTCGTCCCAGCGACTGAGCACCGCCCGGGCCACCGCCGGCACGTGGCTCCGAGCGTAGTCTTCACCTTGGAAAGCCATCACGCTCTCGAGCGAGTCAAAGTGCATGATGGTGATGAATTCGACCTCGTCTGGATGGTCGCGGCGGAGGAGCTCCAGGCCCCGGTAGCCGGGTATCTGCTTCGCCTCGATCCCCGGGATCACCTGCCCGCGGAGCACGTCGAGGTAATCCCCAGCCCGCTGCGGGGTGGTCCAACCGTGCCAGATTCGTTTGATGGCCATGGGTTGAGCGTACCGAAGCGCGACCTTCGTCAGCCGACGACTTAAGGCCCGAGGTCATCTTTTTGACCAAATAAGCTAAAAAGATGAACCTTTGGATCTAATAAACAGGTCAGGACGAAAGGAAGTGGCGACAGCGGCTCGCATGCTGCTGCTTTTAAATACAGATGATTGCATATGCAATCTAGCAAACTTTCGTCGCTTTCAAGTCTTCGGAAGTCATCACCCCTTGATCCCCCCTCAAAGGACTGAGAAACCATGCACCGACAGAAAAACACAACTCTGTGGATCCTGAGTCTTCTGGCCCTCGGACTCCTGGCCGCCCCGGCCCTCGCGGGGCCGCCGCCGTTCACGACGACCGAGCTCATCGCCGGCAACAATGCACCCGGCGTTAACGGCGCCCTCCTCCTCGCCGCCGTCGCCGCCGCCGGACCCAATACGCTGATCAAACTCGAGCCGGGCTTCTACGACCTCCAAGGACAGCAGATCGTGCTGCCCAATTTTGTCGACATCGAAGGCTCCGGCCGCGACATCACCACCGTCTTCTCGAGCCTCACCTTCTCCCCGACGCCGACCGTGGTCGACGTCGCGGCGGGCATCAACGGCGAGCTGCGCGATATGACCATCCTCGCCGCCGCGGATACCGCGGTCGGCGTCACGACCCAGTCCGACGAATTCCTGATGACGGAAGTGAACGTTGAGATCGAAGCCAATTCCCGCGCCACCGGCGTCATCATCCGCGGCGCCAGCGCCCGCCTCGACGAGGTTTTCGTGCGGATCCTCGGCTCGAACGGCAACGCGACGGGCTTTGACATCTCCGGCGGCGGCGCCCCGGCGCTGACCAGCTGCCTCTACTTCGCCACCAACGTCCAGCGTCGCTCCTTCGGCGTCTTCATCGACGAAGCGTCGCCGGTCATCGAAAGCACGATTCTGTTCTCGCTCTTCAACGGCCAGGACACCGGCATCTTCGTGAACGGCGTGACCACCGAGGCCACGGTCCGCAACGTGCGGGCGACGGTCCAGGGCGATGACGCGACCGGTATCAAAGTGCAGAAACTCGCCAACGCCCGCGTGAAGGAATCGACGTTCCAGGCGCGCAGCGACGGCTTCGCCGCCGGTATCTTCCTCGAAGAAGGCAATGCGAAGGTCACCGAGTCGACCTTCGAGGTGTCCTCGCTCTTCTTCTTCAGCCTTAACGTCTTCGGCGCCGTGCTGCGCGGCCCGGCGAACCTCGACAGCAACCAGTCGAATTACGAGTCGACATCGTTCGCGGTGCAGAACGCCGGAACCGGCCAGGCGCGTTTCGGCGCCAGCCAGCTGATCGGCACGGCGTCCCCCGCCCTCGCCGGACCGCTGGTCTGCGTCCATGCCTATAACGGCGCCTACGCCGCCTTGAATAACTTCTGCAACTAGTCTCTGCGGAAGAGTCTCTGCGGAAGAGTGATTGACGCCCGGCCGGGGTCTGCCCCGGTCGGGCTTCCTCGCGTCTAGGGCGTCCACCGGCTGCGCGCGCACAACCCGGAAACTTCAGCCCGGCGCCGTTTTCCGCGATAATTCGTCCATGCGCACCCTCCAGGTGATCGACTCGCACACCGAAGGGGAGCCGACCCGCGTCGTGATCGCCGGCGGCCCCGACCTCGGCGACGGCGACGTCGCTGAACGTCTCCAAGCATTCCGGCGCTACCACGATGCCATCCGCTCCGCGGTCGTCCAGGAGCCCCGGGGCTTCGACGCGCTGGTCGGCGCCCTGCTCCTCGAGCCGACGTCGCCCGACGCCGTGGCGGGCATGATCTTCTTCAATAACGCCGACACGCTCCACATGTGCGGCCACGGCACGATCGGCGTCGCCGCGACGCTCCAGCACCTCGGCCGCATCACGGCGGGCAGGCACCGGCTCGAATCCTCGGTGGGGCCGGTCGAGATCGAGCTCCATGACGACGGGTCGGTCTCCGTCGACAACGTCTTCAGCTACCGCCACCGGAAGCAGGTCGAGGTCGACCTCGGGGCGGGTCGCACCGTGCGCGGCGACATCGCGTGGGGCGGCAACTGGTTCTTCCTTATCGGACCCGACGAGCACCGCCGGAACCTCGACGCCGCACACCTGAACGAGCTCCTCGACTTCACCTCAGACGTC
>JBCDKB010000057.1:0-27032 GCA_038747035.1 Acidobacteriota bacterium | reverse complement strand
GGCCTGCGGATCCGTCGCCTGCGGCGAACCGGCGCGGTGCCGCTCGATCTCAAGACGATGCAGATCCCGGCCGAGGTGGGCCGCCGACGCTCCGAATCGCCCGGCCTGCGCCTGAAAAAGATGCAGCATGGTTTCGAGCTGCTCGAAGTACCGGGTCTGGATGAAGAAGCTAAAGCGAAAGAAGAGGGCGATAAAATCACCGAGCACCGCCAGGTCCGGGGCGCGCTTCACCTGCCCCAGTGCGGCCATCAACCGCGATTTGACGCAGTCGAAAAACACCTTCCGCAGGTCATCTCCGCCCCGCTGGGCCACTTCCTTGGCCACAGCCCAGACACCCGTGATCGGCGAGCCGGGGTAGACCAGGACGGCCCAGAGGTCATCGAGGGGGACGATTTCCGCGGCTTGCTCCTGGATCTGCCGCCGGCCGTGGCCGACGATGACCGTCCGCCAAAGCATCGCCCGGTCCCGGTCCCGCAGCGCGGCCATGCCCAGAACCGGAGCGAAGCGATCATCCACGGCGGCGGCGTCGAGGGCCGGAGAATCCTCCTCGAGCCACGCGGCGAGCGCGCGAAATCGACCACCCAGCTGCGAATCGCGCCCCAAGATTTCCAGCAGCTCGGGCTCCCCGCGCGCTTCCACCAGCAGCAGGTCCGAAAGATCCCAAAGGCGCGAGAAAAGCTCCCGCCGTCGCGGATAGTCAGGGTCTTCGAGGAAGCGCTGCAGCTGGGCCCGGTCGCCAGAAGCCCACTCGACGAAGCTGGAGAGCGTATCGAGCTCACCGGCATCAAGAAGGCGATCTGTCAGTTCCGGCAGAGCGGCGTCGCGCCGCTGGCCGCGGGATGCCGGCTCGGGTTCATCCCCCGCTTGGGCCGCCCGTTCGAGGGCGGCGGCGAGGTCCCGAAGCTGGCGTTTGGTGTGGGCGTGCCACGCCGCGACTTGCGAAAGGAAAAGGCGGAGCGCCGAGTCCGTGCCTTGCCTGGACTGCAGGAAGAGCAACCACTGGTTCACCTGGTTGGCGAGTAGGGACTCGCTCTCCAGAAGACGCTCAGACACCGCCGCCCGCTCCCGCAGCGCCTCGGAATCACCGAAGCGTCGCAGATCGCCACCGTGGGCTTGCTCCGCGTGCCAGCCGCAGAACTTCTGTAGGTCGGCGTAGACCGCCTCGACGTCTTCGGTGGTCGACGCGAAACCGAGCTGGGCGGCGACGAAGACGTCGACCGACGCGCAGCGCGCCATCACGTGGGCGACCCGCTGGCGCACACGCCCGAGCAGGGCCTCCACATCCGCCAGGGATGGCCCTGGGGCGCCTTCGCCGTCGAGGCGAGATACCGCGTCGGGTGACGCGCTCGGCCGCGGTGGGCGTCTCGGATCGTCGCCGAGGATGGACGTGGGGTGGTCGCTCACGGTACTTCTGCGGACTGAGCTGCCAGCCCGCCGGAGGCGGACTCCCTCGCTGGATCTCAGTTGCTGGATCACAGCGCCGGCCGGGGCATAGAAACCAAAGATTAAAGGGTGTGGCGTTACCGGCTGCAAATCTATCAAAGGCGTCGGCGCAAGGTTTTATATTGCCGCGCTTCGATAATTCGGCAGTTTTGAACTTTCGGTTTCCAAGAAAATTCGAACGCTGGAGCCACTTTAGGGCTCATCAATTACGGAAGGCATTAAGTCTGGACCCGCGATGTCAAATTCCGTTCAAACCCCGAGTCGTGGACGGCCTCAAACGCCAGGGCCTACAGTATGCTCGCCGGATCCATAGCTTCTCGCCCCGAGGCCCCGGTGTCACTGTGCTCGAGCACGGCACCGCGACGAGGCACCGGCGATCCTGCCAGACCGATAAAGCGCCGCCGAGCGTCGCGACAGAGAGGAACTAAAGCATGCGCGGACTGATGATGGACTCCCCCCTGCTCATCCAAGACTTGCTCGAGTATGCGGCGATCTACCACGGCGACACCGAAATCGTCACGCGCACGGTCGAAGGCCCGATCCACCGCTACGACTGGTCCGGCGCCCAGGTGCGCTCGAAGAGACTTGCCCAAGCCTTGGCGCGACTCGGCGTCGAAACCGGCGACCGCATCGCGACCGTGGCGTGGAATACCCACCGACACCTCGAGGTCTACTACGCCGTCTCCGGCTCCGGCGCGGTCTGCCACACGATCAACCCGCGACTTCACCCTGAGCAGCTCGTTTACATCGCCAACCACGCGGCTGACAAGGTCGTCTTCCTCGATACGACCTTCCTGCCGCTGCTCGAAGCGGTGGCCCCCAAGCTCGGGTCGGTCGAGCACTGGGTGATCATGACCGACCGCGAGCACATGCCGGACACGACCCTCGAAAATGCGCTCTGCTACGAGGATCTGCTCGACGCCGAGGACGGCGACTACGCGTGGCCCGCCCTCGACGAAAATACCGCCTCGAGCCTCTGCTACACCTCCGGGACCACCGGCAACCCCAAGGGCGTGCTCTACTCCCACCGGTCGACGGTGCTCCACGCCTTCGGCGCCTGCCTGGTGGACACGCTGGCGATCTCGGCCCGGGAAACCGTGCTGCCGATCGTCCCGATGTTCCACGCCAACGCCTGGGGCGTGCCGTATTCGGCGGCGCTGGTGGGCGCCAAAGTCGTCATGCCCGGCCCCCGGCTCGACGGCGCCAGCGTCTTCGAGCTGTTGCGCGACGAGGCGGTGACCATGACCGCCGGCGTGCCGACGGTGTGGCTGATGCTGCTCGAGCACATGCGCCAGAACGATTCGACGCTGCCCGACCTCACCACCGTCGTGATCGGCGGCTCGGCGGCGCCGCGCGCCATGATCCAAGAGTTCCAGGAGCGCCACAAAGTCCAGGTCATGCACGCTTGGGGCATGACGGAAACCAGCCCCCTCGGCAGCGTCGGCTCGTTCAAAGCCAAGCACGCGGCGCTCGACGCTGAGGCCCAGCTGGATGTGCAGGTCAAGCAGGGACGCGGCGTCTTCGGCGTCGCCATGCGGATTATCGATGAAGCGGGGAATGAGCTCCCCCGCGACGGCGAAGCCTTCGGTGAGCTCCAGGTGAAGGGACCGTGGGTGGTCAATGAATACTTCCGTCAGGAGGGCGGCCAGGTCCTGGACGCGGAAGGCTGGTTTTCAACCGGCGATGTCGCCACCCTCGACCCCGACGGCTATATGCAGATCACGGACCGCTCGAAGGATGTGATCAAGTCCGGCGGCGAGTGGATTTCCTCCATCGACCTCGAGAATGAAGCCGTCGCCCACCCGCAGGTCGCGGAAGCGGCGGTCATCGGCATCGCCCATCCGAAGTGGGACGAGCGGCCGCTCATGCTCATCCGCCCGGTCGCCGGTGAAGAGGCCCCGAGCTTTGAGGACATGCGCACTTTCCTCACCGGACGCATCGCGAAATGGTGGCTTCCCGACGCCATGGAAGTGGTCGAAGAGCTCCCCCACACCGCCACCGGCAAGATCTCCAAGCTGACGCTGCGCCAGCTCTATGCCGACTATCGCCTGCCGACCTGAAGGCTCTCGGAGGATGCGGTTCGTCCATCGAGGTCTAGCCATCGCGCTGGGGACTGCGCTCTTGACGCTCGGCGTCGGCGCGGCCCACGCCGACGGCTGGCCGACCTGGCGAGGACCGTCGCTGGACGGCCACGCCAAGGGCGGCGCCATCCCGGAGACCTGGGACCGCACCAAGAACGTGCGCTTCCGATTCCCCCTGCCGGGCCCCGCCGCGTCGACGCCGGTGGTCGTCGGGGATCGAATCTTCGTCACGTCGACGGTTAAAGACCAATCCGCCCTGCGGGTGCTGGCGATCTCGACCGCCGGCGAACCGCTATGGAGCGCCGAGCCCGACGCCGGGACCCTCGAGGTCTTCGAACGCTTCGCCAGCGAAACCAGCCTCGCCTCCCCGTCGCCCGCCGTCGGGGGAGGGCGTCTCTTCGTGCTCTTCGGCACCGGCCGTCTCTTCGCCTATTCCTTAACCGGCGAGCTCCTGTGGCAGCGCGACCTCGCCGCGGTCTACGGCGAGCCGCGCCTCTACTTCGGCCTGTCATCCAGTCCGCTCTACCGCGGCGGCCGCCTCTTCGTGCAGTTGCTCCACAGCGGACGCCAGGCGATCGTCGCCCTCGACGCCGCGTCCGGTGAAGATCTCTGGCACCACGAGCGCCAGACCGACGCGAAGAAAGAGTGCCTCCACGCCTACACGTCGCCGCTGCTCTTCGGCGACGCCGCCGATCCGGAGGGACCGCGCCTGGTGATCCACGGCGCCGACTACACCACCGCCCATCGCCTGGCGGACGGCGCCGAGCTATGGCGACACGGCGGCCTCAATCCGAAAGAGTCGTACAACCCGTCGCTGCGGCTGGTGGCGTCGCCGGTGGCGGCGGGGAACCACCTCATCGTGCCGACCGCCAAGCGAGGGCCCGTTTTCGCCATCACGCCCCGCGGCGCCCGCGGCGACCTGACCGGCGAGGTCGTCTCATGGAAGCTCGAGCGCGGCACCCCCGATGTCGCCTCGCCGCTCGTCGCCGGCGGCCTCGTCTACCTGCAAGGATCCAAGGGGCGCTTGAGCGTGCTCGACCTCGCCACCGGCGAGGTGGTTTACGAGGAACGCGTCCACCAGAGCACCCACCGCGCCTCGCCGGTGCTCGTGGGTAAGAAGATCCTGCTCACCGCCACCGACGGCACGGTCTCCGTGGTACGCACCGGCCGGACGTATAAGCTGCTGGCCAAGAACGAACTCGGCGAACGCCTCGCGGCGTCCCCCGCCGTCGCCCACTCGACGCTTTACCTCCGGTCCTACGACGCTTTGTGGGCCATCGGCGCCAAGGCCAAGCCGCCTCGCAGCCACGGCGCCAAGGGCGGCGGGGGCCGGTAAGCGCCCTCGCGCTAGTCCGCCTCGGCGAGCGCCAGGAGATTCGCCAAGAGCCGGTAGGCGCCGGGCACCCCGGCGGGCAGCTGGCGAAAAAACGCCAGGCCCGTATAGACGTAGTGGCCTTCGCCGAGCTCGGCGATGAGCAGCCCGCCCCGCTGGGGCTCGCCGTCCGGGTCCTGGAGCGAAAGAGGCGCGCGCCACGCGTCGTCGTAGACGCCGGCGAAATAGAGCCCCCGCTCTTGGACCCAACTGTCCCAATCCGCCGCCCCGAGTCGATTCGGCGTCTCGAGCGTCGCGTCGGCGGCGGCTACCCGCACCGGCGACGTCTCGTCGGTGATGCGGTCGTGGGGGCGCCGAATTTCCAACTGGAGCGGCGCATAGGCGCCCCTCGAGTAGGCGTACTGCTGGTATTGCACGAGCACCAAGCCGCCGCCCCGGGCGTAGTCGAGCAGCCTGGCATTGGCGGCGGCCAAGGTCTCTTCAACTTCAAAAGCGCGCGGACCGAGCACCACCGCGTCGACATCCGTGAGGTCGAGCACCATCAGCTCCTCCGCCGTCACCAGCTCGACGGGAACGCCGACCGCCTGCAGAAGCTCCGGGGTGCGATCCGTAGCGCCTCGAACATACGCCACGCGCTCGAGCGACGGCAGCTCCAGGTCGATCACCCGCAGGGACGTCTTCGCCGCCTCGGGCAAGACCGTCGGCCGGACGTGGCCATAGTCCACGGGACGGTAGCGCTCGGTATAGCGCTGACCGCCGTGGATGAGCGCCACGGAGAGCTCCCCTTCGCCCGCCACGAGGGTCGCCGGCGGCCGGATCTCGATGGCGACCTCCGCCCGGCCGCCGGCGTCGATACTGACCGACAGGGGCGCGACGGCCGGCCAGCCCGCCGGCACCTCGACCTGCAGCTCCGCGGTGGACGCTTCCTGGAGATGGGAGACGATCAGCGCCTTGACCGTCTCCGGCTGATGCCGCTCGGTCCGCCAGACGATCAAGGGTCGGTCGAGCTCGACTTCAAAGGCCGGCACGGCGCGCAGGGGCCTGCGCACTTCGCCGATGGCCTGGTCGCGCCGACGCTGCACCACCTCACGCACCAGCTCCACCGTCGCACCGTCGATCGAAAATCGAAAGCGCGCCTGGACCGGCGGCGGGCCGAAGGGCAGGGTGCGGGTTTCCGCGTCCACGCCGGTCCAGTCGTACAGGTCGCCGATCCGCGGGGCGTCCAGGAAATACGGCCGGTCCGGCGACGCCTCGTCCGGCACCTTTACGGTGGCGAGGCGCTCGTCGCTGACCCTGGCGGTGAAGAAGCCGCGGCCCGGCTCGGTTTTCTCCAAGCCGCCGACGGTCCAACCGGCGGCGCTCTCAAGCTCGACGCTCACCTCTCCCAGCGCGCCGCCGGAGCGCCACAGCAGGGTCCTGACGTCGAAAGACTCGCCGGGTACCACCAGCTCGCGGTCGGTGATGGCGTCGGCCACCACGCCGGCCGCCGACGCCAGGCCCCGGCGGGCGAGGTCACGCTTCTCCGAGAGCAGGGCGATCGCGTGCGAGATTCCCGCCGCGGGCTCCGCGGACTCGAGGCCAGCCAGCGCTCCGTCGAGGATGCGCACGATCTTCGCCAGTGGGGCCACCGCCGCGTCGAGGCGAGCCGGGGACGCGGCGAGCCGCGCCTTCGACGCCAGCGATTCGATCTCGATCAGGTCCGCCGCCAGCCCGGCGCGCAGGTCGAGATCCGCCACGGTGTCGGCGATCGCCCGCAGCCGCGTCTCGACGCCGGCGAAAAGATCCGGCGCCTCCGGATCCTGGTCGTCGGGGCCGCCGCGCCCGGCGAGCCAGGTTACGGCGTTCTCGGCGTCCCCCGGCGGCTGCTCAAAGCCCATGTCCTGGCAGCGGTGTTGGGAACGGCTCAGCAGCGCCGTCTGGAAAACCGATCGGCCGTCGAAGGCGTCCAGATTCCCGAGGGGTAAGCGCATCGTCGCCTGCTGCGGCCGAAACCAGGCCGCGCGGTAGAAGCTCTCGATCGACCACGGCTCGAGGCCGAGGTCCGGGAAGGGGTCGTCCAACCGGCGGGACAGGTCGAAGATCTCCTCCGCCACCACCCCCGCCGCCTGGTGCTGACCGTGGCCGGCGGCCGGAGTGGGCGGAAAGACCGTGACCAGCACCTGAGGACGGTGGCGGCGCACGACCTCCATGGTTTCTTCGAGCAAGACCTCCCGCGGCCAGCGCTCCAGCGTTTCGTCGAGCGAGCGGGTGAAGCCAAAGTCATAAGCGCGCGTGAAGTACTGTTCGGCGCCGTCGATGCGTCGCGCCGCGTCAAGCTCGCGGGAGCGCAGCAGGCCGAGGCCCAGGCCGAGCTCGTCGCCGATCAGATTCTGGCCGCCGTCGCCGCGGGACAGCGACAGGTAGGCGGCCTCACCGTGCTGCGCCCTTTCGACGAGGGTCAGCAAAAACGTATCTTCGTCGTCGGGGTGGGCGGCGATCATCAGCATCCGGCGATGCTCGCCGAGACGGGCGAGCGCGTCGTCGACCACGCGCAAACCGCCGCCCGCGGCAGACGCGAGCGGATCCTGGGCGATGGCGGCTCCGCCGACGAGCCCGAACGGGATGACGAGCAGGGCGACGGCGAGGCGTCGCCAGGAGATCGGTGAGAATTGCATGCCCTGATTCTACGGCCTGGGAACCGACGGCCGTGCTATTGTTTCGCCCCGCACGGCTAAGGAAAGACTCCATGAACCCACACCGCGACTGGCATTTCGCAGGCGCCGACGAACACGGCTTTATTCTCTACGACGTCCTCCGACAGGAGGCCGCGAGGCGCAGCGAGTCCGAATTCCTCAGAGACTTTCCCGTCCCCGCCGTCATGGTCGTCTACCGCGGCCTCGACCAGGCCGAAAGCGAAGGCATGGACCCGAACCAGTCCGGCGTCCAGCTGCTGACCGTGACCGTGCGCAGCGCCGCCGTCATGCGCTACCTGTCGCGCGTCGCCTTCGTGTGCAAGCGGCCCGGAAACCCGTACGGTCACCTGATCTCCATCGGCCGCTCGACGAATAACGACATCACGGTCGCCGTCGACTCGGTATCGAAGGTGCACGGGTATTTCGTCGTCGACGACGACGGCGCCTACCGCTTCACGGACCACGGCTCCACCAACGGCACCCGGCTCAACGGACATAAGCTCGAGCCGTCCCAAAAGCACCTGCTGCACGACGGCGACATCCTCCAGCTCGGCCTCGAGGTCATGCTCGAGTTCATGACGCCAGCGTCCATCTACCGCCGCGCCCGAAACTGAGCCGACCGGCGCCGTGTCTGGCCCGCTCCCCCGCTCGCCTCCACCCAACCCCCGCGAACGCTACCGCTTCGGCCTCTACGAGCTCGATCCCGGCGCCGCGGAGCTTCGCCGCGACGGCCGCAAGGTGCCGCTCCAGGATCTTCCGCTGCGGCTCCTCGAGACCCTCCTCGAGCGCCCCGGCGAGCTCGTCGACCGGGAGAGCCTGCGCGACAGCCTGTGGCCGCCGGACGTCCACGTCGATTTCGACGGCAGCCTCAACGCCGCCGTGCGTCGACTGCGGGAAGCCCTCGGCGACTCGGCCAAGGACCCCCGATACCTAGAAACGGTGCCGCGGCGTGGCTATCGCTTCATCGCGCCGGTGCACCGAATCGCAAAAACCTCGGCTCAAGATCCGGATCGGGCGGCGCCCCAGTCCGCAGCGGCCCCGTCCCTGGAAACACCATCCCCCGAAGGACCGCCACCGGATACAGGCGCTCCGCCAGACTCCCGACCCGCCGGCACCCGACAAGCCACCGGCGCCACGGTCGCCGTCGTCATCGCCGCCGTGGTCCTCGCCGCCGTCGGCTCGGCCCTGTGGCTGAAGGGCCCGGGGACCTCCCCCAGCGAGCCGGCGTCAACGCCGCCCTCGGCCGAAGCCGAAGCCCCGACGCGGGTCGCCGTGCTGCCGCTCGAAGCCATCGGCGACGACGCCCGACTCGGCCCCATCGCCGCCGGCCTCACCGACGAGCTGGTGGTGCAGCTCGCCGGCCTCGAGCCCGGGCGCCTGCACCTCGTGGCGCCGGCGTCGGTGCGGCGTGCCCACGCGGAGAATATAGACATCCAATCGATCGCCTCCCGGCTCGACGTCGGCTACGTCTTCGCCGGCGCGCTCCAGCTCGAAGACGATCGCCTGCGGGTGGCGGCCCGGCTGGTGCGCGCCGAGGATGAGACCGTGATGTGGACCACGGGCCTCGACCGCCGGCTCGACAGCCTGCTCGACGTCCAGCGCGCCCTCGCCAGGCGCCTCGGCGACGCCCTCAGCCGTGAGCTCTTGGGCGGCGACCCGCAGACGGACCCTCATGACGGCGAGCCCCAAACCTCAGACGCTACCGACCCCGCGGCCTACGAGCACTTCCTGCGCGCTCGACACTTCCTCGCCCAGCAGACCCCCTCAGGGTTCAAAAGCGCCGACGACGAGCTGCGCCGGGCGCTCGAGCTCGAACCGGAATTCACCGACGGCTGGGCGGCCCTCGCCACGACCCGCGCCATGCTCGGCATTTACGACCTCGAGCGACCCCACGACGTCTTCCCCCGGGCCGAGCTCGCCGTTGACCGCGCCTTGGAGCTCGACCCCAACCACGCCGACGCCCTGGTCGCCCGGGCGATGATCGACGGCGCCTATTTCTGGCGATTCGAGAAAGCAGAACGGACGCTCCGCCAGGTCCTAGCGGCGGCGCCCCAGCACCTCGAAGCCCTGCGCCTGCTCGGCCTGGTGCTCCAAGTCCGGGGCCGCGGCGAGGAGGCACGCGACGTCTTCAGAACGGCCCGCCGATTCGATCCCCTCTCCCCGGCCCTGCGTTCGGCCCTCGGCTGGAGCTACTTCCTCGCCGGCCGCACCGACGAAGCGATCGGGCAGGCCCAGGCCATCCTCGAGCTCGACGCCAACTACCTGGTGGCGTGGGACGACCTGAAGTGGTTCCTGATCATCCTCGGCCGCGACGCGGAGGCGGCGGAAGCCTTCTTCAGGGTCGTCGAGCTCGAAGGCGAGGCCGACGCCGTGCCCGGCCTGCGCCGGATCTTCGAAGCGGAGGGGCTCGACGGCTTGATGCGCATCTCCCTCGAGAGCCAGCTCGAGAGCGTCGCCCGGGATCCTTACCACAGCCCCTACGACGTGATGCTCCCGCTCGCGACCCTCGGCCGCACCGAGGAGGCCCTGGACTGGCTCGAGCGCTCCTTTGACGAGCGCGAAGTCGACATGCTCGCCCTCGCCTCGGACCCCCGCATCGAGGCGCTCCGCGGCGAGCCGCGCTACCAAGCCCTGCTCGACCGCTTCCGCGCCGGACCCTGAGCGTGACCCCTCCGCGCCTGCGACTACGCGACTTTCACGTGCGCTACCGCAGCGTCGACGGCGGCGCGCCGGTGGCGGCGGTGCGCACCGTCGACTTCGAGCTCGGAGACGGTGAGTCCGTCGGGCTTTTCGGCGCCTCGGGTTGCGGCAAGAGCAGCCTCGCCTTCGGCGCCTTCCGGCTGCTGCCCCCGGCCGGCGAAGCCACGGGCGAGGTCTACTTCGACGGCGAGCGCATCGACGACAAGGACGCCAAGCGCCGTTCGCTGCTCGGCCGAGACGTCGGCTTCGTCTTCCAGCAGCCGTCCCAGGCGCTCCACCCGCTGCGCAGCGTCGGCGGCCAGCTGCTCGATGTGCTGCGCACCCACACCGCCCTCGGCCGCGCCGGTCGTCGAGCCCGGGCGCGGGAGCTCTTCGAAGAGCTCGAGCTCGAAGCCGGCCACCTCGACGCTCGACCCCACCAGCTGAGCGGCGGTCAGCAGCAGCGGGCGCTTCTTGCCGTCGCCCTCGCCGGCGACCCGTCGCTGCTCGTGGCCGACGAGCCGACCTCGGCGCTCGACTCGGAAACCGAAGCGTCGCTGCTCCGCCTCGTCGCGTCGGTGCGGCGACGGCGGCGCTTGACGCTGCTCTGGATCAGCCACGATCCGAACGTGCTCGAAGCGCTCTGCACGCGGATCGCCGTCATGGCCGACGGCCGCATCGTCGAGGCCGGCACCCCCGTCGAGGTCTTCGGGGCGCCCCGCCACGCCGCCACCCGGCGCCTGCTGGCGCATCGGGTGACCGGCAGCACCGCGGAAGAGGCTTCAGCCGCCGGCGATGGCGGGGTCGGGGGCGTCGGTCGCATCGAGGCCGGTGTCGATCCCGGTATCGACCCGTGAGTCTTCGCCCCGCCGTCCTCCGAAGACGCCGCGCATCAGCTCTTCCAGCTTGAGGCGCAGGTCGTCGAAGAAGGTGTAGGCCACCGGCACCACGAGCAGCGTTAGCAGCGTCGCCACCGTCATGCCGCCGATCAGGGTCACGCCGAAGCTCTGGTACGACAGGCCGATCGACGACGTCTGGCCGAGCAGCAGCGGCACCATGCCGCAGATGGTGGTGAGCGCGGTCATCATGATCGGCCGGAAGCGACGGTCCGCCGACGCTAGCAGGGCCTCGGTGCGTTCCATGCCTTCCGCCCGCAGGCGGTTCACCGCGTCCACCAGCACGATGCCGTTATTGACCACCACGCCGATCAGCAGCACGGCGCCGACCCAGCCCAGGGAGTCGATATCGACCCCGGACAGGAAGTGTCCCCACACCACGCCGATCGCCGCCAGCGGAATGGTCGTGACGATAGACAGGGGCAAAATAAAGCTCTCGAAGAGAAAACCCATCAGCAGGTAGATGAAGACCACGGAGAGCATGGCGGCGAAGAGCATCTGCTGCACATCGTCGACGGCGCCGCCGCCGCGCCGGGGACTGCCGAACTTCACGCCCTCCGGCAGATCGATCTGCGCCACCAAAGCGTTGAGCCGCTTGCGGGTTTCTTTCTCTTCACCGTCGCGCAGCTCGAGGATGATCGAACGGGTGACCTGCTTATTCGTCCTCCAGATGCGATCCGCGCCGGCCAGCCGCTCGGCGCTGGTGACCGCGCCCACCGACACGACGTCGCCCGACGAGGTCGGCACGCGGAAATCCCACAGCTGGGACAGGCTCTCGCGATCCTCTTCCCGGTAGCGCACGCGCACCGGGATCTCGCGGCCGTCGCGATAGAACTTGGGCAGCGCGCGGCCGCCGATCGAGTTGCGGATAACGCCGGCGACGGCCTGGGGATTGATGCCCAAGCGCTGGACCCGCTCGCGGTCGAGCCGGATCGCCATCTCTTCGGCGACCTCGTCCGCCGCCCGCTTGACGCCGATCACCCCTTCGACCTTGCCGAGCACCTCCTCGAGGTCGGCCGCCAGGGCCTCGAGCTGCCGGGGATCATCGCCCACCATCCGGAAGACCTGCAGGTTCTTCATTTCGTTGGCGTCGTCGCTACCGAGTCCGGTGTAGATCTCCGTACCGGCGCGCTCCGGCATCAGCGCCACCAGCTCCTCCACCAGATCGCGGGTGGACACGTCGTTATTGCGCGGCGTATTGAACCAACCCTGCACCTCGCCGCTGGATCGCGTGTGCACGATCAGGTAAGTCATCAGGTCCCACTCGCCTTTTTTCGCCTCGAGGATTTTCTCCACCCGGTCGAAGTGAGCTTCGGCCTCTTCCAAAGTGGTCGACGGCGGCAGCTGGACGTCCACGTCGAAGCCACCCCGCTCCTCCTCCTGCACGACGCCGCTTTCGACCCGCTGCCCCGGCCACGCGACGGTGAGGGTCACCACCGCCGCCACCGCCATCACCAGGTCGAGTCGACGGCGCAGGAAGAAGGCCAGAATGGCGTTGTAGCCGCGATTAACCCGCCCGAACGATGCCTCATAGAGCGTCGCTAGCGCCGACCGGGCCCTCTCGCCCAGGGCCTGGCTCCGGGTCCCGGATCGGCCGAGGGTGAAGTACACCGAAAGCGGTACGAAGACCAACGCCACCAAAAGTGACGCCAGCAGCGACACCGTGATCGGAATGGACAGACGCAGCAGGAAGAACTGCCCGACCCCTTCGACCAGGGACACCGGCAAGAACACCACCATGGTGGTGAGCGTCGCCATGACCACGGCGAGGGAAATTTCGCCGGCGCCGCGGATGCAGGCCAGCCGGCGACCGCAGCCGGTTTGGTAATGCCTGAAAATATTCTCCGCCACGACCACCGAGTTGTCGACGAGCAAGCCGACGGAGATCATCAAGGCCAGGAGCGTGATGATGTTCAAGGTCTCGCCGAAGAAATACATGGCGGCGAGACCCATGAAGATCGACAGCGGGATCGACAATGCGACGATCAGCGTGAGTCGGAAGCGCCGCAGGAAAAAGAACAGCACCAGCGCGGCGAAGGCCGCTCCGATCCGCCCGGAGTCGAGCAGGGTGTCCAAGGACTCGAGGATGGTCTTGCCCTGATTGAAAAAAACGTCGATGTCCAACAGCCCAAGACGCGGATTCTCCTGCATCTTCTCGACCGCCGCCGCAATCCGTTCCGACACTTCGAGGGCGTTCGCTTCGCTCTCTTTGACCACCACCGCAAAATAGGCCGGCTTGGAGTTAGCACGGGCTCGGAAGCGCGTTTCCGGCTCGGCGTAGCGCACCGTGGCGACGTCGGCGAGGCGCACGTTGCGGTCGAGCTTGCGTTGGCGCAGGGCGTCGAGGTTCGGGTACTTCGCGACCGAACGCAGGAGCAGCTTCTTGCCGCCGCTCTCCACGTGGCCACTCGCCATCGTGAAATTGTCGTCCGCCAGCTCCAGACCCAGCTCGAAAATATTCAAACCCGCCGCTTCGGTCCGTTCCCGGTCCAGCTCGATCAGGACCTCTTTCTCAACCAGCCCCTGCACCGAGATGCCGGCGACCCCGTCCACCCGGTTGATCGGCATGATGATCTCGTTGCGGATCAGGTTGTAGCTGTCGGTCAGCTCCGGGTCGACGGCGATGCCGAAGGCAAAGACCGGGATCGCCGTCTCGTCGGCTTTGCGGATCTCCACGCGATCCGCATCATCCGGCATGCGCGTCCGGGCCCTCTCGAGGCGATCCCGGACCTCCCGGTAGGCGACGTCCATATCGGTGCCGCTCTTAAACGAGAGGATGATGCGGGTAAAGCCGTTGGTGGCGAAGGTGAACATATTCTCCACGCCACCGACCGTCGCCAGCTCCTCCTCCAGCGGCAGGGCGATCTGATCGAGCATCTCCTGGGCCGGCGCATTCGACCAAAAACCGCGCACGAGCAGGTTCGGGGCCTCGAAGCCCCGCGGAATCAACTCGAGCGGCAGGCCGAGGGTGGCGATGGTGCCGACCACCAAGACCGTCGCCAGGAGCACCAGGACCGTAATCCGACGATCCAAGGAAAAGCGGGGCAGAACCGACTCGAAACGCGCTTTCATCGGGGTGGTCCTTAGGATAAGACGGCGGAGCCTTCGAGCTCCACGGCTGTGTCTTCGCGACGGCGACGGTCGCCGATGAGTGCAATTTGCAGTCGATCGAGCAGGGTGTAAACGGTCGGAATGATCACCAGCGTCAGGACGGTGGACACGACGAGGCCGCTGATCACCGCAATCGCCATCGGGCGACGGATCTCAGCGCCGTCGCCGAGGCCGAGGGCCATCGGCGTCAGTCCCAGGACCGTGGTCGCGGTGGTCATCAGAATCGGCCGCAGGCGAACGCGCCCGGCGGCGACCACGGCTTCTTCGAGCTGGAGGCCGCGGTCGCGCAGTCGATTCGTGTAGTCGACCAGCACGATGGCGTTATTCACCACGATCCCCGCCAGCATGATCATGCCGAGGAAGACGACGATCGACAGGCTGATGCCCATGGCGTGGAGCCCGGCGAAGGTGCCGAGGAACGCCAGCGGGATCGTGAACATGATCACTAGCGGATGCACGAGCGATTCGAATTGCGCCGCCATAATCACGTAGACCAGGAAGATCGACAGGCCGAGCGCCAAGAACAGGCTGCCGCGGCTGCGCTCCCACTCCTGATTTTGGCCGGTGAGGTAGAACGTCATGTCCGACGGCCACGGCAATTCGTCGAGCTCGGACTCGATGCTGCCGACGGCGGCGCCCAGGGAGCCGTCGGCGAGGTTCGCCCGCACCAGCGCCACCCGTCGATTATCGATGCGACGGACCTCGCTCGGCCCCTCCCCGAGCTCGACGGCGGCGACGGCCGAGAGCGGAATCGAGCGCTCCGCCCCCGGGTTCACTTCGATGCGCCGGACGTCCTCCACCGACGCGCGGTCGTCTTCGTCAAAGCGCACGATGATCGGAATGCGGCGGTCCGTGAGGTTGTAGCGCGTCGCTTCGAAGCCCTTGACGGCGTCGCGGACCAGGGTCGCCACCTGCTGGATGTCGAGGTCGAAGCGCGCCAGCCGGTCCCGGTCATAAACAATCTGCATCTCCGGGGCGCCGGGCCGCAGCGTCGCTTCGAGGTCGGCGAGCTCAGGGATCGACGCCATGGAGCCGCTCACGCGCTGTGACCAGTCCTGGAGTCGATCGAGATTATCGCCGTGGATCTCGACCTCGACGGGGGTCCGGAAGCTAAAGAGCACCGGCCGGGTGACGCGCGCCTCCAAGTCGGGGATCTGGCTGAAGCGCTCCCGGAGGCGCTCGATGACGCGCTCTTCCAGGCGTGGATCGGAGCTCTCGAGCAGGACCTTGAAGCGCGCCGTATGTTCCCCCTCGTCGCTGCGCTGGGAGTTGGCGGCGTCGTAGCCGACGGTCACCAGCAGGCGCTCGATCTCCGCTTCTTCGGCCAGAATCCGCCGCTCCACCGGCTCGAGCAGGGCGTTGGTCTCTTCGAGCGGCGTGCCCACGGGCAAGGCGAGCTCGAAAGTGAGCTCCCCCTGGTGGACCTCCGGCAGCAGCTCGCTTTCGAGCGTGAGTCCCAAATACGCCACCACCACGAAGAGCCCCAAGGTCAACACGATGACGGTTCCGGCGTGGCGCAGGGCCCAACGCAAGAGGCCCGGGTAGCGGGCCTGGGCGCCGTCGAGCACGGCGCCGGCCGCCGCCAGCAGCGGTTTACCGATCAGGCCGCCGACCTTCGCCAGCGCCGCGCCGAGGATCTTCACCAGCCGGGCGAGCAGGAAGAGCACCCCCAAGAGAATCGCCGCCACGATCGCGAAGACCGCGTGGATCAGGAAGCGCACGAGCAGGTAGAGGCCGGCGAAGAGAGCCGGCAACCAGCGCAGCGCAGCGGACTCCCGCCACCAGCCGCGCAAACGACCGAGGTCGCGGCCGAGGAGCTCCCGCGGACCGTCGCCGGTGAGGCGCCCCGCCGTCGGACCGTCACCGGTCGGCAGGCCGCCGCGACTGGCGAGCATCGGGATGAAGACCACCGCCACCACCACCGACGCGATCAGCGAAATCACCACCGCCAGCCCGAGGTCGCCGAAGGCCTGGCCGGCTACGCCTTCGACGAAGATCATCGGAAAAAAGACCGCGATCGAGGTCAGGGTCGACGCGACCACGGCGCCGCGCACTTCCGAGGTACCGCGCACGGCGGCGCGCATCAGCGAGTCGCCCTCTTCCCGGCAGCGGAAGATCGACTCAAGCACCACGATCGACGAGTCCACCAGCATGCCGATGCCGAGGGCGAGTCCGCCCAAGGACATGATGTTGAGCGACACGTCGAGCAGATTGAGCGGCGCGAAGGTGACCATCAGCGAAATCGGGATCGACACCGCCACGATCAAGGTCGAGCGCAGGTTGCGCAGGAAGAGGAAGAGCACCACGACCGCCAGCAGGCCGCCGCTCACCGCCGTCGAGCGGACTTCGTTGATCGAGGACTCGATGAAGATCGAGCGGTCCGCCACGACGTCGATCAAGGCGCCTTCGGCTTTGTAGAGGGTCTCGCGGAGACCGATCGACTCTCGGCCCCTTTGCCCGAAGCGCTTCTTTTTCTTCTTGGCCCCAGCTTCCAGGTCGGAGACCTTGAAGTCGCCGAGGGACGCGCGCACTCGCGCCGCCATCGACACCATATTGGCGTCGGCTTCCTTGTAGATGTCCAGCTGGACGCTCTCGTCGCCGGCGGCGCGGGTCATGATCTCCCGCTCCCGGTGGCCGATCTTCACCGTCGCCAGGTCGGAGAGCCGCACGTCGCGGCCGGCGACCCGGGCGATGACCAGGTCCCGCATCTGTTGCAGGCTGTCGAATTCGTTGACGGTGCGGACCATGTACTCGATGCGACCTTCTTTGATGGTGCCGCCGGCGACGTTGACGTTCTCTTGCCGCAGGCGGTCGATCACCCGCTGCACCGAAAGCCCGGACCGGCGCAGCTGCTCTTCGTCCACCAGCACGTGGATCTCTTCTTCGAGCCCGCCGCGGATGCGCACCGCCGCCACTCCCTGGATGGGCTCGAGGGCGCGTTTGACCTGTAGCTCAGCAAGACGCCGCAGCCGACGCAGGCCGTCTTCACCTTCGAATCGCTCACCTTCCCCGGAGAGCGAGAGCTCCATCACGGGGTCGAGGGACGGGTCGAAGCGCAGGATCAGCGGCCGCTCCGCCTCCTGGGGCAAGAACACGAGGTCGAGCTTCTCGAGCGTGTCCTGGAGGGCGTCGGACATATCCGTCGACCACGAGAATTCGAGCACCACGTCAGAGACGCCGGCGCGGGAAATCGACGCGATGCGCGTCAAGCCACCGACCACGCCGAGGGCGTCTTCAATCGGCCGGGAGATGTCGTTTTCGACCTCTTCCGGCGCCGCTCCGGGGTACTCCGTGCGCACGGTGAGCGTCGGGTACGACAGCTCCGGCATGAGGGTGACCGGCAGGCGCGAGTAGGAGAAAAATCCGAAGACCACGGCGGCGATGAACACCATCAAGACGGCCACCGGCCGGCTGGTGCTAAAGCTCGACAGGCCGTGTTTGGTCGGGGTCAGGTTCGCGCCTTCCGGATCGTGCTCCGAAGCCGAGGCTCCCTCAGGCGCCGCGGCTTCGTCAGACGCAGATCCCTCTTCTGAAGAAACGTCCTCTCCAGACTCAGCGCCGTCTGAGCTGGCCCCGCCCGATTCCACTTCGTCAGGTTCCGTGATTTCGCGAGATTCCGAAGCGTCGACCTCGTCGTCCGTGACTTCAGAAGCGTCCGCGTCCTCCGGGGCGACGCCGTGCGCCTCGTCTTCGGCCTGGTCTGCGTTCGGATCGCCTTCGCTCACAGGGCCGGCTCCGCCAAACCCACGTCGCGGTCGGTCTCCGCCAGACGCACCTTGCTCCCGTCCTTAAGGCCCGCCTGTCCGGCGACCACGATTCGATCGCCGGCACTCACGATACCGGCGCTCGGCACCACGTGCTGCCGATCTTCAAGCTCCGGCGAAATCTCGAGGCGTTCCACCCGCATCTCGTCATCCAGCCGATAAACGAAGACCTGGGTGTCGTCAAAAATCAGCGCCCGCTTCGGCATCAGCAGGGCGTCGTCACGGGTGGCGACCACCAGCTCGACTTCCACGTACTGGCCGGGTCGAAGCCCCTGGTTGCGCGGGATGCCGACGGTGACTTTGACCGTGCCGCTGCGCGGATCGACGATCGGTGAGATGCGGATCACCTCGCCCTGACGGGCTCCGTCGATGGCCTGGGAGAAAAGTCGAGCGGTCTGGTCGAGGCCGAGCCGCGGAAGATCTTTCTCCGGCACGAAGACCCGGGCGACGATCGTGTCGAAGTCCACGAGGTCAAAGAGGTGCTGGTTCACCGTCACCGTATCGCCGAGGTTCACCAAGCGCGATGTCACCGTGCCGCGGATCGGAGCCCGGACTTCGGTATACGACAACTCACGCCGCGCGTCTTCAAGCGCTAGCTCGAGCTGCTCGACTTCATAGGTGGCGTCATTCATCGCCTGCTCGGAGATCAACTCCTGCGCGAAGAGGCTCTTCTGCCGCTCGTACTCGCGCTTGGCTTTGGCGAGCTGGGAATCCGTGCGGGCCAGCGAGCTCTGCTGCTCTTCGTTTTGCAGACGCAGGAGCACTTGGCCCTCGCGCACCCGGTCGCCTTCTTCAACCAGCAGCTCGGTCACCTGCCGAGCGGCTTGGGAGAAGACCTGGACTTCGCTTTCGGCTTCGAGGTTCGTGGAGAAACGGAGGACCGCTTCAATGGCGCCCAGCTCCAGGGCCTGCACCTCGACGGGGACCAGGTCCTCCTTCTTCTCCTTCTTCTCTTCTTTTTTGTCTTTCCCGAAGCCCTTGAAGGACTCCATGTCGCCACAACCGGCCAGGGGAATCAGAAAGGCGACGAGTAACCACGGGGCGAGTGAGCCCCACGGGCGATTCAGAGACGGCATATCGGATCCTCAGGTGGGCCGACCGCCCAAGGGCAGGGGGTGCGAAAAAGGCGGCGGCAAAAAAGTCGACGCCTCTAGTACGTCGAGGGACAACGTATGTTACTTCCGCAGAGAAGTCCCGCCCCGATTCAACAATCTTGTACGACCCGACGTGGCCATGCTCCGGCTCGGTATGAGCGGCGTCGACGAGACCCAAGGCACGGCGGACGACTACACCACCCGAGCGACCTACGCCGGCCTCACGACCAATTGCGACGTGGTCCTAGAGTTCAATAACGCCAACAACGGCTTCGCCCGCTGCCAGGTCTTCGGCTCCTCCGTCGGTCCCGACCACCTCCGGATCACCTCCGGTAACGCCTCGTTCACTACCAACCCCAACTGGTTTTCAATCAGGTCTTGGTGGTCGACGGCGCAATTTTCAACGACGGCTTCGAGTCCGGCGACACCTCAGCCTGGGACGCGCTCGTCCAGCAGTAGGTCTAGAAGATGAGAACCCGGACACTCTAGACGAGCCGGTCCTGCTGGACCGGCCCGCACGCGTCGGGGATTCGCAGCTCAAGATCTGACTCGGATCCTCAGTTCCGCCCCGCCATCACGCCGCCGTCGACATCCCACACCGCGCCGGTGACCCAGCCGGCGTCGTCCGAGAGCAGATGATCGACCGTCGCCGCCACGTCGTCCGCCTGGCCGATGCGGCCGATCGGGTGGAATTCGTTAAAGCCCTGGAGCGTCGTCTCAATCTCCGACGGCTCGATAAACGCGCCGTAAATCGGCGTCATCACCACCGCGGGCGACACCGCGTTGACCCGAATGCCGTCGCCGGCGAGCTCCATCGCCAGGTGCTGGGTCAGCGCGTGCAGCCCCGCCTTGGCCATCGAATACGCCGACGACGGCGTCGCGGCGATGGCCTGCTTCGCCCACATCGAGCCGATATTCACGATCGAACCGCCGCCGTTCTCCTTCATCTTGCCGACCACGGCCTGGGTGATGAAGAACGTCGAGCGGTTGAGGTCATGGTAGCGGTCGTAGTCCGCCTTGGTGTGGTCGACAAACGGCGCCGGCGAGAAATAGCCCGCGGCGTTCACGAGGTAGCGAATCGACGCGTCCGACGCCTTGATCTCGGCGATGAACGCCTCCGTCGCCGCCTCGTCATAGAGGTCGACGCTCGACGTCTCCACCGAGCCCAAAGCCTCGAGCTCCCGCTTCGCCGCCGCCAACTTTTCCTCATTTCGCGCCACCAAATGCACCCCGACGCCGCGCTCCAGCAAGCGCTTGGCCGTGGCTTTGCCCATTCCGGTGGAACCCCCGATGATCAACGCGGTCGCATTCTTCTCTGACATGGTTGCTCGTCCTTTCTTGGAGATCGTAAGTAGTCGAGTGAATCTATCTACTAGTTGGTAGTTTCCGGAGGTCCAAAAGAGGGCTCATCGAGCCCTGCCGACCGACGTATCGGTCCGCCCTTCGCGAGGCTGACCCGTCTCGGGAACTACCGAAGAAGCCTGGGGCGGACACCGTCGCCCGCCGACGAGCACATCTTATCTACCTATTAGTAGGTAGTCAACCCGGACTCCTGCCTCTCCAGAAGTAGGCCGCTCACCGAACTCAAGGGGTCGGCGCCCCGTAAGACCGATCCGCAGGGTCGAGATCCCGAAGCGTCTCAGAGATTGGAAAAACATGGACCGTCAATCGATCTTCGTAGGATACGTCTTCACCGAAGTGAAGCTCATACGCCAGAGCTTTATTTTCGAACGGCAAGAGCAGCGAAATTTGGCCCTGCTCTTGAAAGAGACCCCACCGACTCTGGTCGAAGAGACTGTTGAACCGTAGTCCATCGCCGAAAGGCCAGATCCGACCCATGTGCCAAAAACCGGGCTTCGAGGGCTCCGCGGCGAAAAACACGATCCTACTGTCTCGCTTGCGCTCAAGCTCAACCAAAACCACCAGCACATCTCGTTGCACCGGTTTCTCTAGAGACGCACTCCAGCACGCGGCGATTCTGTGCGTGGCGACGATCCTGTCGAGATGCCGAGTGGAAGACAGTTCGAGCCTAAAGTCCTGCTCTCTTCCTCGATAGGAAATGACTCCTGTCTCCAACTTGCAAGAGAAGGCTCCTTGACCCTCGATCTTTCCATCTTCAGGAAAAGGACGCTTCCGCAAAATAGTCGCCAGCTCTGAAGATGGTGCAAGATTTGGATCGTGCCCAACGATAAAACTCAACAGGGAAAAGGAATTGATGTAGCCAGCCCCCTTCTTCTGGTGGCCGACTGTCCAACCATCAGAGTCCATATACCGCGGGTTGTGTGCCGTCACCTGAGGCTGATCGGCTCGGACACACACCGACGACGAAAGCACTAGAACGGCGACCAAGGCTAGCTGAAACTTCATCACATCTCCCTGGTTTGTCTTGAACTTACTAAGGCGGCACTTCCTACCCGACACTCCATACCCAAGAATCCTAGAAATCCTAGGCGTGGCGGCACTGACATATCGGGTAGTCTGCCTCGGCTTAGCAGCATCGCGCTAAACCAATCCTACGAATGGCGGGCCGACGCCGTTCGTTTCGAAAGGTGCTAATTCTAGCCACCAGTCGACGAACACCACTGACTCACATCGCCAGCTTCGAAGCCATCTTCAAAAATAGTCCCAGGATCCAGACAGAACTTGCCAACCGACGATCGCCAAGTGGGCATCGCGCCGCCAATCGGATGGCTATTGTGATGCCAAAAGCACAGGCCATCATCCCACGCTGTGCCGGAGTATGTGCCCCAGGTTTGGGTTGGCCAGACTGCGGTACCTCTCCGGAGAAAGATCGGTGCAAGGACGACTTGAGCGGAATCACAATTCGGCCCGACAAAAGAGAGTACGCTACTCAACTCGAGATTGGGAGCAGAGATCGAATACCCAATGGCAACTAGCCCGTCAGGGCTGATGTCAAGGCTCGGGAAAAACGTATGGGCCTCGGGGACCAAAGCGTCTCCAGAGATCTGCCCCTGGTCTTGAAGCGCGACGAATGTTGGACTCGGGACCTGTAGCTCGACCCAGTACGCCGTAACCTCACCTGCGTCGGCCCCTGTTGGAGGCACCACCGTGGTCACTAGCCAGAGTTCGCCGTCCTGCCATACGGCGCTGTAAATGCTGCGTCTCCCTGAAGAAACCGCAACCGGGGAATCCCGCTGGGGTACATCCGGCAAATCGACTCCACCAACAAGGCTGTCTACTCCCGGCAACGAGACGACGAACTTCGTGACACTCGGCCCGACCGTCGTCAGCCAGAAAATCTGAAGAGTCGGAACGCCATCGACGCTCATCCCGTCATACCCTGCAAGAAAAACGCCCCTATCGATAACGTCGTCGACAATATTCCCGTAGAAGCGAACCGGCCTAAGCGCGACTTCATTGTCGTAGTCATTTCCGGCACTGAAGGGTCTAATCCCGGCCTGAATCGTCACATTCCCACCCCCGTAGAGCGGGTCTTTCCATAGATTCCAAACTGCTGTGCCGCCTCTCCCACCCTGAGTTGAGGCCATCAGGAAGGACACGTATATCTGCGACGCCTCCATTCCTATTCGCGGCACTGTTGCGTAGTGGGGCGAAGCGGGTAGTGGACCTGGACCGTCAGGGTCAAAATTCGCTAACAGAGTGGGAACCCTAACTTGTTGCCAAGAGCTCCCGGGGTCATTCGTCGCCGAGACAGCGACAAGGAGGGCTGAATTTGGCGCCGCCGGATCCACCTCACCGGCGATCACAACATACCGATCTCGAAAGTCGTCATAGAGAACCGACGGCTCTTCCACCGATCCCCCCGGACTCAGGGCCGAAAAGAAGCTAGCCAGACTCGTACCTGAGATTGCGCTTCCATCTTGGCTGTTGTAGACGAAGACGCCGGTACTGGCCACAGCCACCACATGAGCAGGCCCCACGGCGAGATCGGCGTTGGCCGGAATCTGTGACGACGATGATGTGACATCCCATGACGATTCCAGCATCTTCAACGGGACTTCCTGAGCCGTCGGCGCGGGAATTGGGACGATATGAGGTGAGGGAGGTCTAGACGCCACCGCCGCAGGCGGCGTGGCCTGTAGTGGCCTTGTCAACTCGCGGTGATCGTAGTGGTCGCCCATCTTCAAGTTGAAGGGAACCTCTACATAGCCCACCACGTGAGCCTCGATCGAAGTCCCCGCCTCGTTTGCGAACAAAGGGGTCGCGAAAAGAATCACCAATGCCATCCACATCTTGAACACAAAAAGACCCTCCATCTAGGTCTCGCGCGGAACCACAGGAACGCCAAGACTCTCTCTGCTTTATCCGCGTCAGAAAAAGGCTGGACAAGTTAATCCTTGCCAAGCAAGTCGCATTCTAAATCAAAGGCAAGTGAAAACACAACATACCAGGACAAATCTTAAGTAAATTCTCTTTTTAGCCAGGTATTACTTATATTCCGACCGATGCTTGCCAGCCTAAACCTTATTCCCTATGACGGCTCCTTGCCGACGAATCAAGCCTTCCACATTCAGTCGAACCGAGCCGTGAGGCGGACGCCGGCTTCGTACTGGTCGTAGTTCTTGACGTCGCCGACGTCGAGGTCGTCGGGGATCGTGGAGGACCGGTCGCGGAGCTGGCCGAAGACGGTGAGGTTGAGGCGGTCGGTGAGGCGGATGTCCCAGGAGGCGAAGAGGCGGAAGAGGTCGTCGGTGCGGTTGAAATGCAGGGGCGCGACGGACGGGAGCTTGTCGGTCGTGTATTCGCGCTCGCCGGCTTCGGCTTGGATGAAGATCACTTGTCGACGCTCGGTGGGTAGCTCGAAGCGGGCGCTTAGGATGAGGTCGACTTGACGGTAGGTGGGGTCCGTGTCGTCTGAAGTCGCGCGGGTTTCGCCGGGCTCGTCGAAGCCTTGGGCGTCGGAGTCGGTGTATTCCACGGCGTAGGAAAAGCGGGTGCGGCGGGTGAGCTGGTGGTCGAAGCGCAGCCGGGCTTTCGAGTCTTCGCTGTCGAATTCGCGGAAATTCTCGGAGTGCCGGAATCGAGCCTGCGAGAGGTCGAGGGAGAGCAGCCAGGACGCGCCCAATTCTTGGGTGAAGCGCAGGCCGACTTCGCTCTTTTCGAATTCGAAGGCCTGGAACGGGTCGGCGGTGGTGCCGCGCAGGTCGCCGTCGCGGATGTGGCGGACGTAGAAGTCGGTCGCGGAGGTGGCGAAGAGTCCGAGGCTGCGGCCGCCGCGCAGGTTTTGGCGCAGACGCAGGCGACCTTGGGTCCAGTCTTTGATGCTGTTGCGCTGGTAGGCGCGGTGGGTCAAGCCGAAGCTGAAGCGCGCGGGCTGGCCGTCGTAGCCGGTAAAGCGTCGATCGATATCCAGGTCGGCGCGGTGGACCACGTCATCCAGGCTCTCGACGCGGAAGCGGCCCGGGTCTTGGCCGTTGTCGAAGCGCTGGATGAAGCGGTCGGAGTAGCGCAGGATATTGCTGTCGTAATAGCTCGAGATCCGCGCCCGCGTTGACCACGACGGGCGAACTTCGCCGGGGATGAGCTTCGCGGGATCGCGCGGCGCCACCTGGGCGCGCACGGCCAATGCGCCGTCGGCGCCGGAAATGGCGTAGGTCGACCGGCCAGATTCGGCGGCGAACACGACCTCGCGGGCGACGCCGAGGCGCAGGTGCTTCTCGCCGACCAGGCGGGCGCGCCGCGACGGGGCATTGTCGATTCGGATCGACCGGAACGGGTCGCCGTCGCGTTCGACCACGACGTTGAAAGTCGCCGCTTCGTCGACGCCGATCGGACGCGTCAAGAGGCGGACCCACGCCGGTCCGTCGACCGTCAGCTCGAGGGACTCGCCGAGGTCCGCAGCGCGGTACGGCGTCGTCTTCTTGGACACGCGCACGTCCACGGCGCGACCGCCGGTGAGACCGGCCGCTCCAAAGGCGCGCTTGGTGTCGTCCTTCGAGCGGAAGGTCACCCGCACGCCGACGGCCGGCGCCGTCGACCGGGCGAGCGTCAGCTCGGCGCGGTGGCAGCCGCGGGCCACCGCCACCCGCTGACGGCGGAGTGACGCCGCGGCGCTCGAGGATTCGAAGCCGTCACGGTCCAGGGAACCTTCGAAGCGCAGACTCGAAACGGCGTAGGCGCGGTGGGAGATTTCCCTGGGGGCGGGCGCGCCGTCCAGGTCGAGGTCAAAGGCATAGCGCGCCTTGCCGGCGCCGTCGTCGAGGGCCGCGCGGCTGGCGATCGAGAGCTGGCCCTCGCCGCAGAAGAGGTACGACGCCGAGTCGCCGGGCCGCAGCGCGGCGTAGCTCGGAGACACGGCGCCGTCCTCCGCCGCCTCGTTGACCAGCCTCACCGACGGAACCTCGCCTTCGGGCAGGAGCTCCTCGGCCGGCGCCATCGGAGCCAAGACCAGCGTCACGAGGCCAAGGACGAAAGGAAAACGAGTCTCGGGGAACATCACGGCGTCACCGTCAGCTTCAGGTCTTCGGCGGGCAGCATGAAGCGCGCGAGCAAAGACGATTTATTGGGGTCGAGCGGCAAAATTTGGATCCGGTGGCGACCTTCGGGGACCGGGATGACGATTTCATTCGCCCGCCCCGGCACCAGCGTATCGATTTCGCTATAGAGCGCCACCTGCGACCGACGGCTGCTGAGCTGGAAGGTGTTGATCAAGCGGTCGTCCTCCCGCACCTGCAGGCGGTAGTGGATACGACCGCGCATTTCAGGGGTGTTTTCGACCCGGGTAAACACACGCAGCTCGGTGGGGCCATTCACCTCGAGCTCGAAAGGCTCGTTCGGCTCGTTGCGGTAATACGTCACCAGCGTTTCGCGAATCACCAGCTCAATCAGCTTCGGATCGCCGAGCGGCGCCAGCGATACCCACTTGCGCTTGCGCGCTTTCTTGGGCTTAAAAAGGTAGCGGAAGAAAATCTGCGGGCTACCGGGGGACGGCACCACGTCGACGTTGTGGTAGCCGCGACGCAGCTGGATCCGGTACTCCATGAGCTGACCCGGGGCGCCGAGGGTGCCGTCGCGGAACATGGCCGTGCGCGAGCGGGTGACGCTTTGGTACGACACCTCCTGCTCGACGCCGCCGTCGACCCGGATGCGCAGCGAGTAGTCCATATTCTCCTCGTCGGCGGGCCGGAACTGGGCGCGGGTGATCAAGCGCAGCTCGCCGGGGCCGCGGACGGTCACCACCCGCGGCCGGTCGGAGGACAGCAGCTCGTAGGGGCGATCTTTGCCGGAGACGAAGATCGGGATTTCTTCCTGCGCCCAGCCCGGCGGGACGATCAGGCACAGGCTCACAAAAAAACACACAAAAGCTCTCATGACGTCGCTTCCGAATTTCAAGCCAAGGGTTGCCCCAACCGGTGGGTGCGCCGGTCGAGGAGATAAAGAACGATCAGCACGGTCAAGAGGGACAGCGTGACCAGGAGCGTCCGGCCCATGTCGTATCGCACTTCGCCGAAGACCCGGCCGGTGCCCGGCGGCGGCAGCTGGTCACGCACCGGCGTCAGGCCGTAGCGGTCGCGCAGCTGGCGGATATTGAGCAGGTGGATCACCGGCACCCGGTCTTCGGCGATGCGCATCATGGCGCCGCGGGCCGGGTAGTTGCGGACCGGCAAGAGCTCGCTCACGCCGCTCGGCACCAGGTCGCCATTCAGCGAGTGCCCCAAGCTCGCGACGCCGCCGCCGACGTTGACGTAGGCGCGGATGCCCATCGCTCCGCACGCTTCGCGGAAAAGCTTCACCCGGGTGCGGATGCTCTCGTCGATCTTCGGCGCGAGGAGCGGCGTTGCGCCGTTGCGCTCGATGGCTTCCTGGAGCAGCTGCCGACCCTTGGGCGAGAGGCCCCGGCCGGTGTCGTTGCTACCGCCCATGGACGCCGCCAGCGAACGGGTCTTCAAAACGCGCTTGTCGACGAGCAGGCTCTCCATGTCGAGCCAGGTGAAATAGGGGTCGGTGGCGCCGAAATTGGACGCCCCCACCGACGAG
>JBCDKB010000056.1:0-27164 GCA_038747035.1 Acidobacteriota bacterium | reverse complement strand
GAAGAATCGGCGCCGGCCCGGCGCCCGCGGGGCCGAGCTAGGGGCGCCCGAGGGCCCCGCCGAGGGCCACCTCCGGCCGATCGAGCTGTCGGCCGGTCAAGCGCTCAACTTCCTCCCCGCCGCGAAGAACCACCACCGTCGGCACGCCGGTGATGCCCGCGTCGACGGCGTGCGGATCGTCCGGGACGTGTTTCGGCAGGCCGTAGTACTCAAAGCGGATGTGCCCCCAGGCCTCCTCCACCGCCATGATCTTGGGCACGATGCGATCGCAGACCGGCGACCAGGAGCCAAAGTAGACGCGGATCATCAAGTCATCCGCCGCCGACTTCTCCACCGGCGCCGCGCGTCCGGAGGCCCGGCTGCGGTAGGCCATCGACTTCTGCTCGAAAGCCGGATGCCGGTCGTCCAGATCCGCCGAGCTCCGCCGCCCGAGCACGGGCGGCGCCGGCTTGATCCGGAAAGCCTGGCCTTCCAGATCAAAGGACATCACGCCCCGCGAGCTCCGGAGCTCAGCCACCAGATCGTGCGACCTCACCGTCTCCATCGACGCGTCGAGGCCGGCGCTCTTCGATACCGCCCGCTCCTCCACCCGCTGCACCGAATCGCCGCGCGGGCTCACCAAGAGCGCACCGTGCTCCGGAACCTGCAGCAGCCACGCCACTTCATAGGCCGAATAGAAAACCTCAGAAGCTGGCACATCGACCCCGTCCACCTCGACGATCCAGTCCTTCGTCCGCTCGAAATCTCCAATCGGCGCGTCGCCCGGGAGACGCTCGGCAAGAGCCGACGCCGCGATCAGCAAACCCGCCACCGTCCACGTCCCGAGCCACACCCGCCACTTCGTCGAGTGAAGTCCCGTCGGTGTCTTGAGCTGTCGACTGTCCATCATCCACCCCTCGCCACGCGGAGGTGGCGCTTGCGATTGGTAAGTTCTGGCCAAACCGCTCGTCCGCGGGGACAGGGATGGCCTCTGAACTCCCAGGCGCAGGCCGACGGAAGAAGGGCTCATGCCTCGCAGGACGTCAGTTTCCGAAACCTCGACGGCCCGCGCCGAGCCTGGGGCTCGCCGCGGGCCGAAGCGTCAGCTCATGCCGGGAATTCCGTCTGGAATTCCCCGCGGGGCTTCAAGGGCACGCGCCGCTGACGAAGGCGTAGGTGGCGTCGCCGCCCGTGCCGGACGCTTGGCAGCACCAGACGGGGCCCGGCGACGAGCCGAGGGTCTGGCCGGCGTTCCTGGCGTCGCAGGTGTAGAAGGCCGGACCGGCGCCGACGTCGGCGCAGAGCTCGTCGCTGCCCTGGCGCTGGCGCAGGGGCCGGGTGCCCGGGGCGTAGCAGGCGTCGCCGCCGTTGCAGGTCAGCGACGGGTCGCAGCAGGCGGCGAGCGCCCCCTGGACTTCGATCGACGTCCAGTCGGTGCCGAAGGCCGTGGCCATCACCCGGTCGTGGCTCTGCGGCGCCGTGCACCCCGGCAGGCCGGGCGGCGCGGCGCAGGCGATGTGGTTCGGGTCTTCGAAGCGATAGAGACCCGGGGCGACCTCGGAGCAGCAGTGCTGGGTCCCCGTCACGCTGTCGGTGATCAGATCGCCGACGGTGGAGGCGCTGCACGTGTGGATGCCCGGAGCGGCGACCGGCGTGCCCTGGGGGTTGGTCCACGTCGCCGACTTGCTGCACACTTGGTCCTCGGCCCGGCGCCACGGCAGCGCGCTGCCCGGCGCGTAGCACTCGCCCTGATTGCAGGCCGTCAAGGGATTGCAGCAATTCTCGAAGCGTCCGACGAAGGAAAGCGCGGCCCAATCCTCCCCGAAGCCCGTGCCCATGAAGCGGGCGACGTTTTGCCCTCCTACGCAGCCTTGGGCCGACGGTTGGGCACTGTTATTGAAGGACACCGGCTCGAAGCGGTATCGGGTGGTCGCCCCGTCCTGCACGGCGGCGCATCGATACCAGTCGACCGGGGCACCGTCCAAGTGGTGGGTGATGACGTCGCCTGCGCGGGACGCGTCGCAGGTGTAAAGGGCGGGGCCGAAACCGGTGGTGTCGAGGCATGCGTCTTCGGTGCCCCCGGACTGGGAGATGATCATCTCCCGCGGGTAGCAGACGCCGCCCTGGCTGCAGCTCGTTTCGAGGTCGCAACACACGCCCTCGAGGCTGGTCCGCTCGCGGCCGAGCCACCCGAGGGCGCCGCCGGTGTAGCCGCTCGGGCTCAGGCCCTCCGCGCAGCCGCCGGCGGGCGGGGTGCCGGCGGGCTGGGGCTTCTTCAAGAAAACGGCGTCGCGGGAAGCGATCGAGAGCGTGTCGCCGGCGACCAATGGCATGCCGGCCGTCTCGGTCCACTGGCCGCCGGCATAAACCATCACCACGGGGGTGACGGACTCCGGCGCCGTGAAGTCATAGGCGTTGACGGGATCGAGGTTGGCGACCACCCAGAAGTTCTCGAAGTTGCGGCTCAGCAGTCCGCCTCCCAGATCGTCGGTTGTGCTCGCGGCCGCCGGCCAACTCGGGTCCCACTGATCGCCCACGACCATCTCGCCGAGGGGTTGCCCCAGGTCGAGCTGCTCTTCCGCCACGGTCTCGCCGATGCTGCGCACGTCGGTGCGGCCGCTGCGCTTGAAGGTGGTCTTGCCCGGGACCTGCGCCATCAGGTAGCTGGCGTAGCAATAGCGACTATTCGGCGCCAAAGCCACCTCGTCGAGGTTGTTGTGGGCGGGGGGATCGTCGGTGTAAGTCATGCGGTTGTACTGCATATTGGCGATGACCCACGAGCCGGCCTCCGCCGCTTCTCTCTGCACCTCGAGGTCCCGCCGCAAGAAGTCCGGATCCTGGAGCTTCTGATTCGGGCTGTAGGGGGTGTTGGCGTCCTTTTCGTAGCAAAAGTACTCGTTCACCACGCCGGTGGCGTGGGTGGTTTGCGGCGGCAGGGCGCTCTCTTGCCGGCCGCCGCAGAGCACCCCGCTATCGAGGTCACCGGCGAGGGGCCGCGTGTGCCGCCACAGGCAGGCCTGCTCCGGGCTCATGTGGGCGGTGAGCCCGTTGTAGATCACCACCCGCTCCTTCTGCGGGGTCAGCGCGTCGAGGGCGTCTTGGGTCTCGCGCACCAGCTGGGCGACGCCTTCGAAGACCGTATCGGGATCGACGCCGGAGACGTCATCGCGGAGCACGTCGGAGATGTGCATGTAGCCGTAGGCGAGGTCGAAGGCCACGCCGTCCCACGGCGGGTCGGTGACCCGCTCGCCGCTCGGCTGTCCGCCGACATCGTCCATGAGCGAAACCACCGTCTCGGTCGCCCACTCCCGATAGTCCTCATTGGAGGTGTCGACCCAGTGTTTTTGGGACTGGGAGACCAGACGCCAGCTCAGGTCGGGGGCTTCCTCGGCATCAAAGGACGCCCACCACGGGTCGGTCTCCAAGATCCGTTCGGCCGGGAAGTAGAGCAGCACCCGGAGATCCGGGTTGAGCGCCTTGAGCAGCCGCACGGCGCAGCCTTGGAGCTCCAGGTCGCCGCCGGCGTGGCCGCGCTCGATGACGACGAGATCTTCGTTGCCGGCGAGGGCGCAGAGCTCGTCCTCGCTGAAGGCGTCCATCGGTCCAGGGGGCTGGTGGTTCGGGCCCCGGCCGCTGATGCCGGTCCAAATAAAACGCTGGAGCTCTCCCGGCGCGGATGAAAGTCCGGGCAGCTCGGAGCACACCGCCCCGGGGTGTTGGCTCGAACCCGTGAAGCAGGCGCCCGTGGGCATGCCGGTGTCGTCATTCCAGCAGTCCCTCCCCATGTCCGTGTCCAGACAGAGATCGGGCATCGGGTCATCGGCGAAGGCGGCGGTCGCCGGACAGAAGAGCAGCAGGCAGAAAGAGAAAGCCCGCATCGAGTGCTTCGCGAAGCGCGACGCGGCGCTGCCCCGTAGAGCGCGGGGGGCGACTCTCAAAGGCGTGGAATCAGGCATGGTCAATCCCTCGGCTGTGGCGTCCCCGGCCGCCTCCGGATGCGTCACCGAGGGGGCTAGGAGGCAGCGGGGCTCACCGTCGTGGTGTGTATCCCTCGGGCAATAAAAAGCTTAGGGCGACACGTCGACCCTCAACCTTTGCCGCCCCTGAGCCGTCCTGAGCGACCGCGCTCCCGCGCTCGACCTGGGCCCGAGACGCCAGTCAACGGACCGAGCAAAGCCCGGCAAACCTCCATGAGTCGGCCGGCGAAGGGCGCTCAGGACTCGCGGGCGCCGGCCTCCGGGGGGAGGCACTCGCCCAGGGATCCGTAGTCCGGGTGCCCGCGGATCGGATCGAACATCGGGCTGACGTCGACGAAGGGCAGCAGCCAGTCGACGTGGCCGCCGCAGGCGCGCCGCAGTTGCTCGAGGGCCTCGTCCTCTTCTCCCAGCATGCTCAGCCACGCGGCTTGGAAGGCGTGGTACCCGTGGCCGGCTTTGGCCCGGTGCTGCCACTGCTCGAGCAGCATTCGATAGGACTCATTCAGGTCCGCCGGCGGCTCGCCGTGTCGGTAGATGAACAAGAAATCCCGGAAGCCGCGCAGGGCGGCCTCCCGTTCGCCGAGCTCCAGGCGCGCCAGGGGCCCGTAGAGCCCGGCGACGCGGTTCGTGGGGAAGAGTTCCAGGAGCCCGTCGGCGGCGTCTGCGGCCTCCGCGTGGCGACGGGCAAAGTAGTGCACGAGCACCCGAGTACCGAGGGTTCCGACGCTGTAACGGTCGAGCTCGACCGCGGCTTCCACGGAGGCCCGGGCCTCGTCGTGGCGGTGCCGTGCCGACAGGTAGAGCGCATATTCGGTGAGCGTGGGCGTCCACTTGGGGCTCAGCTCGAGGGCGCGTTCGAACCTTTCCTCGGCGGCCCGCCAGTCGAGGCGTCCCCGGAAGAGGGCCGTGGCCAGGGCGAGGTGGGCCTCGGCGCTCGAGTCGTCGAGCTCGACGGCGCGCCGCGCGACGCGTTCGACCTGGTGCCAGTGGACCTCGTCGAAGTAGCCGGTCATCAGCATATAGGCCTTGGCGAGCTCGGTATGGGCCCGCGCGAGATTCGGCGCCTCTTCGCAGACTTTGAGGAGCAGGGACACGCCGCCCAGGATGTTCTCGGGGCGACGCGTCGATAGCAGGTAGAGGGCGCGCGAGTAGGCCTCTTGCACCTCCGGGGGAAGGGTTTCTTCCCCCGGCCGCTGCGCCGGATCGAGCTGGACGCCGAGCGCCTGGGCGATCTGCCACGCCGACTCGTCGAAGTTCCGGGCCCGTTCGTGGAAGCGCGGCTCGTAGGTCTGGGCCCACAGGCCCACGTCGTCGCTCCGGCGCACCAGGCGCAACGCGATGCGGGTGCCGTCCTCCAGCGGACTGACCGTGCCGTGCAGCACGTGGGTGGCCTCCGTCCGCGCCAGCGCGTCCCGCCAGATGTCGCCGTGGAGGTCAACCCCGCGCATCGGGCGCATGCCGATGACGTCCAGCTCGCCGCCGAAGGTGTGGGTGAGGTGCGAGGTGAGCTCTTCGCCGATGACCACCGCCAGGGCCTCGTCATCCAGATCGGAGTCCGCGGCCAGCGGCGCGACCGCCAGCTTCAGGGGCCCGTCCGCGACCGCGACCCGGGCCGCGGTCTCACCGTGCGCCGACGTCCGGCCCTGGCCCCGGACGAGCACCAGCGCCGCCGTGAGGGCGAGAATCCCCGCGATCAGCGCGGCCGCGGCGACGAGGTCGAGGCGACGTCCGGCGCCGGGGCGCACGGGCGTCAGGTCGGGGCCTCCACGAGGCGCGACCGGTCCGGGCGTCGCGGCCGCCGGCTCGACGGGCTCGACGGGCAGGACGGCCTCGACGGGGGCGAGGAAGCGGTAGCCCCGGCGCGGCAGGGTCTCGATGAAGGTCGGCGAGGACGGCGCGTCGTCGAGGGCGATCCGGATCTTGCGGATAGTGAAGTTGATGCCCTGCTCGTGGTCGACGAATTGCTCGTCCCCCCAGAGGTGCCGCCGCAGCTCCTCGCGGGTGACCACATCCCCCGCGCGCTCGAGCAAGAGCTCCAAGGCCCGCGCCGGCTGACGCTGGAGGGTGACGGGCTCCGCGCCGCGCCGCAGCTCCTTCGAGTCGAGGGTGAAGACGAAGTCCTCGAAGCGGTAGCCGCTCGGAGACGGCGGCGGGTCGTGCGGGGGGCTGGGGGTCGACATCGGGGGGCGTTGCGTGAAGTCGTTGACTGATCCGAGCAGCGGCGTTCCCGGAAACCGGGATATATCCAGGCATCTTGTCACCGTGCGACGAGGTCCCGAAGACCTCTGGACAAAGCGCGGCGACGCGTCTGCGAATCGCAGGACTCGCCCCGCCGCCCGCCTCCGCGGAGCGCGAGCGGAAGCCCAAACGAAAGATCCCGCGGCGCCTCGACGCGCCGCGGGATTTCTGTCCGGTCCTAGGACCGAGTCGAGATCAGGAATCCGGACTCACGGATCGCCGATCACGATATAGCCGACGACCTCGTTCACATGGCCGACTTCGGCGTTGGCGGACTGCTCTTCCTGGACCAGCACCTCGACGCTGGTGGCGCTGAGGTTCCGGTGGCGCAGGGTCGCCGTGTCGCCGCCGTTGGTGGTCTGCATGGCGGCGACGAAGGTCGGACCGGTGACGCTCTGCCCGAAGTTGATCGTCTCCCAGACCTCATCGACCGTGTTGCCGGTGCGGCCGACCAGCATCTCGTCGCCGCCGAAGGTGGTCGAACCGAGCTCGACGGCGATCCAGTCGACGCGCTCGGCGACGTGGCTCTGGTTGTTGGCCTCCTGCTCCTCGAGCTGCACCTGGAAGCTATTGGCCGTGACGTTGCGGATCCGCGTGGTCACCGGCGTCGAGTCGTTATTCGACGCCACCTGGGTGATCACCACCGGCGCGGCGCCGAAGGACTGGCTGAAGCTGACGGTGGTCCAGGCGTTGGTGACGTTGGCGGTGCCGGCGTCGGCGTCGAGGGAGCCGAGCGTCTGCGGGCCGTCTTCGAGGGCGATATAGCCCAGGTTCTCGTTGGCGTGGGCGCCGTCGAGGTAGTCCCACTCGATGATTTGGTGGACGAAGCTCGAAGCGGTCACGTTGGTCAGCCGGGTCGTGCACGCCTGGTTGCCGGCGAAGCTCGGCGGGCCGGCGACGATGCGCGGCGAGGTGAAGCCATTCACGTTGACCGTCCGCACCCGCTCGTCGCTGCGCACGGTGGCGTATTGGATCGTATCGACGCCGCCGCCGCCGCCGCCGCCGGAGCCGACGTCGATCGCGAGCTCGTAGAGCTGGGCTTCGTTATTCGGGCCGCCGACCTCGACGAAATAGGTGCCGGCGCCCGGCAGCGCCACGCCCGAGACCGACTCGGAGGAGCCGGCGCCCGTATTGTCGGCGGAGGCGAGCACGGTCGTGCCGTTGGTGCCGAGCACCTCCAGGCGGAGGTTCTGGTTATCACCGGCGTTAAAGCTCGTGCCCGGGGTGCAGCTGCCGTTCGGATTCTGCGGCCCCGAGAGGTAGGTGCCGCCCACCGGCGTCAAGTTGACGTCCACCGAGGTCGCGCCGGAAACCGAGAAGGAGTAAACGTCGGTGTCGGAGTTGTCGTCGACGCTCACCGTGTCGAGGGCGACGCCGCCGCCAAAAGCGATCGAGCCCACGCTGGAGGCGGAGCCCGGCGTGTCATTCGACTCCAGCGCGTCGCCGTAGCCGCGGTTCGTCGCCAGGATGTCGTCGAATTGCGGACCGTCGAAGGCGGTCGCCAGGAACGGCTCCATCAGCTTGGTCTGATTGACCGGGCAGACGTGGGCGAGGCCGAGGCCGTGGCCGTGCTCGTGGGCCAAGATATTGCGCAGGATCAGCGAGTTGTTGGCCAGGTTGTTATAGGTATTGTCCGCCGTATCCAGCACCATATCGCCGAAGTTCGGGAAGAAGTTGTAGGCCAGCACATTCGAGTTGCCGTCGATGAAATGCCCCGAGATGCGGACGTCGCCGCGCACGCCGAGCTGGCCGGCGGCGATATTGGTCGAAGTCCACGCCGAGCCGTCGTCATTGGGCTCGTAGACGTAGGTGACGCCGTTCAGCTCACTCCAGCGGTCGAAAACCCCTTCGAAGATCGGCAGCCAGACGGCCTGACTGCCGTAGATCCCGTTGAGCCAAGCGCGCACATTCGACGGCGCCGTCGGCTCGCCGTTGTAGCCGAAGATGCTCGTTCCGTCCGGCACGATGGAACAGGTGAGCGTCATCGGATCGCCTTGGGACAATCCGCCGCCGTCCGTGGCGGTGGAGGTCCAGCGGTCGCCGTCGCTAAAGGTAAATTTCGTCGAGCCGTGGCGATGCGGCGCATCCACCGATGTGCGCAGGCGGTGCTCCCAGAAATCGACGTGGGCCTTCTCGACGAGCGCCGGGTCGCTGCCTTGCGCGAAGCAGGCCATGGGGACCAGCTGCTCAACGTGGGTGTGGATCGGCAGGGTCGGAGCCGCCGGCGCCGGTTCGGCGAAGGCGCCCATCGGCGCCCCGACCAGCGCCACCACCGTGGCGAGGAGGGTTAAGTTCTTCATAGTGCTCTCTTTCCGTGGCATAGATCAAAAAAGGCCCAGATCGGGCAGGCTGATACAAAGGCGCCCGTAAGGAGCGCCCCGCGTGACGACGGCATCAGGAACGGCCAACCGTGGCTCGACGCCCCGGGGGACCGCTCAAATAGCAGTGAATAAGCCCAGGTTTTCATAGCAAAACGGCTATGTCAACTAAATCTCTGAGCCCTACTTCTCAGCCGTTCAAAAAAGCTTTACTCCAGCGTCGGGCAGCGTCCGAAGCGCCTCACCTTCAAGACTTCAACGACCGTCATCTGAACCGGGTAGAGATCCATGTGGCCGAAGCCCGAGGACTGCCACACAAAACCGCGGTCAGAGGGCGTGATGAACCCGGGGCCCGGGAGGTGGTCGAGCCGGCCGATCACTTCCACCGAGGGCGCGCACTCGGCCCGCCTCAGCCGACGCCAGCGTCGATCTTCGACGCCCTCGAGCGGCGGCACCGCCTCGGCGATTTCCCAGGGCAGGTCGGCCTGGGGATCTGCGAGGCTCCCGGAGCGCGCCCACTCCGAGAACTCGTCGAAGCTCGCGCCGAGGATCGCCGGCACGCCCGCCGGCGGATAGCCGGAGCCCAACTGGCCGCCGCTCGCCAAACGCAGCCACCACTCCGAGCCGCACTCGAGGAAGAGGGACGCTTCAAAGCCCGAGAGCACGGCCCCTTCAACGCGGACCAGGCGCCCGGCGTGGGCCTCGATGTCTTCCATCGACACACACGGGCCCAACGTCACGACATCGCCGTAGACGTCGTCCGGCGGGTCCGCCGGCACCGATCGTGCCCCCAAACCGAGCGCACACAGTGCGATCACGGCGAGCCGGACGGCTTCGGTGAAATGCCTTAAGCCCATCACAGGAGCCTATCCGGCGACGTCGCGGTCTGACGACGCCGCCGGGTTAGGTCGAGCTCATCCGTCTTCAGGTCGACAGATTCACTGCACGGTGGCGCTCCACTTCGACGTGTCGCCGCTCTCAAAGCCATCGACGAAAAGCCCGATGACCTGCAGCGGCCCCGCGTCGTCGAAGTCGGCGCCGACGGGGACGGCCGTGGAGGCGGCGGCTTGGCCGAAGCTGGCGCCGGTGAAACGGCCCCAGTAGCGGATGAGCGAACCGCGCGGCGCCGTGCTTTCGACCGTCGGCGCGAAGGTCAGGTCGAGGGAGCCGCCCGGCGGCAGGTCGGCGAGGTTCCAGAGCACCAGCTCGGACTCGTCGCACGAGATGCCCGGACAGGCGCCGCCGGCCGCGGGGGTGCCGTCGGAGAGACTTCCGACGGCCGCGGGGAAGCGCATGCGCAGGACCGGGTCGAAGAGGAAGCCCCCCGAGGTGTTGGCGAGGTCGGCCCGCATCGTCAGGAGGGCATTCGGACTCACCGGCTCCGGCGCCCCCGACAGGCGGAGGGTGCGGGACACCGCGCCCATGCGTCGGGCGTTTCGGCTGCGGGTGACCTCGGGGAAGAATGGACCCTGGCCGGAGATCTCGGCGTCGAAAACGCGCGCCAGATCGCCGGCGCCGACGCCCGCCCCGACATCGAATCGCACCAGCCGTCGCCCGGTCCGGCGGGCCGGCAGCGTGCCGAGATTCCACACCAGGGACTCGCCGAGCAGCTCGGCGCCGTCTTCGAGGTCGGCGTTGTCGGAGACTCCGCTCGCGACCAGGCCCGCGGGGACCGGGACTATGAGCGTGGCGCCGGTGACCGGATCGCCGCTGCGGTTGCCGTAGGTGACGGCGAAGGTCACCGATCCGTCGCCCGGATCGAGGTCGGCGTCCACCGAGAGGTCGAGGGCTCGGGCCTCCTGCACCAGCACCGAGTGGGACGCCCGGGTGCGCGAGCGGTCCGTGGCGTCGACCTGGATCGGATGGGTGATCACCGAACCGCCGGCGGCCAGCGACTGGACCTGCGGCGGCAGCTCGACCACGACGCCTGCGCCCGGGGGCAGCGTCCCGAGATTCCACGTCGCCACTTCCCGGTCGTCGCACGAGATGCCTGAACAGGCGCCACCGAAAATGGTGTCCCCGTCGTCCACGGACCGGAATCCGCCGGGGTGGCGCCACCGGAGCACGACGTTGTTGGCGAAGTCGGTGGCGCTGCGGTTGGTCACCGTCGCCACCAGGCTCGTGCGCTCGTCCGGCAGGACCGGGTCCCGGTCGAGGGTCACCGCCACGTCGAGGCGGGTGCCGTTCTCAACCCGCGCCAGCGAGCGCGACCGGGTCTCGTGGAAGAGGAAGCTCCCCTGCCCGCTGATCGTCGCCAGGTCGACCACGAGGTGGGCACCGGCGGCGATGGCGCCGACTTGGACTTCGACCTGCCGCTGCCCCCCTTGCCGGCCGGGGAGGTCGCCGAGGTTCCACACCACCGCGCCGCCGAGGGCGCCACCGCCGCCCGACGCGGAGACGAAGCTCGTGCCGCCCGGGAGCGGGAATCGCAGGGTCGTCCCGGTGGTCGTTTCTGAGGACAGATTGCCGTAGGTCAGGATGTAGACCAGGCGACCATTGGCGGCTACCGGACTGCGCTCGGCGTCGACGGCGAGGTCGAAGATGCGGGATTCGCGCACCAGGACCGTCTGGCGGATCAGGCGACGCGACTGGCCGTCGGCGTCGACGGCGATGGGAAAGGTGACCAGCGTGCCGCCGGAGACCGAGTCGATCTCCGGCGCGAAGGTCACGGTGGTGCCGCGGCCCGGCGCCAGGTCGCCCAGATTCCAGATCAGCTCTTCGCGGTCGTCACAGCTGATCCCTGAACACCCCCCGCCGTCGGAAATCAGGGCTTCGTCCTGGCTCTCCAGTCCGTTGGGATAGCGCAGCCGGAGCTGGACGTTATTGAGGAAGAAGCCCGTCGGGTTGGTGACGGTGATCGCCGCCCGCAGCGCCTCCCCCGGCACGGCCGGGTCTGGGTTGAGGGCCATATTGACGATCAGCCGGCTGCCGGTGGCGGCTTCAATTCGCATCACCGGTACGAATTGGGTCTGGTGCGCCGCGAAGTCCCCCTGGCCTTCGATCGCCGCCAGCGCCCCGCCGACGATCGCACCGGGGACTTGTCCGGCGCCGACGTTCACCGACACTGCCCGTCGACCGCCCTCCCGGCCGGAAAGCGTCCCCAGGTTCCAGCGCACGACGCCGCCGCTAAACACGCCGCCGTCCGAGGCGCTCGCGAAGCTGGTGCCGGCGGGCACGGTGAAGGTCAGCTCGGTGCCGGTCATGGTCTCGGCACTGCTATTGCCGTAGGTGATCTCGTAGAGCAAGGAGCCACCGGCCACCGCCGGATCCCGGCTCTCGTCGACGGCGATTTCCAGCAGGCGATCGGCAATCACCCGCACCTGCCGCTGGGCGGACGCCGCGAGGGCGCCGTTTTCGAGGGCGTCGACGTCAAAAAGAATCGTCGCTCCGTCGGGGGTCCCGGGCGCCGCCGTCGGCGCGAAGGTCACCGTCCGACCCTGCCCCGGGCCGAGGGCCGACAGCGTCCAAATGATCGTCTCGGGCATCTCGCAGGAGATGCCGCTACAGCCGCCGCCGTCGGAGATGTAGAGCTCGTCGACCGACGACAGGTTCGCGGGGTACGGCAGCTGGAGCGTGATCGGTCCGCTATTCGTCGGCCCCGGGTTGGTCACCGTGATCGCGACCCGCATGGACTCCCCGGGCTGAACCGGGTCCGGGCGGGCTTCGACGGCGACGTTGAGGGTGGCCCCGACGATCGCCGGGAAGAGAACGATGCTCAGGCAGGTCAAGGCGAAACAAGCAAAGACAAGGCGCATGAAAAAATCCCTTCCAGTTGATTCTCTGACTGAAACATTCCGCACCCACCATCGCGCCAAAAGCCCTCCGAGCGTCTCATCCGCCCGGATCAAGGGCCGCCCACCGCGCCCGCCGCGGCGCACGCCGGATCGGGCCGACCAGCTCTCCTGCGCACCGACGAGTGGACCGGCGCGGTCAGAGGGTCGGGGCGGACTGAATGCCCCAGTAAGGTCCTCACCGGGTTCGGTGAATTGAGCCCGGGGACGGGGACGGGAACAGAACGGGAACGGGGTCGCCTTGGACCGGCGGCTCGAGCTCAGGACGCCGGCGCTCGAGCGCCGACGTCGCCTCGCGTCGCCTTCTCTAACTAACTAACGCGGAGGGGCACTCTCCACCACGGCGTACTGGCCGACGGTCCGGATATAGAGCACGGCCTCGGCCTCGGTGGAAACGGCGTGGGTGAAGGGACCTTCTGAGCTGAAATAGCTGCCGGGCGGAAGGTCCCCCGGGTCAGCGCCGGCGTGGCGGACCGGGCCCTGGATCACCACCGCACGGAAGATCTCCGCGTCGCTGCGGATCTCGCCGCGGAATCCGGCCGGCAGCTTGAGGAAGGTGCCGTTCGAGGCCACCGCGTCGAGGCGTCCCCAGAGGTAGGACACGCGCGGGCCGGCGTCGTCCATGGCGAAGCCGGGCGGTGCGACCCACACCAGGTTGGACGGCACGATATTGACCGGCCGTTCGCCGCTATCAAAGGCCTGGTCCGGCGGGCGGACGAGGTACGGCCCTTCGTCGATTTCGACGAGGGCGATATTGCTCGACCCCTGGGCCGACGTGATGTGGACCTCGCCCTTCGGCTGGGTCCAAAACGAACCCGCCGGCATCCACAGGGTTTCGGCCGCCGGGTCGTCGTTGTGGACCAGGCCGTCGATGACCACGGCGCGGTACGTCGCGTTGTGGATGTGGGGCGGCGACGAGAATCCGTCCACAAATTTGGCGAGGAAGCCGGTCGGCACCGGCCCGTGTCGGTCGCCCCAGAGGGTCCCGGCCCGCGGGCTCTGGTCGCCGCGGGCCGGATTGAGGGCCTGCCAATCGACGGCGGAGACGGGCAGGACCGTCAGCCGCCCCGGCGCGACCTCCGCGTCAGCCGCGGGTTCGGGCTCGGCCCCCGCGCACGCCGTCAGCGCGGCGGCGAGGGCCCAGGTGAGGATTCCAGTCTTGTGCATGGTGAGCTCCCGGCCAGTGAAGAGCCGCCGGCGCCTGCGGGACGTCGACGGCTGGGTCCGACCTCGCGCTGAGCTTAACCGCCCGGGCGGCCGTCCGGCGAGCGTCGTCTCACAGGCCCGGGAGCGACCGTGCGACGGAATCAGCCGACGATCGGGTAGTCGTCGAGCTCCTGGAACGGGAGGCCGCAGGGGTAGAAAATCTGCGAGACCTGGCCTTCGATCAGCTGATTAAACTGCAGCAGCAGACCGCCGGCATTCTCGAACTCGTGGTTCGCCCCGGCCTCCAACGCCTGCAGGGCTTCGACGCTGATCTGCATCCGCTCGGCCACATCTTCGAGGCTCAAACTTTTTCTTTCCCGCTCTTTACGAAGGACTTCTCCGAGTTTCATCGCCGTCTCCTTAAAACCTATCGAAGCGAGTGTCTGCGCTTCGGTTGTTGTTGTGCTGCTTCCACCCCTGAACGCGCATCGCACAGCAAAAGGGGACAGGGTTTCTGGAGAAACTCGGCAAGAGCCCGCCGAACCGCCGCCCAAGCGACTACGGAGAACCGACCGACTTCCAGAGCCCGACGATGTTGCCTTCCGGCGCCGCGATCCAGGCGAAGCTCCCCTGGCCCGGGATCTCCACCGGCGGCACCAAGGTCTTGCCTCCGAGCTCGGTGGCCTTGTCGAGGTAGGCCTGGAGATCGTCCACTTCGACGTAGACCGTCACGTAGCTCCCCCACTCCGGCGCCAGCTCAACGAGGTGGCCTCCGATGCCGACGCCCCCCGGCGCGGGAATGGTTAGGCCTTCTTCTGGGCTCGAGATCTTCCAATCAAAAAGCTGGGTGAAAAACTCACGGGTCTGCCCGCCGTCATGGCAGCCGATCTCAAAGTGGACCACGGGATTCTTGCTCATGGGGCTCCTCGTTCTCGCGGAAGCTCTCGTTCCGCGGTGGCTTGGTCGACGGATCCCACGACCTCGTCGGATTCGCCGCGTTCGGTGATGTGCAGGCCCCGGGGCAAGGCGGCCACTGCGGGGAACTCCAGAAGCTCCCGGAGCTCTGACGGAGTCCGGTCGAAGGCGCCGATATCCGAGCCTTCCGCGCCCCCTTGTTGCCCTTGCCCATGGAGGAGACCTCACTGTTTATTGGATCGTCGTCTGAGTGTGTCACGGCGCCAGCCCGATCGCCGCGGTTCGTCTTTTCTGGGGGGGGCCGTCTCGGGCGGAGTCGCGCACGGGATATATTTGTAATCATTTCGATTACAATAAGCCTGAGGACAATGGCACAGATGGATCACACCGTCCGAGTTCGACGTCTAGATAGCGCTGCAGTGCTGCCGGCGGAGCCCCTGAGCGTCACCCGAAGTCGCAAAGAGGTCGACTCGTTCTTCCATCTTTTCCCCGATTCGAAACTCACCCCGTGACGACAGGAGCCCCCACGATGACTTCCCCCCAAGCCGACTCCACCCGCACTCTCCTCCTCCGCACCTCCGCCCTCCTGTGGATCGTCTGGGGTTTGGTGCACATGCTCGCCGGGGTCATGACCCTCTCCCAAGACACCGCCGGCGCCATCCAAGGCATCGCCGACGGGGTCGATCCGGCGCTGATCGCCATGGACTACCCCGCCGCCGCCGGCGGCATCATCAACCAGCACGGCTTCAATCTCCTGTGGTTCGGCGTCGTGACCGTGGCCTGCGCGCCGTTCATTTGGCGCGGATCGTGGACGGGGATCTGGCTCGCCGCCCTCGTCGGCGGTCTGGCGGACGTCGGCTATTTCATTTTCATCGACCTCGGCGGCTTCGCCCGCTTCGTGCCCGGAACCGTGATGACCATCGTCTCGGCGACGGCCATCATCACCGGCTTCTGGGCCGACCGGCGGCGGCGCGCCGCCGAGTCAACTTAGAGGGTTCAGGGGCGCTGAGGCAGGGCCGCCGTCCAAGCTGACGCGTCGCCGGACTCGAAGAGATCTGAAGGATTCTCGCCCCCTAGTGCAAAGACTCTTCGGCGACCACCCGATTGACTGCGGAGTCGGTGTCAGATCGAGTGCGGGCCTCCAACCAGAGCAAATCCTGGAGTTCGTCAGGCGGCGGCGTGTCGTCTCTTCGAAGCATCACTATTCGTCTTGGCGGCAGCCCCGAATTCTTAAGCTCGATAGCCTTGAGAATTTCCCGCCTGCACCACTTGCTCTCCGATGCCTCCTTCGACCATAGGAGGATAAATGTCTCTGCCTTGCCGATCGCGTTCATCAGCTTGGACTGCACGTCCCTACCGATCGTCAACTCGTCTCGGTCTCGTAGGACGACGCGTCCCCGCGTGTAGAGGCCAAGGTGCACGAGGTCACACCATTCAATATGTTGGTGGCTATAGCTAATGAAGTAAGAGTGCGTCCCAACCCTCTCGGCGAGTGAAACGAGGTCCAATGCCCGGACACCCGACCAATTCGCAGACAAGGCATGCCCCCCAGGGAGTTTCATGAGCTCTGTCTCGAAAGATCGATACGCCCTGGCTGCGCCGCCGCCAAAAGTGCTCACCGGAAGAGCGGGAACTCCAAGTTCCCTCGCCATATGGACCGAGCGTTCAGTTCCTGTGGTGCCGCCCATCGCCAAGAGAACATCAGCGTTTGCAAGCGCCGACTGGTGGGCAAAAGTCCACAGATTGGTGTTGACAGTTCCTGCGTGAGGATTCCGTCGATGCTGAAGAGGAAATCCCGGGGACGACATGAAGTGGTCAATCCTGACGCTTTCTGGATAGTCGACTTTAAGCATTTCAAAAGGCCGCTTGGGGTCATTCGGACGCCAGACTTCGATATGGAAGGTCCGCTCGGGATAGCGCTCGACAACGGGAACCAATCCCTTGAGGACGGCGTGGTGATCTACCGTTAGCCTGAAGTCGCTTCCAACGACCAGGGTGTGCCCTCGCTCAGCGCACGTCCTCCCGATTTCAGCAGCTGCTTCGAAGAAATCTCGGTGGTCTCGAAGCCCGCGCTCGATATCTTCTTCTTCACGGCTGTAGTCATTGTTCGGCACCGATCCCACTAAATGGATACGCATAGCAATCGTCTCTCCGCAAATGATTATCCGAATGCACTTTCAGCGCCCGGGGACTTATAGAGTCCCATCAAAAGTCGCCTAGCGCGCGCGAATCCTATCCAACGAGCTGATCCACTCCACACTCAGACTGAGCGCGTCCGACAGTGAGCGAGCCCGCCATCATCTCAAGCGGCGTCACCCTCTGGTAGCACGACGACTCCGCCTGTCGCAGCCGGCGGCAGCCGACGGGTCTCCCAGCTACCTCTTCTCTATCGTACTGGATCACCGTCGAAAGATTCGCGACTCCCGACCGCCTGAGCTTCCCATCCCTCCAAGACCGCCCTCAACGGATTCGAATTGAAAGGCACAGCCGGTCATCATCAAGCCCCCAATCGCGGTCCCTACGGCAGGGCCGCCGTCCAAGCTGACGTGTCGCCGGACTCGAAGCCGTCGACGAAGAGCACGCAGCTGAGGTCGGTGGAGCAGAGGCCGCAAGGATTCGGCTCCTGGACGTCGGGGTTGGCGTCGTCGCAGTCGAGGTCGGCGCAGCGGCCGTCGCTGTCGCCGTCTCCGGTGCCGTCGTCGCCGACGCAGAGCTCGCAGGCGCCGCCGGTGCCGTCGCCGTCGAGGTCGAAGGAGCCGAGCAGGCTCGCGGCGTCGATGCCGTAGCCGCGACCGTTGGAGCGGTTGTCGAAGGTGAGGCCCACCAGCGTCCGCCCGGAAAAATTGAAGTCGAGGTCCCGCAGCACGGCGGGGCCGTTGATCACCGCTTCGTGGACGAAGAGGGGCTCCTCCGGATCGGCGAGGTCGTAGCCGCCGCGGGCGAAGAAGACGCCGAGGTTCTCTTGGAGGGTCACGCCCGGGCCGGCGGCGGCGGGCGCATCACCGTTAGTAAGGCGCCAGTCGCCGGTGCGGAGGGTGATCGGCGGCGACGTGGCGCCGTCGGCGAAGTGCAGGGTGACGTCAAAGGAACCGGCCCTCTCGGCGTGGTACACGAGACCGAGGGACGCCTCGAGGGTGAGCTCTTGCTGGGGTGCAACGGTCGAGTAGACCGAGCTCTGGTCGAGGTCGCCGAGCCAGTCCGGCTGGACGCCGGCTTCATCGCCGTCCGGCGTGTCGTCGAAGGCGAGCTGGGACTCCCGGCGACCCAGGTGGACCGTGTCGAGGGCCCCCGCCCGGTCGACGAGCTCGTAGCGCAGGCCGCTCGACGCACCCACCGGGTCCACCAAAACACCGTCATCGCTGCTGACGTGGGCCAGACCGGCGATTTCGAAGGTGCGGAAGCCGTCCGGCGCATCGGCGTCGCGGCTCTCGCCGTCGTGGACGATGGCGTTCCAGTTATAAGGCAAGGTCACGGGCTCCCCGTCCACCGTCGCGGCGTAGACCGCGCCGGCGCCGTTGCCGAAGGAAATCGTCAACGATTCGAGGGTCTTGCCCGCCAGGTCCGTCTGGAAATCGGCCAGCACTTCGGGCACCGTGATCACCGCCTCGTAGAGGCTCATGAGCCGCCCGGGCTCTACGGCGTCGACGCCGTCGTAGCCTTGGAAGCGCCCGAGCCGGTGCTGGAGGGCGACCCCGTCATCGGGGGCCGAGACGGGGCCGGCGGACGCGTGGCCCGGATTCTCGAGCCGCACCAGGATCTCGGTGCCGTCGCTGAAATTCAGGCGGAATCGGATGTAAAACGTGATCGAGCCGCTCTTCGAGTGGTAGAGCACGCCGACCGAGCTCTCGGGCCCGAAGGTCCTATTCGGCGACACGTCGCCGTCGATGACGGTTTGGATCGTGCTGTCGAGCCAGTCCGGCTGCACGCCTTCGCCGTCGCCGTCGACCGCCTCGTCGAAGGTCCGGACCGAGGTCACCACGGCGTCGAGCGCTCCGGGCTCCGAGACGAAGGTGTAGCCCACGCCGGTGATCGGGCTGGTGAGCGCGGCGGGTAGCCGGCCCTGGCCCGTTTCGAGGGACTGTTCACCGAAGGCCCGGAACCCCGTCGGCGCGTCCGGGGCGGCCTCCTCTCCGGGGTGTACGAGGCCGTTCCAATTCATCGCGAGGTCGAGTGGAATCACGTCGCTCGGCGGCCCGAGGTTGCAGGGATCGCAGGCGTCGCCCAGGCCGTCGGAGTCCATATCGTCCTGCCCGGGATTGTCGACCAGGACGCAATTGTCACAGGCGTCCCCCAGCGGGTCGGCGTCGCGGTTGCCTTGGTCTGCGTTCGCCACCTCGACGCAGTTGTCGCACGCCGTACCGACGCCGTCGCTATCGCCGTCGGTCTGGTCCGCGTTGGGGTCCCCGGGGCAGTTGTCCAGCGAGTCGAAAACCGTGTCCTCGTCGCTGTCCACATCCGCCAGCACTTCGCAACTGACGTCGGCCCGGAACTCGAGGCGCACCGGGAACTCGGAGAGCACGACCTCGGCGGAGGACGGAAAGCTTGCGCCGTGGACGATCCGGAGTCCGTTCGGATCTTGGGCGGCGGCGTCCGGGCGCCACTGCCCGACGACGAAGAACGTCAGCGACGCCCCGGGGTCAACGACGAAAGTATCGTCGGCGAGTGGAAAGGACACCACGCCGTCGGCGTCGGGGTTGAAGAAAGGCAGCGATTGAAGGACAAAATCAGCCCCATCCCACGCCCCGGGGGAGGGTCCGTCGGGATCATCGAGAAAGAGCTGGAGCTGTTCCAGCAAAGCGGAGAGCTCGACGGACGTGAGCGGCGCCCCCTCGAAATCCGTGAGCCGGATTCGGAGCTCCCGGACCGCCGCGGAAAGGTCGGCCGCTTCCCCGCGGTGCTCGGCGACAATCGTCAACAGCGGCTCGACGGTGCCGCCGAAGATCACCGGCTCCCCGATGCGGGTCGTCGGTAAGCCGAGCTCGCCGCCGACATTCGGCCAGTAGGCGATGTCGCCGGCGAGGATCAGCGTCGCCGCCAGGTCGAGCAGGCCGTCGCCGTTGAGGTCGGCGATTTCGACGTCCCCCGGTCCGTCGCCGGTGCCGAGATCCTGGCGGGCCCAGCTGGAGCCGTCGCCCGCGAGATTTTCGTAGAGGATCAGTCGATCCTCAGAAAGCGCCGGCAGCACGACGTCGAGGTCGCCGTCTCGGTCCAGGTCGCGCACCGTACCGCGCTGGAAGATCGTTGAACCGTCGATCGTCCGGCGGGCCCAGGTGCCCGGTTCGTTCCGAGTCCACCAATAGGCGCCGCCGCTGGCGCTATCCGACGAGGCGACCACGTCGAGCTCGCCGTCGCCGTTAACGTCTGCGGCCTCTACCCAGAACGGATCGGCCATGGAGCCGACCGTCTGCGCGGTCCAGGCCGAGCCGTCGCCATTGGAGTTCTCGAACCAGCGGACGGCGTCGCCCGCGCGGTCCGCGACCAGCAGGTCGAGGTCGCCGTCGTGGTCCAGGTCCACCGCCTCGGCGAAGACGGCGTCGATCGTCGCGGAGATATCAAAAGCGCTCCAGGATCCGCCCGCGCCGTCGTCATTGCGCCACCAGCGCAAGGTGTCGCCGGAATTGTCGAGGGCTGCGAAATCCGGGTCGCCGTCGCCGTCCAGATCGCCGGCGTGCACCCTGGCGATCCCTTGACCGGTGGCGATCGTATGCTCGGCGAACGCGGAGCCGTCGGCCGCGGTGTTCTCCCACCAGCGGAGGACCCCGGAGAGGCCGGCGGCGAGCACGTCGGGGTCGCCGTCCCGGTCCATGTCGACGACCTCGAGCGAGAAGGCCCGGTCCAGGGCGCCGACATCGGTTTGGGCCCAGTCCTCGGAGGCGTCGCCGGGGTGGCTCCACCAGCGGACCCGGTCGGCGTTGGGCGACGCGGAGACCGCGTCGAGGGCGCCGTCCCGGTCCATGTCGACGAGCTTCAGGTAGGTCGCGGCGCTGAAGTTGTGCTCGATCTGCACGCCGTCCTCGGCCACGACGCTGCGGTGCAGGGAACGATTGCCGTAGCGGCGGAGCTCGCCGTCGGTGACCAGGGCTGCGGCGAGGTCGAGGTCACCGTCGCCGTCGAGGTCCGACGCCGCCACCTGGCGGGCGCCGCCGGCGCCGGCTTCGACGGTGCGCACTGGCCACGGGTCCACCCAGGGCGAAGCCGGATGGTCGAGCCAGAAGACCTCATCGTCGTCGAGGGCTGAGGCGAGCACGTCCGCATCGCCGTCGGCGTCGAGATCGGCGACGACCAGCGACGCCGCGCCGTCGGCGGCGGCGAGCGTCGAGCGGGTCCAGACTCCGCCCCCGCCGTTGCGGTACCCGTAGATTCGATCGTCGCCGCGGTCCGCGACGACGACGTCTAGAGCGCCGTCGCCGTCGACGTCGACGGCCAGCGCCGCCGCCGGCGTTCCCGCCGCTTCGTCGACGGCGTGGGGCGTCCAGGACATTCCCTGCGATGCGTTCTCGAACCACCGCACCGCGCCGTCGGCGGCGGCGAGCACGTCGAAATCGCCGTCGCGGTCGAGGTCAACCGGCACCGCGACGCGCGCGCCGGGCCACGATGAGGCGACCACCACCGGCGCCGCGGAGAACCCGGACATCGGGTCGTTGGGCCACCACGACACCCTGCCGAGCGCTTCCGATGCGGTGATCAGGTCGAGATCACCGTCGAGGTCCACGTCGGCGGCGGCCACGGAACCGACACCGGTCTCGGTCGACGTCACGTCAACCCGGCTCCACGAGGAGCCGTCCCCCGCCGCGTTTCGGTACCAGCTCACGGTGGCGGCCCCGGCGTCGGCGGCGGCCAGGTCCAGGGCGCCGTCGCCGTCGACGTCGGCGGCCAGCGCGTGGATCGGACCGGTGACGCCCGCGTCGACCGATCGCTTCGTCCACGCTGTTCCGTCGCCGCCGTTCAGCCAGATCGCCAGCTCCCCGAGGCCGCCGGCCAAGGCGTCGAGGTCACCGTCACCGTCGAGGTCAGCGAAGCTCAGGAATTCGGCGCCGACGAAGCTGGCGTCGATGGCGTCGGGCGATGTCAGCGGTATGGCTTCGGCGGATGCCGGAGCGGGGGCCTGGAAAGCGAGGACCCAAAGCGGCAAGACCCGCGTGAAAACTCGGACGGCTCGGGAGCAGCGCAGGGCTCCGGGACAGGTGATCGGCAGCATAAATTCCTCATCGAGAAGACTCATCAGTGGGCTGCCGACTACTAGCGTTCGGTTGCGATTTTTTGTGTCAACGACTTTCCGACCCCGCCCCCGGAGGAACGAGATGGGCCGTCGCGACGCTGGAGTATGATCTTCTGATGACCCGGCGGACCGCCCCAGAAACCCGAGAGCGCTTGGCCAAACTCGAGCCCGCGCCGCCCCCATCCGACGGGCGCGATGCCGTCGGGGACTCCGAAGGGCGCGGCGACGTCGGCGACGTGACGCTTCTCTTGGAGCGCTGGATCGGCGGCGAAGTGGAAGCGGAAGAACCGCTGATCGGCCTGGTCTACGACGAGCTGCGGCGACTCGCCGGCCGCTTCTTGAGCCGCGAGCGCGCCGACCATTCTTTGCCGCCGACCGGCCTTGTCCACGAAGCCTATCTGCGACTGACCCGCGCGGACCTGCGCAACGGCGTCGTCGAGAATAGGGCCCACTTCTTCGCCGCCGCCGCCCAGGCGATGCGCCGCATCCTCGTCGAGCACGCCCGCCGATACCAGTCCGGGCGCCGGCCGGCGCCGCAACGGCGCCAGTCCTTCGACGACCGTGACGACTGGGGGGCCGTGGAGCCCGTGGCTTCCGAGGTGCTCGCCGTCGATGAAGCCCTCGGCCGCCTGCGCGCCACCCACCCCCGGCCCGCCAAGGTCGCCGAGCTCCGCTACTTCGCCGGACTCACCGAGACCGAGGTCGCCGAGGTGATGGGGGTCTCCCGCTCCTCCGTCGCCCGCGACTGGCGGCTCGCCCGACTCCTGCTGCGCCGGAGCCTCGCCCCGGAGGCCACCGGTGGATAAGGACGCCGCCGACCGGGAGCGAGAAATCGGGCGCCTGCTCCAAGGGGCCATGGACCTGCCGGCCCGCGAGCAGCGCGCTTTCCTCGAATCCGTGAGTGACAACCCGGAGCTGGTGGAGGAAGCCCTCGGCCTCCTCGCCCTTGATACCGAAGAAGCGTCGACATTCCTCGAGCCGCCGGCGGCCCGGCTGCTCGCAAGTTCGCGGGCGCGGGCCCAGGAAGGAGAGGAAGGCGGCGTCGCCACAGAGAGTGACCGGCCCGGCGAGCCGCGCGATCGCACCGGCCCCGCCCCCCGGGGACGGGTGGCCCCCGGGCGCGCCGAGCCCCGACAGATCGGCCCGTACTCCGTGCTCGGTCCCCTCGGGGAAGGCGGTATGGGCCTGGTCTATCGGGCGATCCAGCACCAGCCGATCGAGCGCCAGGTGGCGATCAAAGTCATGGCTGAGGGCTCGTCGGGCCCCGAAGCCCGGCGGCGTTTCGACCTCGAGCGCCAGGCCTTGGGGCGCCTCACCCACCCTAATATCGCGCGACTCTACGAAGCCGGCACGACGGAGGACGGACGCCCTTTCGTGGTGATGGAGCTGGTCGAAGGGCTGCGGATCACCCAGTTCTGTGACCTCCGCGGCCTCTCCATCGCCCATCGACTCCGCCTCTTCGTCGACATCTGCCGCGGTATCCAGCACGCCCACCAGAACCAGATTCTGCACCGCGACCTGAAGCCGGCGAACCTGCTCGTCACGGAGTCCGAGACCGGTCCGGTGGCCAAAGTCATCGACTTCGGCATCGCCCGCGACCTGGAGCTGCCGACCGACCACACGTTCGCCACCGGCCACCGTCTCGTCGGCACGCCCCACTACATGAGCCCGGAGGCGCTCCGGCGCTCCGAGTCCAAGAACCTCGATACGCGCACCGATCTCTACTCGCTCGGCGTCGTGCTCTACGAGCTGCTGGTCGGCGTCCGTCCGTTCGAGACCTCGGCTGAAGATCTGCCGAAGCTACTCAGAGACATCACCGAGAGTCCGCCGAAGCGACCGAGCGCCCGCCTCGCCGAGCTCGACGACGCGACCCGATATCGCCTCGCGGCGAACCGCGGCCTCGAGCCGGAGGCGCACCGGCAGGCGCTGGACGGCGATCTCGACTGGGTGATCGCCAAGGCCATGGAACGGGACCGGGAGCGTCGCTACGGTTCCGCCACAGAGCTCGCCGACGAAGTCGAACGAGTGCTGACGCACCGGCCGATCGAGGCGCGGCCGCCGACCTTCCTCTACCGGTCCCGGAAGTGGGTCCGCCGGCACCGGAGCGGCGCGGTTCTCGGAGGTCTCGCGGTCTTCGGGCTCATCGCCGCCGTGCTGCTCGCCGCCTCCTCCCTCAGACGGGCCCAGCGCGCCGAGGCCCAGAGTCGACTCGACGCCGAGGTCTCGCGAGAAACCCTGGCCTTTATCCTCGACCTCTTTGACGCCGTGAGCTCGGACGGGTCCTTGCCCCAAAACGCGACGCTCGAGGATGTGCTGAGCCAAGGCGCAGAGTCCTTAGGGCAGAGCGAGCTGCCGCCGACCGCCCGGGCCCAGGTCCTCGAAACCCTGGGGGAGGCCCACCTCAGACTGGGGTTTTTCCCCCGGGCCCGGGAGCTGCTCGCCGAAAGCCTCGAGATCCGCGAGCGGGCGCTCCCCGAGGACGCCCGCGACACCGTGCGCGCCGCCCGTCTCCTCGGGAACCTCGAGCGGCGGGCCGGCAGGCCGGACGTCGCCGAGCCGCTGCTGCTCCGCGTGCTCGCCGCGGCGGAAACCCGCGGCGACGCCCGGCCGCTCGAGCTGGCGGACGCCGTCGGCAGCCTCGGCAACCTGCGCTGGAGCCAAGGACGCCTCGACGAAGCCCTGACGCTCCACCGAAGGGCCCTGGCGCTGCGCCAGACCCACCTCGGCGGCGAAGATGAGTCCGTGGGCGTGAGCCACAACAATCTCGGCACGCTCTTCTACTCGTCTTCCAAGCCGAGGGAGGCCGAGCCCCACCTGCGGCGCGCCCATGCGATCTTCGAAGCCCAGCTCGGGCCGCGCCACCCCCGGGTCGCCACCGCCCTCGGTAACCTCGCCCTCGTCCTGCAGCTGCGCGGCGCCGTGGGGGAGGCGGAGCGCATACAGCGGCGGATCGTCGACATCCAGCGCGACGCCTTCGGCGACGACCACCCCGCCACGGCCACCGCAGTCCACAATCTCGCTGGCCTGCTCCTCGGGCGCGGACAGACGGACGAGGCGGCCACTCTCTACGGCTCGGCCCTCGAGCGGCGGCGGCGCATCCTCGGTCCGGCGCACCCCGAGACGATCCGCTCCCAAACCGGCCTCGGACGCTGCGCCTGGCGGGCGAAGGACTACCCGCGGGCGGAAGCGCTGCTCCGCGAGTCCCTCGAGCTGCTCGAGTCACGGGGCGAAGGCGACGGCGCGACCGCCCACCGCCTGCGCCGCTACCTGGCCGTCGTCCAGCGCGATACCGGGGAGCTCGCGGGCGCGCGGCGAGCGCTGCTGAGGGTGCTCGAGTGGCAGGAGCAGACCCTCGGCGAAGATCGCTTCGACGTGCCCCGGACGCTCCGCGACCTCGGGGTGACCGAAGGGAAGCTCGGGCTGCTCGACGAGGCGGAACGCACCCTGCGGCGGGCTATGGCGCTCCAGCGACGCCTCGGCACGGGGTCTGGATCCGGCGACATCCATTACGCCGATACGCTCTTCGCCCTCGGCGAAGTCCTGCGGCAGCGGGGCCACCCCGACGGAGACCGCTACCTCTCCGAAGCCCTCGAGCTCCGCCGGACCTGGCTCCCGAACGGTCACCCGGACCTCGCGCCCGCCGGGGCGATGGACGCGGAGGCGGACGCCGTCGCTTCAGGAGACCGGTCGTAGGCCGGAGAGGTCAACGCGGGTGCTCTCGTCGCCGGCGGTCTCGACGTCGAGGGTCCACTCCAGCCGCGCCGCCAGCTCCTCGACGGCCTCCAGCGCCGCCCTGGGCCCCGGATCCCGTCCCCGCGCGGGCGCCCCGGGGCCGATGAGCCCTTCGATCTTCAGCCGCCCGAAGGCCCCTTCCCGATCAAAGGCGAATAGCAAGGCGTCCCCGGGACCGGCGCCTTCGACGGCCAGCCGCAGCACCTCCCGCAGGAGGGTCTCGAGAACGTCCCGGTCGGCGTGGACGCGGGTGCCGCGAAGCCGATGTCGCACGATCAAGCCGGCGGCCTGCATCTCGTCGGCGGCGGCCAGTAGGGCGGCGTCAAGCAGCTCGCCCAGGTCGACCGGGTGGATATCGGACGGACTCTCCACGACAAAGGACACCAGCGCCTCGAGCTTCGTGGTCGCCTCCTGCGCCGGATCGAGCAGCTGGTCGGCCAGCGTCCGTCCCGACTCGGCCTCGACCTCTCCGGTCGACACCGCACGGGCGCGGTGCAGGATCTGCTCGAGCGGACCGCGGATCTGCTGAGCGAGCTGGGCGGCGTCCACGGAAAGATGCTGCCAGCGTCGGCGCTGGCGGCGCTCCATCTGCCACCGGTCGACCAAAGCCTGGAGCTCGCGCCGATGTTTTTCAACCCGTCGATACCGGTGACCGAGCCAGACCAGCGGCAGGCCGACGGCGAGTAGCAGGGCCAGGCCACGGACCCAGAAGACTTCGTGCCACTCCGGCAAGATGCGGACCCGGAGACTCGCGGTCTCCGGCGCCCACGGGCCGACGTCGCCGCGGGCCTTGACCTCGAAGGTGTACTCGCCCGGCGAGAGGTTCGTGAAGGTCGCCCGCCGACGATCCGGGCCCGACTCGATCCATGCGTCGGAGTAGCCCCGGAGGCGGTGCGCGTAGCGAACGGTCTCCTGGCGGTGGTAGGTCAACGCCGCGAACTCGATGGAAAAGGTCGGCACGTCCGGCGGCAGCGTGAGCACGTCCAAGGTCTCGATCGACCGCACCAGCGGTCCCTCCGGATCCACCGCCACGGCCTCGTTGGCGATGCTGAGGCCGCGCAGCACCACCGGCGCGAGCAGCGGCGGATGACTGAGCTCTTCCGGATAGAAGACCGCTAAACCGTTCGTGCCGCCGACGAAGAACCGCCCGCTCGGCCCGCGGTGGAAGGCCTGCTGCTGGAATGGCAGGACCCGCAAACCGTCGCCGTCGTCGAAGACCCGGACCTCTCCGGTGTCGAGGTCGAGCCGGCGCAGGTGGCGCTTGCCGGTGACCCAGAGACGTCCGAGGGCATCGAAGCTGGTGCCCATGGCGCCGACGCCCATCCCGAGGTCGGGGGCCCATCGCCGCCACTTCTCAGACATCGGATCCACGGAAATCAGCCCGTCCGTGCCGGTCGCCATCCATAGCTTGCCGTCGGGGCCGCTGACCATCTGGAGCGGCACCATCCCGGGCTTGAGCAGGTTCGACTCGACCACGGTCCGATCCGCGGACAGCCTGTCGAGGCCGGCCGCCGTGCCGATCCACAGCCGACCCTGTGGGTCTTCCTCGACCCAGTAGATGAGCTCCGAGGTCAACGCCCCGGCCGCTGGCTCGAGGCGACGGAAGACGGGCGCCGGGGCGCCCGACGTCGCCGCGACGTCCGACGCGCCGCTAAAGAGCCCCAGATAGGTGCCCACCCACAGGGTGCCGGAGCGGTCTTCAAAAAGAGAGAAGACCGACGAGTTCGTCAGGCCCGAGTCGCCGGTGGGGAAACGGCGAAATCGCGGCTCCGGACCGTCGTCGACGAGCAGGTGGAGACCGCCGCGGACCGTGCCGACCCACAGGCGACGTCGACGATCTTCAAGCAGG
>JBCDKB010000055.1:0-27194 GCA_038747035.1 Acidobacteriota bacterium | reverse complement strand
CGTGGAGGAGGGGCTTGTGCTTTCCATGCGCGAAACTCCGGCGTAGGGGAGGGGCTTGTCCCCTCCCGCTCCGAAGCGACGGAATCCCGAACTCCAAGGGCCAGAAGTGCCAGGTCGCTGCGCTTTCCCCCGGAGAAGAGCGCAGCTGAGTCTTTCTGGCGCAGACGCCGAATCGTCGAACTGGTCCGCCCGACCCTTCGCTTTCGGCAAGCTGGGCACCGTCGCGTCGATGCGGGCCGGGGCAAGCCCGGCCCCTACGCCGGAGTTCGCTCGAAGCGAAATTTTCTGAGTCGGGGATGGCTTCTCCCCTGCTGGCTAGAGCCTCCGGACTTCCTGCGTCGTGGAGGAGGGGCTTGTGCTTTCCATGCGCGAAACTCCGGCGTAGGGGAGGGGCTTGTCCCCTCCCGCTCCGAAGCGACGGAGGCTCCGGCGGTCGTAATAGTCTTCGTAAGGTCCAGCTTTTAGCCTTTTGACCTAATGCCTCACCTCGTTCTCCAGTTCGGGTCTCGCTTCCCCATGCCGGCGCTCCGCGGCCCGGTGATGCGTTGAGAGCGGAACGGTGCGCCACCCACTGCTGACGCGGCAGCTCGAAAGGCTCGGACTCGACGTCGACGGGGCGCCGAGTGAGGAGCAGTGGCGGCATTTCCTAGAGCGCATCAGCTCCACTTACGCCGAGGCCTACCAATACCGCTACCAGCTGGAGCAGTCGCTTTCCAAGCGCTCTTCGGACCTAAGCGGCAGCCGCGAACGCCTCGAGACCGCCGTCGTCGAGCGGGACCACTACCGCAGTCTGGTGGACGATTCGCCCGGGGTGATCTTCGCGCTGGCCCCTGAGGATGGCTCCTTCTCGTCGATCAATCCGGCCTTTGAAGACCTGACGGGCTGGAAAGCGGAGTCGTGGCTCGGCACTCCGTTCACGTCGCTGAGCCACCCCGATGACCGGTCGATCGCCATCGCCGCCATCCACCAGCTCCTGCTCGGCGAGAGGACGAAGGTTTTCAAGCTGCGCATCAGGACCCGCCGCGGCGAAGACCGCAATGCCGAATTCGTGGTGACGCGGCACGTGCGCCACGGTGAGCTGAAGTCGCTGCTCGGCATCGTGCGAGACAACACCCTCCACGACAAAGTCGAGCGCGACTTGCGGGCGGCGAAGGAAACGGCCGAGGCGGCGAGTCGGGAGAAGAGCGATTTCCTGGCCAACGTCAGCCACGAGATCCGGACGCCGATGAACGGCATCATCGGCATGACCGGGTTGCTGCTGGAGACGAACTTGGCGGATCCCCAGCTCGACCACGTCGAGACCATCCGCTCGAGTTGCGACACGCTGCTGACGCTGGTCAACGATATCCTGGACTTCTCGAAGATCGAGTCGGGCAAGCTCGAGCTTGAGAATCAGCCTTTCCACCTGCGGGATTGCGTCACCAGCTGCATGGATCTGGTGGCGGCGCGGGCGGCGGAGAAAGGGCTCGAGCTGGTCTTTGAAGTCGACGGCGAGATTCCGGAACAGGTGATCGGCGACGTCACCCGGCTCCGGCAGATCTTGGTGAATCTGCTGACCAACTCGGTGAAATTCACCGAGGTCGGCCACGTTCGAGTCACCCTCAGGACCGAGCGGCACGAGTCGAGTACGGCCGGATCGGCGCCGCCGCCACTCGGCAGCGGCGTTTTTGAGAGCCCCTTTATCGCCCGGCGACCCAAGGGAATACCGGAGGCCGAACCCGACGACGAAGAGGACAAGGTCAAAGTCGAAATCGCAGTGAGCGACTCGGGGGTCGGTATCCCGGAAGACCGGTTCGATCAGATCTTCGAGGCCTTCTCGCAGGCCGACGCGTCAACGACCCGGCGTTTCGGCGGAACGGGCCTGGGCCTAGCCATCTGCAAGCATCTGACCGCGCTGATGGGCGGCCATATCGAAGTGGAAAGCGAGCTCGGCGCGGGTTCGACCTTTCGCTTTACCGTGCTCACGGGTCGAGTCGGCGCCAACGTCGCCGTACCGAATCCGATCGAGCGGGCGGCCAGCGGCATCGACCGGTCGCTCGCCGCCAAGCTGCCGCTCCGGATCCTCGTGGCGGACGACAGCGTGGTGAACCAGAAAGTCGCGCGCCTTTTCCTCGAGCGTATGGGCTACCGGGCCGACCTGGCGGCGAATGGCCTGGAGGTGCTCGAGGCGCTCCGCCGGCAGCCCTACGACGTGGTGCTGATGGATGTACAAATGCCCGAGCTCGACGGTCTCGAAACCACCCGGCGCATCGTGCGGGCGATCCCCGAAGGGGAGCGACCGCGCATCATTGCGGTGACCGCCGGCGCCATGCGCGGCGACCGCGAGCGCTGCCTGGCGGCGGGCATGGACGACTACGTGTCGAAGCCGGTCATCGCCGAGGAGCTCCAGGCGGCGTTGATGCGCTGCGGCGGACTCGAGGTCGAGAGAGAGCAGCCCCCGGATCCGGCCCCGGATCCGGCCGAAGACGGTATCCGCATGGGCGTTCTGGACGACCTCCACCGCCTGCGGCCGCGGGTTGTGGAGGAGTTGGTGGAAAACTTCCTCATCAGCGCGGGCCGCCGGCTGGAGGCGATCCGCGCCGCGGTGGCGTCCGGGGATGATGCGGCCCTCGAGCGTTCGGCCCATAGCCTGAAGGGGAGCTGCGGCACGCTCGGGGCGGTTCGCATGGCTCGCCTCTGCGGTGACTTGGTGGAAAGTGCCCGCCGCGGTGAAAGCCGCGACGCGGGATTGATTAGGGATTCCCTGGGGGCGGAGTATGCGCAGGTCGAAGCGGCCTTCGAGCGCCGGCTCGAGGATTGGACGAAGCCGGCGGCGGCTTCCGCGGGCTGAGGCACTTCCGTGGGTCGACTCGCGTATACTCAAGGTCTAGACCGCCGCCGTCCCGTGCCCAGGGGCGAGGTGGCAAGGTCGCGTCCTGTGGGCCCCGGGATCCTGTCCAGATCCGCTGCGGGGGTGCACTTGACTTGGGTCCCCCGCGGACATCTACGAGTTCATGCCGTCGCCGAAGACACTCAAGCGAATCCTCCTCGTGGAGGACGAAGCCGATATCCAAACGGTTGCCCGTCTCGCCCTCGAGGATATCGGGGGATTCGAGGTGGCCGTCTGCGCTTCGGGCGAAGAGGCCGTGGAAGAGGGGCCAGCCTTCGCGCCCCAGCTCATCTTGCTGGACTACATGATGCCCGGCATGGATGGCCGCGGCACCATGGAAGCGTTCCGCTCGCTACCGACGCTGCGGGTGGTGCCGGTGGTCTTCCTCACCGCGCGGGCCCAGCTCAACGAGGTCGAGGAGTACCATCGCCTCGGCGCGATCGAAGTGATCGTCAAGCCCTTCGATCCGATGACGCTAGCCGAGCAAGTCAAAGAAATCTGGCGACGCTACGTCCGCTTCGGCGGCACCTAAGTCCGTCGCGCGTCGCGGGGGGCGACCAGTGATCGAGAGTTGGCGCCGCTTTATTGCGGCCTATGGCTTCGCGCCGTGGGTGCTCTTCGCGCTCGCCGTGCTGTCCTTCGGCCCGGTGGCTTTGGGCATCGTCCTGCGGTCTTTGCAGATCCCGGTGGGCGAGTTCTTGGGGCCGGTCGCCCGCGGACAAATCGAGTGGACGGCCGCGACCCTGGCGCTGATGGCTGGCATCTTCGCCTACGTTAGGTGGCGGGCGACCTCGCCCACCGAGCTCGAGGCGGTGACCCTCGCCTTCGTATTGCCGGGGGCTGCGCTGCTCGACGCGTTCCAAGCGCTGGTGCCGTTCATGCTCGAACCCGGCCGCGCCGAGCTCGCCCAGAGCATCGCCTGGAATGGTTCGCGCTGGTTCATGGCCTTGAGCCTGACCGGCGGTTTGGCGGTGGCGTGGTCGATGTCGAACAAGGGGCCCTTGCAGCTGCCGCGCTTGCGCTGGCTCGCGGTGGTCGGCGTCGGCGTGGTGGGCCTCCTGGCGCTTTCCCTCGGCCTCGACGCGACGGGGGAGCGGGACGCCTTCTCACGCCTGCTCGACCGGCCCTGGGAACTCGGTCCGCTGGTGTTCTTCGTGCTGGCCGGTGTCCTGTGGGCCGGACCGATCGTGCGTCGCCGGGGCAACGGATTCAACCGCGGGCTGCTGCTGTCCTTCGTGCCCCAGGTGCTCTGCCAGATCCAGATGCTCGCCGGCTCGGAGGTCGGAGGCCACTGGCAGAAGCTCTTGGCCTACGCGGTTCTGCTCGGCGGCGCCGTCGCCGACTACGCCACGTCGCAGCGCAGCGGCGAGGATGCCCGGATCGAGCGCGACGAAGTCGAAGAGGTGCTGCGTTCGACGACCCAAGAGCTCCAGCTCAATGAGGTGCGCCGTCGCGAGGCGGAAGCGTCTTTGCGCATGTTGGCGAAGGCCGTGGAGACGATGAGCCTCGGCGTCACGATCACCGATATGGCGGGCCGCATCGTCTATGTAAACCCCGCCGACGCCCGCATGCACGGCTATACGGTGGAGGAACTGCGCGGCAAGGACTCGGCGATCTACGCCTCCCGCGGCGACCTCGAAGGGGGCTTCTACGGCGTGGAGCCGTGGGCGCGGGAGCGCGTCAATCGAACCAAGGACGGGGCGAACTTTCCGGTCCGCCTCGTCTCCGATCGGGTCCGCGACGAAATCGGCGAGCCCATCGCCACCGTGACGCTGTGCGAAGACATCCGCGAGCGCATCCGCATCCGTGAGGCGCTCGAGCGCCGCGATCGGGTGCTCGAAGCCGTCGCCTTCGCCTCGGAGCGATTCCTCACCGAGTCGACGTGGGACGAGAGTGTCGGTGATGTGCTGGCCCGTTTGGGGCAGGCGACCGGCGTCGACAGGCTCTATCTCGACCTGGTGGAAGAAGACCACCCCTTCGGCGCGGATGTGCTCTATTTTTGGGCGGTGGATCCCCAGGAGCAGGCCGCCGCCGCTTCGCGCGGGGCGCACCAGCATCCGCCGCAACAGGTGCCGGAGCGTTGGGAGAAAGAGCTGCGCAGCGGGCAGGTGGTCTCCGGGCGCCTGTCTGAGTTTCCGGCGGCTGAGGGCGCCCCGTTCGAGGACCGGGGCGTGGGCTCCGTAGCCCTCGTGCCGCTCTTCGTCGACGCCTCGTGGGAAGGCTACCTTTGCCTGGAGTCTTCGTCGACCGAACGCGACTGGTCCCACGCCGAGCTCGAAGCGCTGCGCACCGCGTCCCGTACCCTCGGCGCCTCGGTGGAGCGCCGCCGTGACGAGGAGGCCCTGGCGCAAAGCGAGGCGAAGTACCGCGACCTGCTGGAGAATGCCCACGATCTCATCCAGAGTGTCTCGCCCGACGGCCGCTTCCAATTCGTCAACCGGGCCTGGAAGCAGGCCCTCGGCTACTCCGAGGATGAAATCTCACAGCTCAACGTGTGGCAAGTGGTGCGCACGGTCAATGACGGGTCGGGACGCGACGTGCTGCAAAATATGATGGTGAACCGCGGCCAAGGTCGAGTCGAGGCCATCTTTGTCGGCAAGGACGGCCGCGAGATCGCTGTCGAGGGCGTGATCACCCGCCGCTATGAGGACGGCCTGCCGGTGGCGGCCCAGGGCATCTTTAGGGACATCAGCGAACGGCACGCGGTGGATCGGATGAAACAAGACTTCATCTCCACGGTGAGCCACGAGCTGCGCACGCCGCTGACGTCGATCATCGCTTCCCTCGGCCTCTTGGTGAGCGGCCGCCTGGACAGTCGCCCGGAGCGCCAGCTGCAGCTGACGGAAGTGGCGCACCGCAACAGCAATCGCCTGCTGCGGCTGATTAACAATCTGCTCGATCTGCAGAAGCTGACGGCGCGGAAGATGTCGTTCCGCAACGAGCCCGTCGAGGTGGCCTCCCTGCTCAGCGAGACCGCCGTCGACATCGACGCCTACGCACAGCAGTGCGGCATTACGATCCGGGTCGAGTCGGTGGGTGAGGGCCTGCAGGTGATGGCGGATCGGGATCGGCTGATGCAGGTGCTCAACAACTTGATCGCCAACGCCATCAAGTTCTCGCCGGCCGGCGAAAGCGTCTCCATCGGGGGCCACCGCTCTGGTCTGCACGTGGTGCTCACGGTCACTGACCAGGGGCCGGGAATCCCGGACGAGTTCAGGGATCGGCTTTTTGACCAATTCACCCAGGCGGATGGCTCCAAGACCCGGGCCTCCGGTGGATCGGGGCTGGGCCTGTCGATCGCCAAAGGCCTGGTTGAAGGGATGGCGGGCCATATCGACCTGGAGACAGAGGCCGGCCGGGGAACCACCTTCTTCGTCAAGCTCCCCGTGGAAGTCGGCTAGGCACCGTGGACCTCCGCTCGACGAAACCGTCGGGCGGAGGAGCCGCCTCGACGCTCTCCTTTATCCGGCGTTTGCGATGTCCATTTCGAGGCGACGGGGCCTCGATTTTGGAGAGTCATGGCCCTTATTGGGGCGGAGCTCGCGTGTAGAGAGAGCAGCCGTCCTGCGCAGGAACCCGTAATGGGTTCTGTAATGCGTAACGCTTTTAATACCGCCAGGACAGAAAACGACGCGAGTCACTGTTTAAACACCGACCGACCAGTTGGAAGGTCGACGGAGAGACACACCACAACCTGTCTCGCCTCGTTTCTAGCCCGCTCTTGCCACACATTCATTCGAAGCACGGATGTGCTTCTGGTTCTTTCGTCTGATCGATTTGATTTCATTGGAGTCTGTCCATGCGCAACCTAGCCCAAAAGCGAGCCCAGTCGACAAAGGCCGGTCCGAGTACGGAGCACCTGCAGCGCCAGGTCGACGACCGGAGCCTGGTCGGCAGCTTGGTCGACTCGCTCGCCGACCTGGGTGTCCGCCAGGCCTACGGGGTTAGCGGTGGCGCCATCGCGTTGCTCTTCGACGCCCTCGATGAAGGACGCATCGACCTCCACCACTTCCGCCATGAGTCGGGTGCGGCTTTCGCCGCCGCCGAAGCGTATTTTGCGTCCGGGCAGCCGAGCGTCGTCTTTGCGACGACCGGCCCCGGTGCCTTGAACGCGCTCACCGGGATCACGGCGGCCAAATGGGACGGCGCCAAAGTCGTGCTGCTGACGGGCGCCACGTCGGTGGCCCAACGCGGGCGCTGGGCGACCCAGGAAACCAGCTCCTACACCCTGCCGCAGGACGCCCTCTACGCCAAGGGCGCCATCTTCGATTTCGCGGTCCGCATGGAGAGCCCCTCGGAGCTCCCCGAAGTGCTTCGCCGGCTCGCCCAGGGCCTCTCCCGCCCGGGTGGCTTCATCGCCCACGTCTGCCTGCCGATGAGCCTACAGGCCTCTCGCTTGCAGGCGCCCGCGCCGTGCCGCTTCGCCGTCGCCAAACCGACGGCGCCGAAAGAAGAAATCTCGCGCATCGCCCGCTTGCTCAAGACCGACGGCTTTGCGATCTGGGCCGGCTTCGGAGCGACGGAAGCGTCCCACCAGGTCCGCGAGCTCGCGGAGCGCGGCTGCGCCAAGGTCTTCTGCTCCCCCCGGGGCAAGGGCATCATGCCGGAAGATCACCCGCAGTACCTCGGAGTCTCCGGCTTGGGCGGCCACGCTGCGGTCACCGAATATATGGCCGGGAACAAGCCCCAGCGCGTGCTCGTGCTCGGCAGCCGGCTCGGCGAAGCGACGTCTTTCTGGGACCGCGACCTCGTGCCGCATGACGGCTTCATCCACGTCGATATCGACCCCGAGGTCCCCGGCTGCTCCTATCCGGACGTGCCGACGATCGGGGTCCACGCCGACATCGGTTCTTTCCTCAACGATCTGCTCGAGCACTTCCCGCCGGCTCCTTCGGTCCGCGCGCCGCTGACCAGCCGCCGCTTCGCGGCCGCGTCGACGGTGATGCCGAACTCCGAAGGCGACCGTTCGCCGGTGCGTCCGCAGGTGCTGATGGACTCCATCCAGCGCCACGTCGTGGACGGTAGCGACGCCACCGTGCTCGCGGAGTGTGGCAATTCCTTCGCCTGGTGCAATCACCACCTGCGTTTCCGCGACGCGGGCCGCTACCGCGTCTCGACGCTCTTCGGCTCCATGAGGCACGCCGCCACCGGCGTCGTCGGCGCCGCCCTGGCCCGCTCCGGTAAAGCGGTCGCCGTCGTGGGTGACGGCTCGATGCTGATGAACTCCGAGCTCAGCTCGGCGGCCCAATACGGCGTCGCGGCGGTCTGGGTGGTGCTCAACGACGCCGCCTATGGGATGTGCCGCGACGGCCACGGAGCCCTCGGTCTCGAGAGCGGCAAGTGCATGGGCGTACCGCGGGTCGACTTCGCGGCCATGGCCCGCTCCGTCGGCGCCGACGGCGTCCGCGTCGAGACCGAAGATCTGCTCGACGCCGCCTTTGAGCAGGCGATGGCGGCGAGCGGTCCCTTCGTCATTGACGTCACCATCGACGAGCGCGAAAGATCACCGCTGCTGGCTCGATTCGAGAGCCTGATCAAGCAGGGTAGCTCGAAACGTACGCGTCCAGAGGCGGTCGGCGGCGGCTGGGAAGGTTGATTCCCGGGCCGGTTTAACGACCGCACCGGTGGCTGCGACCACCGCTTGAACGGCCCCCCTTCTTTGGCGGGGGCTCACCGCACGGCGCGGGATCGGCGTCGAGGTCAATCCGTCCGGCCGGTTTCGGCTGGACAAGGGATCCGGCCCGGCGGGGGCTTGGGCCCGCGGTCCGCCGACGCCAAGCGACTGGCCGGTTGAGGAGCCGGTCAGTCGCTCCGGTCGGGCGCCAGAGCTCCCCCTAGCTCGTCGGCAGGAAGCTGTAGCCGGTGCCGCGCTGCGTGATCAGGTAGCGCGGCGGCCCAGGGTGGGGCTCGATTTTCTGACGGAGCCGGTGCACGTGGACGCGGAGCGTGTCTTCATAGACTTCGTCGAGCGGCCAGATGCGACCGAGCAGATAATCCGTGCGCACCGTGCGCCGGGCGTTACTGATCAGGATGTGGAGAAGCTTGGTCTCGGTCGGCGTCAGGGAGACCATCGATCCGTCGACTTTGGCTTTCTTGTCGGCGAAGTCGATCGCCAGGTGCTCGTCGATCACCGTTTGCGGCTCGAGTCGGAAGGCAAAATTGCCGATCCGTCGAATCACGCGCTTCACCCGCGCCGCCAGCTCCGGCGGATGGAACGGCTTGGTGATGTAGTCCTCGGCGACTTCGGTAATCGTGGAGACGCGGGTGTCGTCGTCGTCGATGGCGGTGAGCATAATCACCGGAAGATCACAATATTTCTGCACAGCTCGGCAGAGCTCGATGCCGGTCCGGCCCGGCATCATGATGTCGACGACGGCGAGGTGCGGCAGGCCTGAGCGCTTGATCTGGTCTTCAGCTTCGTCCGCCGAGTGGGCGGTAATCACTTCAAAACCTTCCAATTCCAGGGTTACTTGGACGGTCGTCACAATGTCGTGGTCGTCGTCGACCACAAGGATGCGCTGTGCGGCTCCAGGCACGTCCATGGCGTCGCTCCCTGCTGCTTTCGCTCGAAAGGCCCGCGGGCATCAAATTCCGACGGGCGTCAATGGTCCTGGGATCAATTTCTCTGCTGCATGATACCCCTGACGGTCAACGGGGGTCTACACCTGTGGCCCCTAGCCGGACGTCCCCGGGAGCGCCGCGTGGAGCTCTCGGAACTGGGCGCTCAGCTTGTGGCGCGGCAGATACTCGACCAGGGGCCGGTGGACGCGGTGAGACTCGCGGACCTTCACGGATGAACCGAGATAGGGCTCGAGCACCGGAAGGCCTTCATCCCGGAGCTCGGCGACCAGCTCATGGGGCAGCCGGGCCCGGCTTTGGAACTGGTTGACCACCACGCCGCCGATGCGGAGCCGCGGATTGTGGTCTTCTCGCACTTCAGAAACTGTTTCGAGGAGCTGGAAGAGGGCGCGGCGGGAAAATTCGTCGCAATCGAACGGAATGAGACAGCTTTCAGAAGCGATCAGCGCCGAGATCGTAAAGAAACTGACCGCCGGCGGAGTGTCGATGAACACATCGTCGTAGCGGCTGAGGTCGTCGAGCAGGTCGCGCAGCTTATAAATCTTGTGGCGAGTTTCGAGCTTGGTCTGGAGCTCCTGGAGGTCCGGGGACGAGGGCAGCAGGTCCAGGCCCTCGATGTGGCTCGGATGGATGACCTCGCTGTCCGTCGCGGAACGCAGCAGCTTGAAGCCGAGGGTACTTTCGAAATATTCGAGCAACCCTGGCTCGAGCTCGCCGGGGTCGTGCCCGGTGAGATATTGCGTGGCGTTACCTTGGGGGTCAAGGTCGACCACCAGCGTCCTGCGGCCAGCCATCGCGTTGACGGCCGCGAGGTTACACACGATCGTCGACTTCCCGACGCCGCCCTTTCGATTGAAAACCACGTAGCGCATGATCAAGGACCCTGACACAGGCCCCGCCGAACGTCAAGGTGCGGCAAAAAATCTCCGCGGCGCGGCAATCGCACGCTAGGCAGTTGGGTCGGCGCCCGCACTCGGGCCGCTGGCACCCGGGTCGCTGAGCGTCCGCTATGGAGTCGGCGGGCACGAAAAAGCCGCGGCCTGGGCCGCGGCTTTTCGAGGCTCTGGGGGCCTCGGCGGGGACCGGCTCCGCCCGCTTAGATCAGCGCTCGACGCGGATCGAGCCGTTGACGTTCTCGAGGCTCATGCGCGCGCTGCCGCTGCCGAGGCGGCCGCGCATATCGCTGCCGACGTACTCGCCTTTGATGACTTTGAGGCCGAAGTCATTCTTGATGCTTCCGTGCACCGTTTCGGCGGTCACCTCGGCATCCGCGTCGGCGGGTAGGCGGACCCGAATCGAGCCGTTGACAGATTCGACGTCGATGCGTTGGCCGTCGCCGAGGCGGTCGAGCGCCAGGTCGACGCCGCCGTTCACCGAGCTCAGTTCGACGCTGCCGGAAAGGCCGCGGGCGTTGAGGCTGCCGTTGACCAGGGAGGCCTCCACGTCGCCGGCGACGGCCTCGAGTCGCAGCGAGCCATTGACCAGCGAGATCTCGGCCAGCTCCGTACCGCGGGGCACCTTGAGCTGGTAGTCCACTTCGGCCCAGTCTCGGCCCCAGCCGCCTTTGGAATCGGGGTAATCGGTCTCGATGTGGATCCGGTCGCCGTTGATGTCGACGTCGATCTCCACCTCTTTGAGCATGTCCCGGTCACCGCTCCTGATGTTGGCGACGAGCTCGACTTCGTCTTTGTCCCAGCCTTCGATTTCAACGTCGCCGTTGACGTTGTCGAGGCTCAACCGACCTTGGTCGCCGAGGGTGTAGCTCTGATTGATGGTGCGTTCGGCGGCGAACGCCGGCGTCGCAAGCAGCGCCACCAGGGTCGCTGCGGCGGCGAAACGATGGGTCTTATGGAGCGGAATCATGCGGAATCTCCTTGGGTGTCGATCGGGCGGCGCAAAGCGGCTGTGGCCGCCTCCATCTCTTCAGATGCCGCTCCGGCGCCGAGGGTTTACGGACCCCCGTTCTCGACGGCCCACAGCGTGCACACGGGTAGCTGCTAGGCTCTGTCGGCCGAACCGAGCGATAGGCCTCCGGAGTCTATCCCCCGACCACCTTCGCGGAGAATCGAGATGCGTCACCTCCATGCCGGCCTGGTGCCGGTGGCCTTGTTGTTGATCGTTGGCTGTGGAGCGAGCGAGCCCACCGTCGAAGAAATCCAGGCCGAAACGCAGGCCTTTCTCGACGGATATACCGAGCAATTCCTCGGTCTGTACTACGACTTGAGCCAGGCGGAGTGGGCTGCGAATACGCGGATTGTCGAAGGGGAGACGGAGGCGATCGAGGCCCAGAAGGCGGCCCACGGCGCCTTCGCCGCTTATACGGGTTCGGTGGAAGTCATCGAGCAGGTCCGGGGCTTCCTCGAAAAAAGAGATCAGCTACAGCCACTGCAGGTGCGGCAGCTCGAAGCCATGCTCTATCGCGCGGCCAATAATCCCCAGACCGTGCCCGAGCTGGTGGAGCGTCGGATCGCCGCGGAGGCCGCCCAGACCGAGAAACTCTACGGCTTCCGCTACACCCTCGACGGCCGTGAAGTGTCGACCAATGACCTCGACGACTTCCTGGTCAACGAAACCCGCCTCGGCAAACGCAAGCGGGCGTGGGAAGCCTCGAAGGCCGTAGGCGCCGAGCTCAAGGACGGTCTCGTCGATCTGGTGGCGCTGCGAAATGGCACGGTCCAGGCCCTCGGCTACGACGATTACTTCCACTACCAGGTCTCGGAATACGGCATGGAGGTCGACGAGATGATGGCGCTCAATCGGCGCTTCATCGAGGAGGTGTGGCCGCTCTACCGCGAGCTGCATACGTGGGCCCGCCACGAGCTCGCCACCGCTCTCAACGCGCCGGTGCCGAATGATCTCCCGGCCCACTGGCTACCGAACCGCTGGGGTCAGGACTGGACGGCGATGGTGACGGTCGAAGGCATCGACCTCGACGCCAAGCTGGAGGGTTATGACGCCGAGTGGATCGTCAAGCAGGCCGAGGATTTCTACGTCAGTCTCGGTTTGGACGCACTGCCGTCGGTGTTCTGGGAGAAGTCGTCCCTTTACCCGCTGGCCGCGGGGGCGCCGTACAAGAAGAATAACCACGCCAGCGCTTGGCACCTCGACCTCGAGACCGACGTCCGGACGTTGATGAGCGTGCAGCCGAATCAGCGCTGGTGGTCAACGACCCACCACGAGCTCGGCCATATCTACTACTACCTCGCCTACACGCGCCCGGAAGTGCCGCCCCTGCTGCGCGGCGGCGCCAACCGGGGTTTCCACGAGGCGGTGGGATCTCTGCTTGGCGTCGCGTCGATGCAGAAGCCGTTCCTCGTCGCGAGGGGCCTCGTCGACCCCGGTGTGGAGACGGATGAGATCCAAGCGCTGCTGCAGGAGGCTTTGGACGCTATCGTCTTCATCCCGTTTGCCTCCGGCACCATGACCCACTTCGAGCACGACCTTTACCGCAGTGGACTTTCAGAGTCCGAATACAACGCCCGCTGGTGGGAGTACGTCAGGAAGTTCCAAGGCATCGTGCCCGTGGGCGGGCGCAGCGAAGAATTCTGCGACGCCGCCACCAAGACCCATATCAACGACGACGCCGCGCAGTACTACGACTACGCGATTTCGAATGTCCTGCTGCACCAACTCCACCGCCATATCGCCACGAAGATCTTGAACGAGAATCCGCGGGCGACGAATTACTACGGGCGGGAAGATGTCGGGGCCTTCCTCGGCGGGATCCTCGAGCTCGGCGCCACCCAAGACTGGCGCGAGGTCATGCAGGAGCACCTCGGAGAAGAGCTGTCGGCGGCGGCGATGCTCGAATATTTCGAGCCGCTGCAGGCCTGGCTCGTCGAGCAGAACCGGGGACGTGAATATCGCCTGCCGCCCAAGCCGCGCTTCTAAGGGGCGGCGATGGGTGTTGACGGAATCCCGGAATGAGCTCCCTCTTCGACGACCAGCTTCCGCCGTCCGGCGCAGCGAGCGATACGGCGACGGGCTCGGGCGCAGGCGCCGGTGAGGGCGTGCCGCTCGCCGAGCGGCTCCGCCCGCGGCGGTTGGATGACATGGTGGGCCAAGCGGCGGTGGTGGGGGAAGACGGGTTCCTACGCCGCGCGATCGCCGAGGATAGGCTGCCGTCGCTGATCCTGTGGGGGCCTCCGGGGTGCGGCAAGACGACCCTGGCGGAGATCGTGGCGCGCACCACGAAGAGTCGCTTCGTCCCGTTTTCCGCCGTCACGTCCGGGATCAAGGACGTCAAACAGGTCATGGCCGACGCCGAGCGTTTTCGCAAAGCGTCGTCGCAGCGCACGGTCGTGTTCGTCGACGAGATCCACCGCTTCAATCGGGCCCAGCAGGACGCGTTCCTGCCCTACGTGGAGAGCGGCGCGATCGTGCTGATCGGGGCCACGACGGAGAATCCCTCCTTCGAAGTCGTGGGCGCCCTGCTGTCGAGGTGCCGCGTCGTGGTGCTCGAGAAGCTCGAAGACGGTGATTTGGGGGCGCTGCTCGAGAGGGCGCTGGCCGATGACCAAAGGGGGCTCGGGGAATATGACGCGCGGCTGAGCGACGACGCGTCTTCGGCGGTGCTGATCCACGCCGGCGGCGATGCGCGCCGGGCGCTCAACCTCCTGGAGCTGGTCGTGGTTGACGCGGCGTCTCGCTCGGGGCGCGGCGTGACCGTGGAGAAGGCCGACGTGGAGCGGGTGGCGCAGCGGCGCGTTCTGCTCTACGACAAGTCGGGGGAGGAGCATTTCAACCTGATCTCCGCCCTCCATAAGAGCCTGCGCGAGAGCGACGTCGACGCCTCCATCTACTGGCTCGTCCGCATGCTCGAGTCCGGTGAACAGCCGCAGTACGTCGCGCGCCGCATGCTGCGTTTCGCCGCGGAAGATGTGGGCCTCGCCGATCCCGCCGCCGTCCGCCGGGCCCTTGACGCCTGGGCGGCCTACGAGCGCCTCGGCTCACCGGAGGGTGACCTCATGCTGGTCCAGCTGGCGATCTATCTGGCGCTGGCGCCCAAGAGCAACGCCGCCTACGTCGCCCACAAGGCGGCGAAGAAAGTGCTGGCGGAGCGACCGGCGGATCCGGTGCCGAAGTCGATCCGCAACGCGCCGACCCCGCTGATGGAAACGCTTGGCTACGGCGACGGTTATGTCTACGCCCACGACGCGGAGGACGGCGTCGGCGGTATCGACTGCCTGCCGGAATCGCTCGCCGGCACGCGCTTCTACCATCCGACGGATTCGGGGGCCGAGCAGCGTTTCAAGGCGCGCGTCGAGTCGATCGCCGAGCTTCGCAGCCGGGCCCGCCGGCGGCGGACGGGTGAGTCTTAGGAATCACCGGACGACGCAATGCGTTGCTGCGGAAGTCGGCGCGTCGGGATATGGTTTCGTGGAGTCCCGGTTAGCCGTCAACCGTCGCCACTGTCGTCCCAAGGAGATCGCCGCCATGAAAAGTCTCGCTTCGACCCCTGACCTGCCCGCCGCCGTGGACGCGCCGGCGCCGAGCTACGGCGAACCCGTGGGCACCTCGGACCTCGCCGAACGCTTCCCCGGGACCCACCTCGCCGCCGAGGCCCTCGGGGCCGGACTCGAGCACATTTTGGCGTCCCCGAAAGACGCGGGGGCCGTGGAGATGATCGTGCGTCGGCCCGGTGAGAATCTGCGGGAGCTGCTCGAGATCGCGGAGCTCGACGTCGACGCCGGGCTGGTCGGCGACAATTGGAGCAGCCGCGGCAGCTCCAAGACCGAAGATGGCTCCGCCCACCCCGAGATGCAGCTGAACTTGATGAATAGCCGCGTCGTGGACCTCGTGGCCGGCGGCGATCGCCGTCGCTGGCCGCTCGCCGGGGATCAATTCTTCGTCGACCTCGACCTCGGGCGCGACAATCTACCCCCCGGGACGAAGCTCGTCCTCGGCACGGCCGAGCTGGAGGTGACGCCGATGCCGCACCTCGGGTGCAAAAAATTCGTCGCCCGATTCGGACTCGAGGCGATGAAATTTGTCAACTCCGGTACGGCGAAAGTGCAGTGTCTGCGCGGTATTAACGCCCGCGTGACCCGTTCCGGCGCGGTGCGGACGGGGGATACGGTCCGCGTCCTCCGCTGACGTGGGCCGGAAGGCCCCAACTCGAAGGCAAGAAAAAGGCGCCCGCCGGGCGTGCCGGCGGGCGTGAAGGTCTCCGGACTTCACCGGAAGCCTGAGGAGTTCGTGTGAATTAGTTGTTCTGGCTTTGACAGCCGGCGAAGGGGGCGAGGGTGCCGTTGGTGTCGTTGCCGATGACGCAGGTACCCGGCGGCATGGCGTTGAAGTCAATGCCGACGCCGCTGCCGTTGTTGAGCGTGCTGTTCCGCGCCACCGTGCTCGAGTCCGACTCGACGAGGATGCCGACGTCGGCGTTGTTGGACACGTCGTTATTCAGCACGGTCAGGTGACGGCCCCGCATCCGGATGCCGTTCCAGTTCTTGGTCACGCGGTTGTTCTGGATGCGGACAAAGTCGCTGGTCGGGTCGACGGAGATGCCCCAGCTGCCGGGATTGGTCGCGCCGAAGAGGAAGTTGCCGGACAGGTTGACATCGAAGCTGCCGCGCACCGCGATGCCGTCCGCGAGGACGCGGTAGGTGGTCAGTCCTTGGATGGTGACGTGGCTCGAGTTCACGATAGTGACGCCGTCGTCCACGCAGTATTCGAAGGCCAAGCCGGTGACCGAGATATTTGCGCTGCTCTCGATATGAACGCAGCTTTGGCCGAGGTGGTGGTAGGTGGGATTGCTCGGCGGCCACTGGCCCGGGCCGACGGGGTAGGCGCCGTGGATGCCGACGGGCTGGTCGGCGCCGACGATCTGGAGGTCCTGCTTATTGACGATATTGATGGCCTGCTGGATGCCTGAACAGCCGGCTTCCACCACAATCACGTCGCCTGGGCCGGCTATGTTGACGGCTTGCTGGATGGTGCTGAATGGCGTGCCGCTGCAGTCCACGTTGATCTGGGCGTCGACCGGCGCGGCGGCGAGGGCCGCGCCGAGGGCGGCGGTGAGAATCAGGGAACGGGGGGAGGGAATCGCGAGCATGGGCTTCTCCACGTCTAGGTGTTACGAGGGATGGTGGGCCGCGGGCCGATGCCTGGTTTTCCGCGTCCGACCCATCTGGCGCGCTGTCGCCAGTGACTCCCTCATTCGAGATGCGCCAGAGAGGGTTGAATCCTTTTCAGTAAGGCAATACACTTCTTTTGTCAGGCAAAGCGGAATTGATTTTGTATTTGAATCACGACTTGGAGGTAAAACATGTCGATTTGGTCTTCCCACAGGCGCTATCTACCCATCAAGGGGCGTCTGCTTCTGTTGGTCTTGCTCGGTCTTCTTTTTTCCGGAAGTGCGGTCGCCGGGGCGACGCCGATTGGAGATATCGCCGCGGACGGCGCTCGGGTCACGGTGAACGTGGAGTTCTCAGCTGACGTCGATCCGACGGTCCTCGTCGAGCTCCACCTGCGGTCCCGCGCCGGGGTGAGCATCGATTCCGCGACTTTCCTGCCGCCGGTGGGCGGCGGCGCCGCGACGGTCAACCTCGACGGTGACTTTCTGGACCTGCCGCGCCGGGGCTGGCAGCACCGCGTGGAGCTCACCCAAGGGCGGAAGACTTTGGACGCGATGGATGTCCGCTTCGCCTTGGAGTGCGCGGCCTCGAGATGCCAAGTGGTCGCCCGGCCTGACGTTCTGATCGAAGGCGCCGTAGCGGCGGGCCCTGACCTCTCGAATCTCCTCGCAGCCGGTGAAGCCGTCGACTTCGCAGCTCTGCTGGCCACAGAGCCAGGGCTCGCCGGTGATCTTTACGGCGCGAGCGTCGACCTCGCGGGCCTTTCGAATCGCTTGCGGTGCCAGTGCTTCTTTGTCGCCGACGCCGGCGTCGGCGGTCAGCTGCAAACCAGCCTGCTAAGCGCTTGGGATCCGAAGGAGGGAGACGACGGAGCCCTCGTGGTGCACTACGGCTGGAATCTCCTCGACGCGACCCAAGACTCGGTCCGCGCCGGCCATGGGAGCCAACGGGAGGCCTCCATGGACTTTGTGTGTTTTCAGACGACGCCCGGCGCGACGATGTCCGTCCCCACTTCCGCCGGAGCGATGGAGATCTCGCCGCCGGTGCTGGCGCCCTGCCACCAGCGATGCGCTCCGACGGTGCACTGGTCCGCGGAGCCGGTGTGGTCCGTACACCTCGACAGCCACATCGACGCGACGACCGAGGCGTCTTTTCACTTAGCGTGGGGCGTTGATGGCGTGCAGCAGAACCAAGAGAGCCGGTATTGGTTCGTGCCCGGCGGCCAGATCCAGCCGGTGTCTGAGAGCTCCGCCGTCGGCGGAAACCAGACGGCGGTCGCGGTCACCGTTTTGCCATCAACCCTCGACTTCACTGGCTCCGCCGAAACCGCATTGTCCGTGGTGTCCAACGACGACCGTCCGAAGGTTGAAGTCGCTGCGGGTGCGACGATCAAGGCGACGGGCCACGCCGCCTGTGCCGCACGGCCCGCCGTCCTCCAAACCCGAACCCAGGCCATCGATTCAGCCATGCGTTCTACGACGCTCGCCGTCGTTCTCGGCCCAGAGGACCCCTGCTAGGTCTAGGGATGATCCCGATTTAAGCGCGAGCTAGTAAAGGTCGCGAGTTCGGACCACAAAGAAGCTCGCGCGCCGTTCTTAGAAACGGTGCGCGGGCTGGAGCTCTGAATCGGCGTTGAGATTTTTTGCAGATTGTTTTTTCTGGAGGCGTTTGAGGGAATGACGACATGCAATACGCCTGATGGTGCGAATCCGCCCCGGGTATGCCGGGGCGCTTAACTTCAGGAGACTGTCATCATGCTTTGTCGCTACTATCGGGAACTGACGGGACGTTTCGGTTGGAGCTTCGTCCTTTCTGGAGTCTTGGCCTTGACTGGGGTGGGCAGCGCTGCCGCAGACACCATCTTGGGTGTCGCTGTCCAGGGGCAGAATCTGGCTGTTGACGTTCAGCTGCCGGGGGATATCGATCCGACGGTGCCACTACACCTTTCTCTCCTTTCCAACGAAGGTTTGGTGGTGGCGGCTCAGAGCGCATTCCCACCGGATGGGGGAAGCACTCTTTCTGTAGAAATGCCTGCTCACTGGGTCTCGCTGCCCGAACGCGGCTGGCAGCACAAGCTCGAGCTCAAAGACAACTCCAGCGTGCTCGACACCGTGGACCTCCGATTTGGCCTTGATTGCACCGCTGAACCTTGCCAAATCACCGTCCAGCAAGATCTCTTTGTCGAGGGTGCCGTGCACGTCAATTCGGTCCTGATGGAGCGTTTGAGCCAAGGTGAGCCGCTCAGCCTCGCGGCGCTGGCTGAGGCCGAGCCGGACCTGGCGGGGTCGGTCTTTGAGGCGAGCGTGGATATCGGTGGAATCCAAGAAGAGCCTGGGCAGTGCGAGTGCTTTTTTTTGAGCAGCACGATGGGAGCTGGCTCTCCCCGGGGTGTCATCAGTGGCCGGTGGAATCCAGATCTCGGTGAAGAGGGCGAGCTCGTCCTGCACTACCGATGGCAAAAGTACGGCCAGACGGCGAACTCTCTCCAGGTCGGCAGCCAGACCGCGAAAGAGTCGACCCTTGACTTCAAGTGCTTTCGCGTGACGCCCGGCGGGCCGCAACCGGTGCTGACTCACGCAGGAATCTTGACCTTTGCGCCGCCTGAACTCGAACCGTGCACCATGCCATGCTCGCCGACCATCGTCTGGAACGCAGAGCCGTTTTGGGGTGCCTACATCGATTCCCATATCGATGTTTCTACTTTCGCTTCCTATGATGTCGAGTGGTTAGTGGACGGCATCTCTCGATTTCGAGATGACCAAAGCTGGACCGTCAATGGTGCCCAGTTCCAACCCTTGGATCGGGAATCGCCCCTCACCGGGAACGGCATCTCGGTACTGGCTTCGGCCCTACCGACGACCATGCACTTTGGGGGATCTGCGTTTGCGTCGGTTTCCCAGGTCACCAAATACGACCGCCCGCAGATCGACGTGGCGGCTGGGGCTTATATCAGCGCGACCGGCAAGGCCAAGTGCGCTGTCGCCGATGTAGAAGTCACGATGGCGACCACTGAGCTACCGCCCGGGGTGACTCCGGCGACCCTAGTGATTGTCCTCGGTGACGACACTGATCCTTGAAATCCGCCGCGCTGGTGCGGTCTCGATGGGCCTCTATGTTCCCGACCTGCGTGAATCAGAAGAGGCCGCGCAAGCTTCCACTGGATGCATGCTCTTCGCGGGCCCCGGCGCCTACTGGGCGGCTCCGCGCGTCAGGAGACGTGCGGAGCAAGCTCCTTCCGCATCCGTGGACTCGCCCGGCGGGTTCGCCGCGAGAGCCTCCCGCAGGAGATCACGAATTTCCGCCTCCCCTCGATTGTCGGCCGGTAGGCCGGCGGCTTCGCGGAACCGAAGACACGAACAGAAGTCCGCGATCGCTTTCCGGTGATCCCCGAGACTGAGCCAGAGTCGCCCACGCCGTGCGTGCGCGCTCTGGAGCAAACGCAGGGGTTGCTCTTTGATGCGCTCCGCCCGCTGGAAAAACTCCTTGAAGGTCACGAATGCATCCTCCGGCTGATCAGACTGGGTATGGCCTAGCGCAATGCCTAGTAGGACGCTCAGGGTGTTGTAATGGTCGGGCCCGAGGGACTCGGATAGCTCTAATTCCGCCTCTCCAAAGGCGGCCAAGGCAGCTCCGGTTTGACCGCTGCGAAGCAAGATAAAGCCAAGGTTGTTTAGACTTTGGCCGGTCTCTGGATGTGCCCGTTTGAAGACCTGGCGCTGGGTTTCGACCAGCTTCCTATATTCGGCGACCGCGGCCCCGTTATCTCCCAATTGGTGCAGCGTCGCGGCGAGGTTGCTGCGCCGGACCATACTCTCCGGGTGCTCGCGGCCGAGCAGGTCTTCCGTCGTCTCGAGGGCCTGGCGGAAAAGATCGGCGGCCGCCCCAAAATCACCCTGCCGGGCCCGGACGACCGCAAGGTTGTTGAGGGTCTGCGCAGTGTCTGAGTGCCTAGAGCCGAGGAGACGCTGGCGGATCTCTAAGGCCTGCTCGAGCCAATCCGCGGCGCTATCGGGGTTGTCGGCAGCGTGCTGGGTCGCGCCCATGTCATTCATCAGAATGGCGCGGGTCTCCTGGTCTTCCGGGAGTTGACCGAGCTCTTGAAGTGCTTGCGTCAGCAAGGCCTCTGAATTCGCGGCGTTGCCCAGCTCCCGCTCGGCGTCGGCGAGCAGGTAGAGACTCTCGACGCGGTCGGGGTGCGGCGCGGGGAGCTCGCTTTGGCGGATCTCTAGGGCGCGGCCGTAGAGATCGCGGGCTTCCGCTTGGTCGCCGAGCTCCTGGTAGACCTGACCCATGACCACGGCGAGCGCGGCGAGCACGCGGGGCTGGGACTCGAGGGTGTCGAGGCGGGTCCGGCCGTTTTGGAGCAGGTCGCGCGCCGTCGGCTCGTCGCCGAGGTGCTTGCCGGGGTCGCCTTCGCCGAAGATCTCGACTAGGAAGGCGTTCACGGTGCGCGCCAACTCGGCTTGTTCTTGGGCCTCTTGCCGCTGCTCTTCGGCCTGCTGCAGGGCCTGACTCGCCCGGTGGGCTTGCCAGCTCGTGCCGGCGATGCCGCCGGAGAGGGATAGGAAGATCAGGCCGGCGGCCGCCACCGCCAAACGCTGGCGTCGGATGAAGCGGCTGACGCGGTAGCCGAGGGTCTCTGGATGGGCGCGGACCGGGCGAAAATCGAGGTGTCGGCGGAGGTCCTCCGCCAGCTCGGCGACCGTCGGGTAGCGACGCTCGGGCTCGCGGCGAAGCGCCATGCCGAGAATATTGTCCAAGTCGCCGGCGAGCGCCCGCGCGAGCGGACGGGAGCCCTGGGGGGGATAGCTGGCGTCGGCCGGATCGACGTCGAGGACCCGGGTGCTGGCGCGCTGCACGGTGACCTTGGAGGCGAAATGGTAAAGCCCGGCGAGGCCTTGTATCTTTTCCCGGTAAGGATGCACGCCGGCGAGCAGCTCGTAGAGCACGACGCCGAGGGAGTAGACGTCGCTGGCGGTCGTCAGCGGCTCGCCGAGGATCTGCTCGGGGCTGGCGTAGTCGGGCGTGAGCAGCAGCTCGCCGGTGGTGGTGCGCAGGTCGCCGTCGGAGACCAAGAGCTTGGCGATGCCGAAGTCGAGCAGCTTGGCGGTGCCGTCTTCGGTGACCAGAATATTCGACGGCTTCAGGTCCCGGTGGATGACCAGATTCCGGTGGGCATATTCGACGGCGGCGCAGATCTCGAGGAAGAGGCGGATGCGGGCGGCCAGGTCGAGGCGCTCGCGGCGGACCCACTCGAGCAGGTTGCGTCCTTCAATATGCTCCATCGCGAAATACGGCCGGCCGTCTTCGGTGGTCCCGCCGTCGATAAGGCGGGCGATATTCGGGTGTTCGAGGGACGCAAGGATGCGCCGCTCATGGCGCATCCGGTCGAGGATCTCGTCGGTATCCATGCCGCGTTTGACGACCTTGATCGCCGCCTTCTGGCGAAAGTCGTCGTCGTCCCGCTCGCCGAGATAGACGACGCCCATGCCGCCGCGGCCGAGCTCTTCGAGGATGCGGAAACCGCCGATACGCTCCGGCGGCGGCGCCGGCTCCGCCGGGGCTGTCGGGCCTTGCAGCGGAGAGCTCCGGCGGGTGTCGCGCTCCGCGCCGGCGAAATCGCCGAGGCGCCAGGTGGCGTCGTCGGCGTCGAGGAGCGAGGCCACTTCCGCCGCGAGGTCCGCGTCTTCGGCCTCGAGCTGGGCGAAGGCGTCGCGGCGAGCTTGCCCCTGGAGCGCGCAGAGGCGGTGGAAAGCCTCCTCGACGTCGGCGAATCGCTCCGGGTTCACGGAGTGCTCCGGCGGTCGGGTGGCCGCGTCAAGCGAGCCCGAGCTCGCGGACGAGCCACGCCTTCGCCATTTTGAAGTCGCGTTCCACCGTCGCGTGCGAGATCTCAAGCACGGCGGCGGTTTCCTCGATCGTCAGGCCGGCGAAGCAGCGGAGCTCCACCACCTGCACCTTGCGCCCGTCGAGCTTCTGGAGAGTCTTGAGTGCCTCGTCGAGGCCGAGCACGTCCTGGGGCGCTTCGAGGGAAAGCTCCAGGCCGGCGAGGGTGACCGGCTGTTCGCCCCCGCCGCGCTTGTCGGCGTCCCGTTTGCGCGCCAGCTCGACCAGCACCCGACGCATGAGGCGGCCGGCCATGGCGAAGAAGTGCTGACGATCTTTCCAGTCCAGCTTGAGGTGGACCAGGCGGAGGAAAGCCTCATGGACGAGCGCGGTGGCTTGGAGGTCGTCGCGGTGGCGCTCGCCGTTCATGTAGTACTGGGCGAGGCGCCGCAGCTCGCCATAGACGAGGGGCGTCAGCTCTTCGAGGGCGTCGTCTGACCCTCGACGCCAGGCGACGAGGAGTTGCGAGACATCGCCCGCAGCAGGAATGGGAGGTGACTTGGAATCGCTCACGGCGGCCATGCATCAAGAAATTGAGAAGAAAGGGAGAGGAGAGGATAAAGGAGAAAAAGCAGTCTAACTCGACTGCTGGATCTAGTATATGTCAAAAGGACATATCGTGCGGTCGAGCTAACGACCCCCATCGACGGCCTCAAAGTCCACCGTGACGCAGAGGCCGCCCTCCGCCGACGCCGCGGCCCGGACGTGGCCGCCGTGGGCGGCGACCGACTTATGCACAATCGCCAAGCCCATGCCGACGTGGTGCGTATGGGCGCGGGCGCTGTCGGCGCGGAAGAAGGGCTCAAAGAGGCGCTCGAGGTGGTCCGGTTCCACCCCGGGACCGTCGTCGCTGACATCGATGATGACCCGACCGTCCCGAGCCTCGGCGCCCACGGTGACGGTGGACCGGGCGTACCTCCTCGCGTTGCCCAGGAGGTTGCCCAAGACCCGGGCGAGCAGTCTCGGATCGGCGCGCACGCTGAGTCCGTCGAGGTCGGTGCGTAGGGATAGGGCCTCGCCGGCCGGGTTGTTGAGCCCGCCGTCGGGCTCGGCGTTCTTGAGCGCGAGCGTCCACGCATGCTCCACCGCCGGCCCGAGCTCGACCGACTCGAGCTGTAGGGGGGCCGTGCCGAGGTCGAGTCGGGTCGCTGTGAGGAGCTCCTGGATCAGCCCGTCGATGTGGTCGATTTCGGCGTCGAGGTCGTGGAGGCGCTTGGCGTCGGCCCTCGGCGGGCCGCCGCGGTGACCGTCGCCGCTGGGGCCCCGGTCCCGAAGGAGGGCGAGGGTCATCTTCATGCGCCCGAGGGGGGAGCGCAGCTCGTGCGAGACGCCGGCGAGCATCTCCTGCTGGCCGCGGATCATCCCTTGGATGCGGTCCGCCATGGCGTTGAAGCTGTGCCCCATGGCGGCGACCTCATCGCGGCCGGCGACGTCGACGCGGTGGTCGAGCTCGCCGTCGGCGATGCGATCCATCGAACGGCTCATGCGCCGGAGGGGCCGGGTGAGCACCACGCTCAGGACCAGCACCGAAAAAAGCGACAGCCCGGCGATCCGCAGCAGGCCCCGCTCAAAGGCGAGGTGAATGCGAATGGCGTGGGACGGGCCGCGGACGCGCAGGTGTCCGACGGCCTCGCCGTCGAGGCGGAGGGGGACAAATAGGTCGTAGGCCGGTGGCCCGAGTTGCGCGATCGTGCGACCATCCACCGTCACGTCCGGGGGCTGAAGCCGGTAGCGCCAGCCGCGCCGCGGTTCCGGCGGGCGGGTGGTGTCTCCGAACCGGAGGCCCAGCCCGCTTTCGTCTTCGAGGCGTCGGAGCAGCTCGAGGAGCGGATCGTCGTCGGGCGTCGCGTCGAGGGCGAGCGTCTCGCCGTCCCCGGACCGCCGGGCGAGATGGGCTTCGACATGATCGGCGATCCTGGACGCCTCGATCGCCCGCAGGCGGCCGATGTCGCGGGCCAGCTCCGGGGCGGCGACGCGCAGGAAAAGCACCAGGGCGCCGCCGAGGGACAGGCCCAGCAGAAGGATGAAGAGGGCTGCGATTTTGGCGGCGAAGAAGAAGGAGTGGAGGCGCATCCGGGGGCTCACTCGGCGCCGCGCCGGCACAGCTGGTAGCCGACGCCGCGGATCGTCTTCAGGCGCTGGGGCCTGCGGGCATCGACTTCGATCTTGTGGCGCAGTCGACTGATATGCACGTCGACCGAGCGCGAATAGGCGGCCCAGCCCGGCCCGTGCACTTCCTGCAGCAGCTGGTCCCGTGACAAGACGCGGCCGGCGGCGGCGGCGAGGGCTTTGAGCAGGTCGAATTCCGAGGTCGTGAGCTCGATTTCGCGGTCGTCCAGCAGCACCCGACGCGCCCCCGGATCGAGACGCAGGCCGTCGACCTCGATCCACGCCGCGTCCTGGGCACGGTCGGGTGGAGCGGCGACGGCGCGTCGCAGGATGGCGCGGATGCGGGCGAGCAGCTCCCGCGGATTGAACGGCTTCGGGAGGTAGTCGTCGGCGCCGAGCTCGAGGCCGACGATGCGGTCGGTTTCATCGCCGCGGGCGGTGAGCATCAAGATCGGGACGGCGCTCCGGGCGCGCAAGCGCCGGCACACCTCGAGGCCGTCGAGGCCCGGGAGCATGAGGTCCAGGATCACCAGGTCCGGCGCTGCGGCGAGCGCTCGATCGAGGCCCTCGAGACCGTCGGTTGCGGTGTCGATGGAAAAGCCCTGGGGCTCGAGGTATTCGAGCACCAGGGCGGCGAGCTTGCGGTCGTCATCGATCAGCAGCAGTCGAGGCATCGAAACATCCTAAGGGAAAAGGGTCGACGGCCCGCTGGACGGTGGCCGTGCGCCGTGAGGGCGACGCTCACGGCTGACCGGATCCGAGGAGGTGGCGGAGCCAGCGTCCGTGGCCGAACCGATCGCTGTCCTCGGCTTTCTCCGCGTGGAGCGCGGCCACCGTGACGAGGTGCTCGCTCAGCAGGGTGCGCTGCTCGGTATCGAGGCTATTGAGGAGAGCGACGATCTCGTCGGTCGCGGCGTAGGCCGTGCTTCGGGTGTGCTCGAGGAGAAAGTCGACCTGGGCCCGCCCTTCGTCCTCGGTGAAGAGCTCGCCGCTGTCGAGCTTCTCCGCCACTTGCAGCGCGTGGCTGCCGGCGCCGCCGACGTGGCGATCCCGGGCGCCGTGGACGAGGCCGTGGATATTGTGGAGGTGCTCGATCTGATCGTCCCTCAGCTCGAGGCTGCGGAGAAATTGCAGCGCCGCCACCGGGCCGCCGCCGACGTCGGCGGCGAAGAAGCCGGCGGCCCCGTGGCCGTGGGCCATTGCGACGCCGCCGACGGTTGCGATGAGAAGAAGAAGGGCCAGCAGCACCTTGCGCGGATTGACCTTTTTCAGGCTTTGTTTTTCCATGGTCTCTTTCCTGCCAGATTCACGGTGAATGAATGAAACGCGGGCGGTGAACAATCTCGCCGCTCGGCGGGAATCGTGACCGGCGGGCATGACGTGGACGTGTGGCCGCTGTTATCGACCGTCACGGAATGTTGCGAAATGTGTCCGAGCGGGACCGGCGTCGCCGGTCGGCCGGCTGGACTTTTAAAGTTCGCTCGCTTCTGGCAGTCTTATCCCCCTGTCCGACAGGCGTGCTATGACCAAGATTTCCCTCGACCCCGTCCTTGAGAACCGCTTTCTGGTGCTCGCTGAGCTCTCGCGGTCCGCGGACGCGCAGGTGCTCCAGGTCAGCCCGCGGGCGGGCGGCGACGCCCAGATCCTCGAGATCCAGCGGGCGTCGACGGACGCCGGCCGCCTGGAGGCGGCGCAGAGCATCGTCGCCACGAGTCGCCACCCCGGCCTCGCGTCGGTGACCGAGCTTGGAGCCTTGGACCGGGGCTTCTATTGGCTGCGTGAAGATCTCGGCAAAGTCTCGTTCGAGTCCCTGCTCGCCGAGGGCGGCCCCGTTGACGTGGCGACCGCCCTCGAATTGCTCGACCAGGCCTTCGATGCCCTCCAGGCCCTGCACGCCGGCGGCTTCTGGGTCCGCAACCTGGCGCCTTCGGATCTGTACCTGCGCCTCGATGAGCGGTCGCCGCGGGTGGTCTTGGGCGACCTCGGCCTCGGTCACTCCGTGGCCGCGGACGGCGTGCCGAGCGCGACGGCGGTCTTCGTCGGCCGCTTGCGCCACGCCTCGCCCGAGCAGTTCGAAGATGAGTCGAAAGTGTCGTCTGCGAGCGACATCTACGCCATGGGGCTCATCGCCTTCGAGCTGATGACCGGCCACTTCCCGATCCACGGCGACACGCCGTCGTCGCTGATCGCCGGCCACCTCTTCCGACCGCCCCTCGACTTTGAACAGGCCGACCCCGAAGGCCGCGTACCGGAGCTGGTGCGCGCGTGGATCCTGGCCCGGCTGGCCAAGAATCCGGACGAGCGCGGGGACTTGATCGGCGTCCGCCGCGCCCTGTCCGGCCTGCGGGCGAGCGCCGGGGCGGCGAATTTCTCGACCCCGCGTTTCACCGCCCTCCGTCCGTCCAAGGACGCCTCCAACGCCGCCTTCGGCGCGGTGGACCAGGCCCTCGAATCCGGCGACTTAACGGCGGCCCGCCGACTGGTGGAGACGCTGCGGGAAGAAGGCCCGAACACGGAGGTCGAAGATCTCGCGCGCCGGGTGGCGGCCGTCGAAGGCTTCACCTACGCCGCGGACGTGCACCGTCTAGTCTCCGAAGCTCAGGGCCGCCTAGCGTCGGGGGCCCCGTCGTCCGCGGTCGGCTGCCTGGAAGAGGCGCGTCGTCTGGTGCCGG
>JBCDKB010000054.1:0-27252 GCA_038747035.1 Acidobacteriota bacterium | reverse complement strand
GTCTTCAAGCACTTCCCGCTCGGCTTCCACCCGTGGGCCAAGCCCGCCGCCGTCGCCGCGAACTGCGCCGCCAATCAAAACGATGACGCGTTCTGGCTGCTGCACGACAAATTCTTCGAGCACCAGAAAGAGCTGAATCCGGAGAACGTGATGGCCAAGTCGAAGGAGTTCCTCACCGGCTCTGACCTCAACATGGCGACCTGGAGCGCCTGCGCCGAGGACAAGGAAAGCGCGGAGTACAAAGCCGCCGCCGCCCTCGTTGACTCCGACATGAATCTCGGCAAGAGCCTCGGCGTCACCGGCACCCCGGGCTTCTTCGTCAACGGCACCTTCCTGAACGGCGCCCAGCCCCTGGCCGCCTTCGAGCCGTTGATCCAGCAGGCCACCTCCGGCAGCTGATCTCCGCCGCCTTAGCGTGGTGAAACCCCCGAGCCTCCGGGCTTCGGGGGTTTTTCTTTGGCCGGCGTCCACCCGGCCGAGACTGAGAGGGCGCTATCATCGAGCGATGCCCACGCCGAGCCTCGACGCGCCGCGCCGGACGCTCCTCATCCTGCTGGCCCTGCCGCTGCTCGGCTTGACGCCGACCGTCGGCGCCGAGGACGAGCCCCGGAGCCACTTCGGCCTGTCGACGCCGTGGGTCGAAAGCCCACCGGCCGAGGGGCAGACGCTCCCCGCCTCTTCGATCTCGGCCGGCGCAGAAAATATCTACCGCGGCGACGTGGTGACGCTCGACATCGTCGTTTCCAATCCCGCGCCGGACGCCAAGCGCTACGACGTCGAAGCGACCCTCGGGATCGCGGTCTACTTCGCCGACGCCAGCCACGGCGGCGAGCTTATCGATCCCGATGAAGCGCCGCAGACCCGCGGCGTCGCCTGGCGCGGCCTGGATCTGCCGGCGAATTCGAGCGGCCGCCTGCAGCTGACGGTGGTGCTGCGCCCCGACGACGCCGGGGATATGGTCGTCGACGTCGAAGCCAGGGACGTGCTGAGCGCGGACGACCCGGTCCAGCTGAATTTCCACCGTCCCCTCACCGACGACCCGCTGGTGCTCTACGGGCCGGTCCCGACGTGGATCTACGTCATTTTCTTCGGCATGCCGGCGTCACTGCTGCTCTTCGCCGTCCTGCGGGCCTCCCTCGGCCCAAAACATCGCATCACCCAATACGTCGGGCGCACCACCGCCGTCTTCGGCGCCGCCCTGGTCGGCGGTGTCATCGGCTACGGCATCATCCAAGGCATCGTCGACAGCTATATGGGCGCCACCGAAACGACCTGCGCCGTGCTCGACCGTCGCGCCGAATTGTTCACGATGCAAAGCAGCTCGAGTAGCTCGGGCCCCAAGAGCTCCCAGACCTACTACCAGCCGCTGATCGCCGCCGAATATCAAAGCACGAAGGACGGAGAGCGAAAAAACCAAATTGCCGTCGGTTTCTCGAGCGATATGGTGTCCCCGAATCTCGACGCCCTCCGGGACTACAAAATCGGCGACGAAGTCCGGTGCTGGCACGACAACGAGTGGCCGAATCGATTTTTCGTCGTCCGGGGCTACGACCTGGGGTCACTCTTTTTCTTCGGCTTCGCGATGCTGATTTCGGCGGCCCTGCTCTTCGTCGCCTTCCGTCCGTGGCGTTCTTGAAACCCGACTCTCAGACCCTCGGCGGCTGAGAAGCTCGGCTTCGCCTCGCAAGGCGGGGACAAGCCACGCCACTACTCCGGAAGACAGGGACAAGCCCCGCCACTACTCCGGAAGGCGGGGACAAGCCACGCCACTACTCCGGAAGATGGGGACAAGCCGCGCCACTACTCCGGAAGACGGGGACAAGCCGCGCCACTACTCCGGAAGGCGGGGACAAGCCGCGCCACTACTCCGGAAGGCGGGGACAAGCCACGCCACTACTCCGGAAGGCGGGGACAAGCCGCGCCACTATTCCGGAAGGAGGGGACAAGCCCCTCCACTACTCCGGAAGGCGGGGACAAGCTTCGCCACTACTCCGGAAGGCTAGGACATGCTTCGCCGCTACTCCGGAAGCTGGTGCCAGAAGACGGCTTGAGGGTGTGGGCGAGCCCGCGGTAAGAACAACCTAGACTCCGGAAGCTGGTTTCTGACCCAGGCTCAAAGCGGGATCAGCCGGCGGCGAACGCTGCCGAGACTCTGGAAGCTGGTGGCGAAGCATGATTTGAGGTCAGGCATACGGCACGTACCAGCCGCCATCCCTGGGCTCGGGACCCGAGCCGCCCCCTTCGGGCCTGACAACACGACGGCGGGCGGGGGCTAAAGCCCGCGCCCGCCGCGTGGGGGTCACTCGTTAGGCTGCGCTACGGGCAAGTCGCGAAGGCGTCCGTATCGGTGACCGCGGCCGCGGCCATGCCCAGCTGGTTGGTGTACCTCCGGGTCTGATCAGCGACCGTATCCGTGACGTCGATGGTGTACTCGACGTTGGTGGTCGCCGCGGAGAAGACCCAGAAGCGGTCGTTGAAGGCGCAGGCGTCGAGCACCTTGATCAGCACTTCCCAATTGTCCGGGGCGAAGAACCACAGCAGGCCCGAATCGTCGGTCACGACCGGCAGGTTGACAACCCGCGCGTCGCCGGTGCGATTCTCGAAATCGCGCCACGTCGCATTGACCTGGAAGCGCTCGGAATTCAGGCAGAGGGTGCTGTCGCCGGCGGTGCAGTCCATCTTCTCCGGCCCCGGAGCTCCGTCGACACTCTTATTTCCGAGCAGCACCGGCGCGACGTCCGGCGAGGCATTCGCCATCTGAATCTCTGGATCGCTAAACGACGCGCGCTTGGTCACCGGTGCGGTGTCACTCCCCGGGCACACCGCCAGCGCCGTGGTGTCGGTGATCGCCGGCGCCGAGACGCCGAGGTCGTTGGTGTGGACGCTCACGGCGCCGGTCTGGGTATCGCCGACGATGAGGGTGAACTCCACGTTGGTGGTCGCCGCGGCGAAGACCCAGAAGTGGTTGTTGAAACCACAGCCGTCGAGCACCTTCACCAGCATTTCCAGGTTGTCCGGGTCGAAGAAGTAATAAAGACCCGAATCGGTGACCGGCACGTCGAGGCGGGAGCCACCGCCGATGCGGTCATCGAAGTCGCGCCAACCGACCTGGACCCGGAAGCGCTCGTTGTTCAAGCAGAGCGAGAATTGACCGTCGGCGCACGGCTCGGGGGCGCCCGCGAGCGTCGTCCCGGAGGCTTCGGCGAAGGACGAACGTCCCTCCTCCGTCCCGGTCGAGCGCACCCGGAAGGTATATCCGGTGTTGGGCCAGAGGCCGGTGAGCGTCACATCCGAGGCGTCCACGCCCAGCGAGGCCACCGGCAAAAAGGCGCCGAAGCCGTCGGCGAAGACCTCAAAGCCCGCTTCCGCCGTGGCGTTATCGGTCCACGTCAGGCGCGCCGACGTCGCCGATAGGACCTCGACCGCGAAGCCGCTGGGCGGCGCGGCGCCCGGCGTCGCGATGGCCTGAGAGTTCGCGAAATTCGAGGAGCCGGCGCCGTTCGACGCCCGCACTCGATAGGTCAGATTCGAGCCCGACGGCGCCGTCTGGTCGCGGAAGCTGCGGGTATTCGACCCCAGCGAGGCGATCTGTTGAAAGCCACCGTTATTTTGACGCCGTTCGAGGGCGAAGGAGGTCTCGTTGTTGGAGTTGTCGTTCCAGCTCACGTCGACGATGCCGATGCCGTCGGCGGAGGCCTGGACGTTGCTCGGCGCCGACGGCGGCGTTTGAATATTTCCGTAAAGAACCGAGATCGCGGCCCGGTCGTCAGACCCGAGGCGACCGCCCCGGCCGTCGCCGCTGGCCTGGGCGCGCATCAGAGCGTCGTTCTTGGCGAAGGTGTCACACGGACCGCTGGCGTCGTCACCGCAGGAATGGCCGAGACCCAGCGTGTGGCCGAGCTCGTGGGCGAAGACCTCCACCGCGCGATTGTTGCTCGGGATCCAGCATTCGATGCCGTCGTTGGTGACGATGTCGGCGCCGACGATCGTGACGAAGTCTTGGCCCTGGAACGAATGGGTCTGGTTGCTCGAGAACCACGGACCGCCGATCGCCAAGGTGCCGCCCTGGAAGCAGCTGAAGGGGTCGTTGATATCGCCCGCCAGGTCGTCCCACAGGATGACGTTCTGGCCATCGAAGGTGGAGAAACCGGTTTGGTTGCCCGTTTGCCCGGCGTAGGTCAAGTTGATGAAGGTCGAGGGGTCGTTATTCCACGACCGCTGGGCCGACTGGAATTCGCTGTGGCCGCCGCTCCCGAGGCCCGGCTGACCGCTGTTGTGGCTACGCCACGCGACGCTGCCGGGGAAATTGGGCCAGCGAAGATTCCGACCGTTGCTGGTCAAGAGGGTGAACTTCTCTTCGCGGGAGCGCACCCAGGCCTCAATCGCCTCCGGCGCCGGGGCCCGGTAGTCGACCTGACGCTGTTCGCCGGCCCGCAGGTCGCGCAGCCACGACTTGAAGCGCCCGAGGTCGCGGGCTGTCTCGTCGGCGATCGACTTATTGGGCAGAAATTCCTCAATGGCGCCCTGGAAAGGACGGAAGGCCAGATCCTGGCCATTGAAGGAATCGACGAAGAAAAGACCCTGCATGACGTGCAGGACTCGGTGGGTTCCGGCGGCCGCACCTGGCCCGAGGAAAAGGAGGGCGCGGTCGCCGACGTCGAGGCGCGGCATGCCGTAGAGGAAGAGCTCGTAGCCGTCGGTCGTCACGCCGCCCGGCAGGTGGGTGACCACCGACGATTCGACGCCGTCACCGACCACCAGATCCACCACGTTGTACCGCACTTCGGTTCGGGCCTGCGCGGATTGGCCGGTGATGACGTCGCTGACGACCACTTCGACAATCACGGTCGATTGGCGAGCGAGGTCGTCGTCGGCCAGGCGCACGAAGGTCGTGGCCGAAGCCGGAAGCGCCGCCAAAGCGGCGACGGTCGAAATCACCGCGGTGCGGCACAAACTACGAAATCTCTGCATGAAGAACCTCCGTCAGTCCTCGCTGAAATGGGCGCGCTATCGGTTGTCCTACCGGCTCGAGTCGACGGGCGTGATGGCTGGCGTGATGTGCGGCAGGAAAGAACCGGCCCCCGACCTCGATCCTCCGTTCCGTTTCCGTGCGGCGCGGTGAACCCAATCCCCGTCGGGGCGGCGCATAATTTTGTCATCCTAGCATTTTCGTAGGGCGACGAGCCGGAGATCCAGCGAAGCTGATCGCCTTCTGGATGGCCTGCGCCCTCGCTTCTAAAGCGCTTTCCAGCGACCGGAGCCGCAGTAAGCCCGTGCCCTTAGCTTCGGCTAGCGGCCGTCCTGGGATGTATCAACGTCAGGGCGGTGTGGCGCGGATCCATCCTCAACGACGGTGGCCTGGAGAAGCAGCCGCAGCTGGCGGACCTCCTCGGTCAGGTCCGTCACCTTGTCTTCGAGGACCTTCGTGTTGTCGAGGGTCATCTCGTCGATGAAGACCGCGTTGGCGAGCGACAGCCCCAAAACGCCGCCGATCAAAACGGCGGCGATGAAAAAGACTCGAGCCCCCAAGGCCCAGCTTTCGCCGGCGCGCTCCGCGATCATCGTCGGGTACTCGTACCAGCCCTCGAGGGTGAAGATCTGAAAGATCGAATAGAGGGAGCGAAGCGGGTCGCCAAAGTGCTCCGGAACGACCTCGCCGAAGATCATATTGGCCGCCAGCGCGAAGATCAGGTTGACGAGAGCCAGCGCCAGGAAGACGCCGACCGACGCTTTCAAAGAGCGGCCGATGCCGCGGGCCAGGCCGTTCGCGTCAGGGATGAAGCGCAGCAGGCGGAAGAGGCGGAAGAGGCGCCCGGCCCGGAAGACCGGTAGCCACGTCGGATAGTGCGCTTCGTGGGCGAAGGGCTCGACCAGTACCGGTAAACACAGCAAGGTGATGATCAGGTCGAACCGGTTCCACATCGAGAGCCGGTATTCGTGCCAACCCCATCGCCGAATTTTGAGGATCGCCTCGACGACGAAGAAAAGCACGCAGACGTAGTCGATCGCGTCGAGCGTGAATCGCGCCGACGTCCCCTTGGCGTAGAAGCCCGCCGCGGTCATGGCCGCGGTATTGAGCAGAATCACGGCCATCACCACGCGCTCGGAGATCATCAGATCCACGAGCGATGAGCGCCATGGCCTTCGGGGCTGGATCGGTGGCAGGGCGCGTCCCCGTCAGAAGGCCTTCGACAGGGCGCGGTCGAGGTCGGCGATCAGGTCGTCGATCGCTTCGATCCCGACCGACAGGCGCAGCAGGGCGTCGCTGATCCCGAGCTCCCGACGGACATCGGCGGGGACCGACGCGTGGGTCATGATGGCGGGGTGGTTGACCAGTGACTCGACCGCGCCGAGGGACTCGGCGAGCTGAAAGACGCGCACGTTCTCCGAGAAGAGCCGGGCCTTCTCGAGGCCCCCTTCCACCACGAAGGTCACCATGCCGCCGGGGCCGCTCATCTGCTTTTCATAGAGCTCGAATTGCGGGTTTGACGGGAGTGCGGGAAAGAGCACCTTGGTCACCCGCGGATGCTCCAGGAGCCAGTCGGCGACGGCGGCGGCGTTTTCGCTATGGCGCCGCATGCGCACGTCGAGCGTCTTGATGCCGCGCAGGGTCATATAGGCGTCGAAAGGACCCATCACGGCGCCCACCGCGTTTTGGAGAAAACGGATGCGCTCCACGAGATCCAGGCGACGGGTGACCACCACCCCGCCGACCACGTCGGAGTGGCCGTTTAAATATTTCGTGCTCGAGTGCATCACCACGTCAAAGCCGAATTCCATCGGCCGCTGGTAGATCGGCGAGCAGAAGGTGTTGTCGCACATCAAAAGCGCGTCGGGGTTCGCCTCCCGCGTGATGTCGGCGATCGCCTGCAGGTCGACGAGCTTGAGCAGCGGGTTGGTCGGCGTTTCCACCCACACGATCGCGGTGCGTCCGTCGATCGCCCGGCGCGCCGCGTCCAGGTCACCGAGGTCGACATACTCGATCTCGAGTCCCTGGGTCCGCTCGCGGACCTGGCTGAGCAGGCGCCGGGAACCGCCATAGAGGTCATCCATCGCCACGATCCGGGAGTCTTTATCCACCAGCTCCAGCAGGGTCGACATCGCGGCCAGGCCGGACGCGAAGGCGAAGCCACCGCAGCTCGGGTCCTGGTCCTCGGTCACATCCGAACCTTCTAAAGAGGCCACCAACCGCTCGAGCGCGTAGCGCGTCGGATTGTGGGAGCGGCTGTACTCAAATCCCAGGTGGTCCCCAGGGGACGCCTGCGCATAGGTCGCCGAGGTAAAGATCGGCGGCATCACGGCGCCCGTCACGGGCTCGACATGCTGACCGCCGTGGATGACGAGGCTGCCGGGGGCCAGGTCGTCCTGGGCTTCGTTCTCGGGTTTCTGATCGCTCATGCGCTGGTCGCTCCTTCGAGGCTCCTGGTATCGGCGTCCCGCGGACCGGGACGGAATGGGACGCCGAGCATATGCGAAGCGTCTCACCGCCGAGAAACCGGATTCTCAGACTCGACATCCAACCCCGCACGCCGCGGCGCGGAGACCTGATTATCCGGCGTTCGCCGGACCTAGGCTGGGCCGACGGAGCTGGCATCGTAGTTGCTGCCAAGGAATGGTTCTTTTGCGATGGGTGCCACACCTAGGCGCCGGGGCGCCGCCCCGGCGCCGACTTCACGGCCCGGACCGGTCGTCCCGGAGCCCTTGACCGTCGGCTTGACGTCCGCTAGCCTCGGCTCGCTATGAAACGCACGGCCTCCCCGAACCCGACGATTCCGAATCGCGCTGCCGACCAGCCGCGACGTTGCCCGTCCATGCCCGGGGAGCCTTAAGGCCCGCGACGCACCACGCAACGCGCACCTTGAAGAACCCCCGGAACGAAAGCTCCGGGGGTTTTGGCGTTTAGGCCCCGAATTACGGCTAGGCCCCAAATCCGACTTCGACCCCAGTCTTCCCTGAAGCGCAGCTGGAACCCCCCCGACCTTCACCCCTCAAATCCGGACGCCCGCCAAATGGACACGCACACCATGGACGCCGCCACGCCCCCGAATCCTGTCCCCATCGCCACCGCGGACCCCGATCGCCGACCGGGCGGTCCGACGAGCTCGGCGCCCCGGCGTCCGCCGGTGGCTTCGGCCCAGCGCGTGGTGATCAAGCTAGGTACCCGGGTCCTGGTCGACGAAGACCGGCGCCTGGCGGAGCGGAGGCTCGAGCGCCTCGTGGATACGGTCGCCCGCGGATGGCGCGCGGGCCGGGAGGTGATGCTGGTCAGCTCGGGCGCCTTCGGCATCGGATGGCCGACGCTCGGTGTTGACGCAGCGCCCGAGGACCCCGCCGCCCGACGGGCCTGCGCCGCCGTCGGCCAGACGCTGCTGGTCAGCCTCTACCAGCGTGCCTTCGCCCGGCATGGCCTGCACTGCGCCCAACTGCTGGTCACCGAAGAAGATTTCGACCATCGCTCCCGCTACCTCGACCTGCGGTCGACGATCGACCACCTATTGCGCTCGGGCGTCGTGCCGATTCTCAACGAGAACGACGCCGTGGTCCACGGCACGATGCGTAAGCTCGCCGACGGCCGCGCCGTCTTCGCGGACAACGACCGCCTGGCGGCCCTCGTCGCCTCCAAATGCGACGCCGGCCTGCTGGTCCTGCTCACGGACGTCGACGGCGTCTACGACCGCAACCCCAAGGCCCACCCGGACGCCCGGGTGCTGCACCGCATCGACGACGGGTCGGCCGTGCTCCAGACCCTCGACGATGCCCCCGGCTCCGGCTCGAGCCGCGGCGGCATGCGCTCGAAAGTGGAGGCCGCCCGCGTCGCCGCATTCGGCGGCGCCCACGTGGTCATCGCCTCCGGCCGAGACTCCGAGGCCCTCGGGACCGTGCTCGCCGGCGGCCGCGCCGGGACCTGGCTGCCGGCCGTGTCCTCGCTGCCAGCCCGACGCCGGTGGATCGGCTTCGCCGCCGCCGCCAAAGGCGCGCTGCACATCGACGCGGGCGCCGTCGAAGCGCTGCGCACCCGGCGGGCGTCACTGCTCCACGTCGGCGTCTCGAGGGTCCAGGGCGATTTCGAACGCGGCGACGTGATCGAGCTCCGGGGCCCGGACGGCACCTTGATCGCCCGCGGCTTGATGTCGTGGAACGCCGAGGAAACCCGTGATTGGGTCGTCGAAGGGCGACCGCCGCGCGGGCTCGACGGCCGCGAGGCCAACTGTCTCCTGCGCCGCACCCACGTGGTGATGATGGCCCCCTGAGGGCCGTACTCTCCCCCACCATCGTCTGCCCCCTGCATATTTCGAACGCCCGAGACTGTCCGACCTGGAGAAATCACCATGACCGCTAGCCCCGCCGCCCCGCCCGCCGAAGCCGCCCCCGACGTCGCCTCGCCCTTTGACGCCGCCGCCGTCGCCGCCGGCGTGCGCGCCGCCCAGCGCGCCCTGGGTGCCGCCCCGGGTGCCCGGCGCACGGCCGTGCTCCGGGCCCTCGAAGAAATCCTCGAGGAACGCGCCGCCGAGATCCTCGAGGCCAATCAGCTCGACCTCGACGAGGCTGAACGCACCGGCCTCGAGAAGCCGCTGCTCAAGCGTCTCAAGCTCGACGCCGACAAGCTCGAAGTGCTCCGCGACGGCGTGCGCCAACTCGCCGAGGTGCCGGATCCGGTCGGCGTCATGAAGCGACATACCCAGCTCGACGACGGCCTCGTCCTGCGTCAAGTCCAGAGCCCGCTCGGCGTGCTGCTGATCATCTTCGAGAGCCGGCCGGAAGCCGTGATCCAAATCGGCGCCCTGGCGCTCCGGGCCGGCGACGGCGTGATCTTGAAGGGCGGCGCGGAGGCCACGGCGTCCAATCGCGTGCTCGTCGGCTGCCTGCGCGACGCGCTCGCCCGCTGCGAGCTGCCGAGCGACGCCGTCGCCGGGGTTGAAGGACGCGAGGCGGTCGCCGCCCTGCTCGACCAGGAGGCCCACATCGACCTCGTCATCCCCCGCGGCTCCGGTTCCCTGGTGCGCCACATCCAGAGCTCCACCCGCATCCCCGTGCTCGGACACGCCGAGGGCGTCTGCCACCTCTACCTCGACGGGTCGGCCGACCCCGCGATGGCCGCCAAACTCGCCGTCGACGGCAAATGCGACTATCCGGCAGCGTGCAACGCCACGGAAACCGTGCTCGTGGATCGCGCCTTCCTCCCCCACTTCCCCGCCGTCGCCGAAGCCCTACGCGACGCCGGCGTCGAGCTGCGCTGCGACCCCGAAAGCCAGGCCGCGGCGCCGTTCACAGCGGCCGTCGACAAAATCGACTGGCGGACCGAATACGGTGACCTGATCGCGGGCGTCGCCGTCGTCGACGGCCTCGACGGAGCCATCGAGCACATCCACCGCTACGGCTCCGGCCACACCGAAGCCATCGTCGCGGATGACGCGCACGTCGCCGAGGCCTTCCTGGCCCGGGTCGATTCGGCCTCTGTCTTCCACAACGCGTCCACCCGCTTCGCCGACGGCTTCCGCTACGGCCTCGGGGCCGAGGTCGGAATTTCGACGGGCCGCATCCACGCCCGCGGACCGGTGGGCATCGACGGCCTCCTGACCACGCGCTGGTTGCTCACCGGCACCGGCCAAGGGGCCGGTGACTACGGCCCGGGAAAGCGAGCGTTCCAGCACCTGACGCTGCCGACGTCGGGGGCCGACGCCGGCGACTGATCTCCGGTGATCGATCGTCAGGGCGGTCGCCCTGCGGCGGTACCTGCGGCGGGGCGACTCTGAGCCTGGCCGCCCGTCTGCACTATTGAACTGGTCACCGGCCAGACCACGCCATGACTTCGCGGCCGCTTCGGGCTATGCTCAGGACTCGTTCTGTTCGATTCCTATACGCCGAAGCCCGGGGCCCACCCCGGCCCCCCCTGAACGTGACGACCGAAGATCTGAGGCACGCCCTTTCTGCTGACACGCGGCCGGACTACGCCGCGTCTGAGCGCTTGGTACGGACCGCCATCCCGTGCCTGACGGTCCTCTACCACGACAACGCCCGCCGGATCGGGGAAACCTGCCTGCTCACCGCCTTGCCGGCGGGACGGTCCGTCGATGTCTCTCGACTCGATCCCCAATTCGCCGCGCCGGGCGGCAAGCGCAGGCCGCTGGCCGACCTGCACCTGAGCCGAGCTCCCTTGCGGCTTCGCCCGTCGGGGGACGCGATCGAGCTCGACCCGACGGACACCACGACCCGCGTCGTGGTCGACGGTGAGCTCGCCGTCGCGCCGCTCACCCTCGACCGGTCCCGGCTCGAAGACGGGGCGGTGGTTCAGATGTCGGAGTCGGTGGTCCTGCTGCTCCACCTCCGCGACCCGGTGCCCCAGCGCACCGCGAAACACTTCGGCCTGGTCGGCGATAGCGACCTGCTGCTCCGGGTCCGCCGGGATATCGAGCGCGTCGCGCCGCTGCATGTGCCGGTCCTGCTGCGCGGCGAAACGGGCACCGGTAAAGAGATGGTGGCCCAGGCGCTGCACCGCCACAGCCCGCGCCAGTCCGGCCCCTTTGTGACCGTCAACATGGCGGCGGTGCCGCCGAGCCTCGCGGCGTCCGAGCTCTTCGGCGCTGAGCGCGGTGCCTACACGGGTGCGGAACGCCCCCGCGCCGGCTACTTTGAACAGGCCCACGGCGGCACGCTCTTCCTCGACGAGATCGGCGAGACGCCGGATGAAATCCAGCCCCTCCTGCTCCGGGCGCTCGAAAGCGGCGAGATCCAGCGCGTCGGCGCGGGCACCAAGCGCACCGTCGACGTGCGTTTGATCGCCGCGACGGACGCCGCCCTCGAACAGCGGGTCCTGGGCGGTGAATTTCGTGCGCCTTTGCTGCATCGCCTCGCGGGCTTCGACATCCGACTGCCGGCGTTGACCAGGCGGCGCGACGATATCGGTCGGCTCGTGCGCTTCTTCGTCGCGGACCACCTCGCCCAAACGGACCCGTCGATGGCGACGCCCGAAGCCGCAGTCCCCCCCGACGCCGTCGACCTGAAGTGGCTTCGGGGCACCCTCTTCGCGCGCCTCGCCGGCCACGACTTCCCCGGCAACGTCCGCCAGCTCCGGAACCTTGTCCACCAGCTCCTGATCCTCGGCGACCGCTCCGCCCCCGGTGAGCTCGCCGCCCGCCTCGAAGAGCTGCTCGCCGCCGATCAGGCCCTTCGCGCCGCCCCGGCGGCGCCGGCCGCGGACTCCCCCCCGCCGGTCGACGCCAAGCCCGTCTACCGCAAGCCTTCCGAGATCCCGGAAGAAGAGCTGCTAAAGGCCCTTCGCGACCACGATTTCCGGATCCTGCCCACGGCCAAGGCCCTCGGGGTTTCGCGCACGTCGCTCTACCACATGATCGAGCGCTCCTCCCGCGTTCGCAAGCCGTCGGAGCTCAGACGAGACGAGCTCGAAACCGCCGCCGCCGACTTCGGCGGTCAGCTGCAGGCGATGGCCACCGCGCTCGAAGTCTCCAAGCCAGGGCTCGAGCAGCGCCTGCGGCAGCTCGATCTTCTGTCGCTCGTCAAGCGCGGCTCCTGAATCACCGAGCTCTCTCCGGGCTCCCAAAAACCCGGCGGCACGCGCTTGTCAAAGGTCGAACGTCGCAGGCAACCTCGAAAACGTCCTCTCTGGAGGACAATCTCCGCGCCTGGAGGCCGGGAATCCGCGGGGTGCACCCTGGTACGCCTATTGCAATTCATGAATGTCGGACAACAACCTTGGAGGTCCACCATGACATTGCGTACCGCTCTCCCCAAGCTCCCGACACTGACGCTCACCTTTGCCCTTCTAGGTACGGCGTTCGCCGGAACCGCCTTCGCCGACCGAGACACCACCAAAGTGAGGGTGGTCAGCGAGAAGATCCGGCCGGTGCCCGACAAGATCCGGCCGGTACCCCACCGCCCCATCGACATCGAGATCTGGACCGACCGCGGCGAGAACGGCCGCTACTGCGCCGGCGAGTCGATCGGCATCTACTTCCGCACCAACGCCGACGCCTGGGTCTCTATCCTCGACACGGATACCCGCGGTCGCACCCATCGGATCTTCCCGAATCGCTGGGATCGCGAGCACTTCGTGGAGGCCGGTCGGGTGTATCGCCTGCCGATCGACGGCTATCGCTTCGAGGTCGAAGGGCCGCCGGGTCGGGAGACGCTCCACGCCCTCGCCGCCGACAATCGCTATGAGCTGCGACGGGCCGCCGAGCGCCTGATCGACGGCTATGCCCGCACCAGCGCCTACGGACCGCGCGCCAAGCCGCGGGCCCGGGCTGACCACAAGATCTCCGTGGTGCCGGTGCCGGAAGCCGTCGGCTACGACTCAGCGAGCCACCTCGTGCGCGACGGCCGCCGTTGCGACCTGCGCCCGACGCGGCCCTGGTGGCGGCGCTAGTCGCTAAGCCCTAAGCCAGCCCCCAGCGCAAACGACCCGCCGAAATCGGCGGGTCGCTTGCGTTGGGGCCGTGGTCCCCTAAGGGCCGCGTCGGCGGGTCCGCCGGGCGCTAACGACGTAGCTTCAGCACCGCCGCCAGCGCCAGCGCCAGCGCCAGCGCCACCAGGCCGAGCTCCCCGGCGGCGGGGATGTCGACCACCGGCGTGCGGCTGCCGCGCAGGTAGCGCAGCGGCTGATTGACGTCGACGCCCTCGAGAACTTCAAACTCGCCGTCCGGCCAGCGGATTTCGACCTCATCGACCGACGACGCGTCCCCCAAGCCGACGTGGATCACCGCCGGGTCCTGGGAGACGAAGTTATTGCCCGCCGCCACCTGCCGCAGCACGGTGCGGCCGTCTGCGCGCACCCGCACCTCAGCGCCGACGGCCCGTGTATTGGCGCCGTTTTGCCGCAGGTCGAGGGACAGCCACGACCGCGACTCGGCGAGGTCGTTGCGGAAGAGCCGAGACGGACCGCGGTGGTTGCCGACGAAGAGGTCCAGGTCGCCGTCCAGGTCGTAGTCGAAGCACACCACGGCGCGACCTTGCCCCGTATCGGCGACGCCGAGCTCCGTCGAGCGCTCGTCGAAGGTGCCGTCGCCGCGGTTCAGGAAGAGCCGCGACGGGTCGTCGTGGAATTCGAAGGCCTGGAGGGCCGGAAAACCGTTGACGTGGAAGAGGTCCAAGTCGCCGTCCAGGTCGAAGTCACCGGCGCACGACCCCCAGCCCCAATAGCCCTCGCGGACGCCTGCGGCCTCGGTCACGTCTTCGAAGCTCCCGTCACCGAGGCCGCGGTAGAGACGGTTGCCCGTAATCCCCCAATTGGCTTCGTTGACGCCGTTGGGGTCCCAGATACTCGACACGAACCAATCCCACAGGCCGTCGCCGTCAAAATCACCGACCGCGGCGCCCATACCGTTCTCGTCGGTGATGACCGAGGTGTCGGTGGTGATCTCAAACGTGCCGTCGCCCAGGTTCTCCACCACCTGGCTGGTGAGGAAGTCACTCGCCAGCAGCAGGTCGGGGTCGAGATCACCGTCGAGGTCGACGAAGTTGGGCGTAAAGCTCCAGTCTAGGGTCGTGAAGATGGGGGCAATGCCGGCGATGAAGTCGATGGGCGAGACGGTCGAGTCACCGTTATTGCGCCAGAGGTGGTTCGCCGGCAGCTGCCCAATTTGGTCCCCCGACCAGTGGGTGATGAACAGGTCGAGGTCACCGTCGAGGTCGATATCGGCGAAGGCGGACGAAAAGGTGTCCCGATTGGACACCAGGCCGGCGGTCGCCGAGATATCCTCGAAGGTGCCGTCCCCGCGATTCGCCATCAGCACCGGGCGTTGGGCCGCGACGCCGCCGAAGAGCACGTCGAGGTCGTCGTCTCCGTCGATGTCGGCCATGGCGACGCCGTGCACAAAGCGCCCCGCGAGGCGGATGCCGGCGTCGTCGGCGCGGTCGGCGAAGGTGCCGTCACCGAGGTTGACGTAGAGCGCCACGCCGAGCTCCGGGCCGCGCACCGCCACCAGATCCAGCCGGCCGTCTCCGTCCAGGTCGCCGGCGGCGGCGCCGCCGTGCATCATAAGCGGCTCGCCGGGGGCGCCCGCCGGCAGCGAGTGCTCGAAGCGCACGCCCGCATCCACCGCGACTTCGGTGAAAGTCCAGCCGCCGAGGCGCGAGGGCGACTCGTCGCCGAAGGCCGGAACGGCTGCGATCAGCGCCGCAGCCGCAATCATCCAGGACCGCTCCCGCACCAAGGAAACGAGGCCGGCGGACGTCAAGCGCCCCCCGGCCCCTCTCTTCGAACCGCGGATCGAAGGATCGATCAACGGCCCGGCGTTGCCCACTCTGGCCCGTCGCCCAGCGGCGACTTGGCCCGGATCGCCCGGGTGGTCGGCGTCGTCAGGTACTCGGCCATCGAGCTGATCTGCTGACCCATGCACTTGAGCGCGTCATCACCGCGGCACTTCTCGGAGATGTATTCCTGCCAATCGCCGCACTGGTTCGGCACCTGCAAAAGGGCCGTCTGCGGATCGTCACCGTCCATGGCGGCGAGCAGGGAATCGATGGTCAAGCGCGCGATCGCGGCGCGACACGGCTGGTCGGAGAAGTCGAGCCACAGCGACGGCTTCGGCGCCTCCGGATACTGCTCGTGGTGGCAGAAGTAGTGGTAGAGCTCGAGACCGCCGGTCAGGATCAAGATGTCCGTCACCTGACGGCCGAGGATATTGGCGGCGTCGGGCTGGGTGAACTCGAGCTGCTCCAGCTCGTGCATGAAGGTCGCGTGCAGCGGTCCGCCGCCTTCTTCCGCCGGCACCAAGACGGCCTCGGTCCACAGCGAGATTCCCTGACGCAAGAGGCTCGGATTCTCATGGCCGAAGATCGAGCCGCTCGCCGACGGTGCGCAGACGCCGTCGCAGATCTCGCCGCCCCAGACGCCGTTATGCGGAAGATTGCAACCCGCGCCCGGCACGCCGTCGGGCTTGCCGTCGACCCAGCTGCAAATGTCTTCCGTCGAGAAGCCGCCCGGGCCGTAGTCGCACAGCGAGCCGGCTTCGCAGTCCGCTGAGAAGTAGCAGAAGCAGTCCGGACGTTCCGGGAAAAGTCCGTCCCACGCGGTCAGGTGCCCGTAGTCGAAGCCGTCGGCGAAGACGCCGACGACGGTCACGGTAGCGTTGATCGTGCCAGGATCCCGCTCCGAGAAAACCCGGAAGGTGCCGCCGCGGGGGAACTGGTAGATGTACTGCCACATGTCGGTGGATAGGTCGCCGCTGCGGAACGCCCCGTCGCGTTCGACCACGTTGTTGCTTCCGCCATCATTGATGAAGCGGATCGTGTCACCGATGTCAATCGTGATCGCCGGCGGGTCGAAGGTGTCGCCGACGATGTTCATCACATATTCGGCGGCGAAGAGGGATGGCGCGATCGCGATTGAGAGCGCCCATAACAAAGCCTGCCGACAGGCCCGAGCATAGGATTCCATCGATTGCTCCTCAAGCTATGAATTAGATGCCCGGCATATTACCCCATTGCGTTCGGGGACATCTCCGCCCTCCCCCCGGCGCTCGGCGGGCCCGCACCGCTAACCGCCGGGGACGGGCTCGCTAAGCCGGCAGCCGGAGTCGAGCAACACAGCCCTGGGCGACGTCGGCCCGATTCTCGAGCGTCAAGCTGCCGCCGTGGGCTTCCGCGATCTGCCGGCACAGCACCAGACCGATCCCCGAGCCGCCGGGCTTGGTCGTGAAGAACGGGACGAAGAGATTATTCGCGTTGAGCAGTCCCGGGCCGGTGTCGAGCACGAGGATTTCGACGGAGTCTTCGGTCCGCCGCCAGCGCACGGTGACGTCACCGTCATTCTCCGTCGCGGCTTCGACTGCGTTCTTGACCAGGTTGATCATGAGCTGCTCCAGCTGGTCGGCGTCGGCCTCCACCACCGCCGAAGGCCCTTCGAGCCAGGACACCTCCCGTCGGGTCTCGAGGCCCGCCACCCGCCGCACCAAGGGCCCGACCGGCGTCGGGCGGAGCCGGGGCGCGGGCAGCCGCGCGAGCTTGGTGTAGGCGACGACGAAGCGGTTCAGGGACTCGCAGCGCTCCGCGATCATGGTCAAACCGCGCTCCGCGTCGTCCCGCCAGCCTTCGTGGGGCCGGTCCCTGCGGAGCACGCTCGAAATCGTCGACGCCGTCGACTTGATCGGCGCCAGGGAGTTATTCAGCTCGTGGCCGAGCACCCGGATGAGCCGCTGCCAGGCCTGGCGCTCCTCTTCGCGCAGCGCCTTCGAGAGGTCCGAAAGCACCAGCAGCACCGTCGGCCGGCCGGCTTCCCGAAAGGTGCTGCGGCGGCACTGCCAGCGGCCGGTCTGCCCCGGGAAGGCCCGTTCGAAAGTGCGCTCGGATTCGCCCTCCAGGCAATCGTCGAGACTGAGGTCCGCCGCCGAGAGGCCGAGGAGGCGCTCCGAAGGCCGCGCCATCATGCGCTCACCGGCGCGATTGACCAGGTGAAGCTCACGGTCGGCGCTGAAGGTGAAAACCGCCACGTCGATCTCGCGGATCACCTGCTGGAGCAAGGCGGTGGCGTCGACCCTCAGGAAGCGCTGGCCGCGCAGCAGGTCACCGAGTCGGTTGATCTCGAACATCACATCGCCGAGCGAGTCGCGCCCATAGGGCTCGCGGGCGCGGATCGAGTAGTCGCCTTCGCGCAGCGACTCGAGCAGGTTGGCGATCGTCTGCAGTGGAATGAGCGTGCGCTCGTGGACCGCGAAGGCGAAGCCCCACCAGAAAATCATCAGGAAAACGGTGACCGTCCACTGCACCTTGGCCTCGTAGTCGCCGCCCCACAGCATTACCATCGCCGCCAGCGCGCCGGGCAAGCCCGCGGCGAGCGCGAGCACGAAAAGCCGGCGTTCGTGGGGAATCGTCCCGAGCCTTGACGGACGCGGCCGAGTCACGGCGAAGCTCCCGGCGCGCTCACCGCCCGCGCCACGCGGCGAGGCTCTCGGCGTGCTCGGCGAGCCACGCCTCGGCGCGGTCATGGTCGCGGAAAAGGCGCTCCCGGCGACGGAATTCGGCGGTGTGTACCCGTCGACGGGCGCCGTGGCGCTCCGGCGGCACGGCGGCGTGGAGCATCTCGTGGTACACCACCGCAGCGACCACGTAGCTCGGCACTTCCGGTCGATCGAGCACCGGGTGGATGCGCACCAACCGGGTGGACTCGTCGTAGCTTCCGAGGCGGATGGAAAAGCCTGCGCCCCGGCGTCGACGCTTCCGACCCGAGGCGTTCTGCCCCCAGGTGATGTGCACGTCGAGGGTCTCGCCGAAGTAATCGCCGTTGATCCGGTCGCGCATCTGCGCCAGGTCGTGACAGGCGCCCCGCGGCCGCTGCGGCGGCGTCAGCGAGCTCTCGGGTGCGCGGCTCGAGAAATGCTCCCGCAAGACGCCGAGGGCCTCTTGGCGGGCGGGGCCGGGCGGCGCGTTAAAAAAGGTCGCGACCGCTTCCACCGTCGCCGGCTCGGCGTCGAGGAACGATTGGTGGAGCCGCAGCTCGAAGCCGCTCTTCTTCTCTTTCACCGACGCGATTCGGCTCCGGTTCCGCGTCAGCACGAGGCGGAGATCGCGTTCAAAGAGGTCGCTCAGCCGACGGCGCAGCGTCTCCGCTTCCACCTCCTTGTCGCGCGGGCCGGGCGCGGTCAGAACCAGCTCGAGCTGTCGCGGGTCGGTCCTCACGGGCAAAGCATAGCGTAACGGCCGGGCGCCACGGGCACCCGGGAAGGTCTTTGAACGCCCCGGAAAGTGCCCTTAACCCTGGGGCTTAAGGTCCGGGTGCTTCAGCCCGCTGCCGCAGTTGAAGAGCACGATGCGCTCGTCGGCGTCGACGTCGCCCTTGGCCTGCAGGGCGAGGAGCCCGGCGAGCGTCGCGGCGCCTTCGGGGCAGGCGTCGAGGCCCTCGTCCGCGCCGAGGCGGACCATGGCGTCGAGGATCGCCTCATCTTCGACCGACACCGCCGTGCCGCCGGTGTCGCGGATGGCGCGCAGGATCAGGTCGTCGGCGAAGGGTTTCGGCACGCGGATGCCGGGGGCTAGGGTGGCGGCGTCCGGCCACGGGCCCACGCGGTCGGCGCCCCGTTCAAAAGCCTCGACCACCGGCGCGCAGCCCGTCGACTGGACGGCGACCAAGCGCGGACGGCGATCGTCGATCTTGCCCATTGCCTCGAGCTCGTCCCAGGCCTTCCACATGCCGATCAGTCCGGTGCCGCCGCCGGTGGGATAAAGGACCAGATCCGGGAGCTCGCCGCCGAGCTGCTCCCAAAGCTCGTAGCCCATAGTCTTCTTGCCCTCGAGGCGATACGGCTCTTTCGTCGTCGCCATATTGAACCAGCCGTGCTCTCGGCAGCCCTCGGCGATCCAGTGGCCGGCGTCGTGGATCAGGCCGTCGATCAGCTCCAGGCGCGCGCCGTAGGCTCGCACTTCGGCCTGGATAGTCTCCGGCGCATCCATCGGCATCGCCACGTGGGCCGGCACCCCGGCGCGGGCGGCGTAAGCCGAGAGCGCGGCGCCGGCGTTGCCCGCCGTCGGCACCGCCACGGCGCGGGCCCCCAGCTCGAGCGCCCGGGAGACGGACGCCGAGAGGCCACGCGCTTTGAACGAGCCGGTGGGATTGCGGCCTTCGTCCTTGACCATCAGCCCCGTGAGGCCCAAGCGTTTGCCGAGCCGCGGCGCCGCCAGCAGCGGCGTCCAGCCCTCCCCGAGGCTCACGACGAAGGCCCCGTCACGGATCGGCAGCACCTCCCGGTAGCGCCACAGGCTCTGCACCCGACCCCGGAGGGCGTCGAGACTCAGGCTCGCGGCCGCTTTCTCCAAGTCATAGCGCGCCACCAGCGCACGTCCGCTTTCCGGATCGATCGTCGCCAGCGCGTCGGCGTCACGCCGCACGCCGGTGATCGAGCACTCCAGGTGGGTGAGGGTGGAACCGGTCGGTCCGGCGACGGCGGTCTGTGCTTGGATAGGCATGGCGCCGGATTCTACTGCCCTCCGCGCCGGTCCGGCGACGTCTCGGGAAATCCCAGACGTGGAGCCAACGGCCCAGGCCTCGGGTTGATGGCGGGGCCGGAGCGCTAAGATTTCGTCACCATGGTCCATTCCGCCACGTTTTACCTACGCCTCTTCGTCCTGGCGCTCGTCGGCCTCTTCGCGACCGTCCCCGCCCGTGCCGACGAGAAACCGGCCTCTTTGGAGGAGACACCCATGCCCGTTGCGTCCGTCGCGAGTTTCCTCGAATCGCAAGCCCCGAAAGTCATCGCCCACCGCGGCTTCTCCGGCCAGGCGCCCGAAAACACCCTCGTCGCCATCCGCCAAGCGATCGAGATCGGCGCCGATATGGTTGAAATCGACGTCACCTTGACCCGCGACGGCCACGTCATCGTGCTCCACGACGAAACCTTGGAACGCACCACCGACGGCGGCGGCGCGGCGCTGGAAACCCAGCTCGCCGACATCCAGAAGCTCGACGCCGGCTCGTGGTTCGACGCCCGATATGCCGGTGAGAAGGTCCCGACCCTGCAAGAGGTCCTCGATCTGGTCACCGACCGCATTCTGCTCAATATTGAAATCAAGCATGAAGCCGTCACCGACGCGGTCGAAGGCGGCATCGCGCAGAAGGTCCACCGGCTGGTTGCGGAGTCCGGCCGAGCCGAGCAGGTCATCGTCTCGTCCTTCGATCCGCGTCCCCTCGCCCGCCTCCGGGAGCTCGGATCCCCCCTCGCCACCGCGTCGCTCTATGCCGTCAGGCTGCACAGCGGCCTGCTGCCTTCGGACATCACGGCGCAGGTCGGCTCAGTGGCCTTTAACGTCAGCGGCCGCCACCTCGACGAAGCCATGCTCGAGAACGCCAAAGCCCACGGCATCCCGGTTCAGGTCTACACCGTGAATGAGATCAAAGACATGGAGCGGCTGCTGGAGGTCGGGGTCGTTGCCCTCTTTACCGACCACCCGGATCGCATGCTTCGGCTACTCAGCAGATAGAGAAACTCCGTCCGCCGGAGATGCGGCAGAGAAATCGGAGAAAACTTCTATGTTCCCTAGAGCTTGGGCCTTATCTGCGCTATTATCCGCGTGGGGAGACGAAAGTCTTCCCACCCGAACAGTCTTCCCGTAGGCCGCTTCCCCCGACCGGAGGGCCCGAGCTCCAGGGGAACGGCCCCCTTTTTTATCTTTCGGTAAGACGCCGGAATAGGCCTGTTCGGATCCGGTCAGACAGCCTAACGCTCGAAGGCCACGCACCTGACCTTCCCGTCGCCGACGTTCGCAAGGTCCCCAAGCTAGCGTGACTCGAGAAAGCCGCAAGAGACAATAAGGCCCCAAGCAGCCTTGTGCCTCCACCGTGCATTCATGGCTTTGCACTGGGCTCCGCCAATTTTTCACATCGAATATCCGCCGTCCGCTGGGCCACGAAACCCTAGAAAACGGGGCTCCTCGCGCGCATTCCGCAGCGCCTGTGAACAATCTTGTGGAAAGCCCGTGAAAATAATCGACAAAGGCCGATAAGTCCGGGCCCTTCGAGCGGAATGCACAGAAAATTGTGCAACGACTTCGGAGGCCCGGCTCGGCGACTCACGTCTCCCCGGCGACCGCAGGCGTCCCCTGAGTTCCGCTCTCCCCCCAATCAGTGGCATCATCGGAAGCCTCCGAGACCGCCTAACGCTTTGAGCTTCGAGGAGACGCCGCCGTGGATCGGACCTTTCCAACAGCTCGTGGGTGTGACCTTCGGCCGCGCCATGCCTTTCACACCCTAGGGCTCTTCGCCTCCAGCGTCCTCTGCCTGCTCATGTTCGCCGGCCCGATCGCCGCCCAGGACGCGACGCAGGGCGAAGCCCGGAACGAATCGTCGGAGGCTTCACCCGCGGGTCTCTTGCAGAGCTTCGACGACCTGGTGGAAGTCTCGGAGGTCTTCGTCGACGTGCTCGCCACCGATGCGGAGGGGCAGGTCGTCCGCGACCTCGGCGCCGATGACTTCATCGTCGAAGAAGACGGGGAATCCGTGGAGCTGACCAGCGTCAGCTATTACTCCACCCGCTATGAAGATGGCGCGAGTGAGACCGACGTCCCGTCGAGCCGCTACTTGGTCTTCTTCCTCGACGACCAGAGCCGATTCGGAAACTTCGGCAATCGCCTGATGCGCCAGAAGCTCCGCGCCGTCCGCGACGCCAAGAAATGGGTGCGGGACGCCATGCTGCCGTCCGACTGGATGGCGGTGGTGAGCTACGACGGCGACCTGCGGCTACACCAAGACTTCACCCAAGACCCGGAATTGCTCCAGGAAGCGCTCCAGCGTGCGGCCGTCGGCGGCAAACCCAAGCCTTTCCGCCCCGGGAGGCGAGAGGCCCTCGACCGCGGGCGCGAGCTTGAAATCTTGAGTCTCATGCCCACCGGGCCCGAGCTCGAGCAGGCGAGCGAAAATATCTACAGCGCCATGGGGCTAGTGGGCGACAGCCTCGGCTTTCTCATCGGGCGCAAGGTGATGCTGCTCTACACCGTCGGTTTCGGCGTCAAGAAAGGACGAACGACCGTGCCGGACGAGCGCTACTACCCGGCGCTCGAGACCGTCTTGAACGACCACAACATAGCCGTCTACCCGATCGACTTGACACCTTCCGGTCTGAACCCCAAGCACGAGGACTTCCTCACCCGACTCGCCGAGGATACGGGCGGCTACTACGACCCGAATTTCGTCGGCTTCTTCGACCCCCTGCAGGAAGTGACGTCGGAGAACTTCGGCTATTACCTGCTCACGTACCGCGCCGAGCGGCCTTCGGGGGAGATCGGATACCAGAAGCTCGAGGTGCGGGCGAAAGATCCGTCGATCACGGTCCGCGCCCGCACCGGCTACCGCTACGGCCTCTGAGGGTCTCCGCGGAAACTAAACCTCGCGGCGCAGGGCCGCTTCGAGGTCCGGGTGCTCGAATCGAAAGCCCGCCCCCTCGAGCGCCGCCGGCGCCACCCGCGTGGACGCGAGCAGCGTCTCCTCGGCCATTTCCCCGAACACCACCCCGAGGGCGAACTTCGGCACCGGAAAAAGCGTCGGTCGACGCACGACCCGACCCAAGACGCGGGTGAGCTCCTGGTTTCGCACCGGCGCCGGCGCCACGCAGTTCACCGGGCCCTCCAGGTCATCGCGATCGAGGGCGAAAAGAATCGACCGGACCACATCGTCGATGTGGATCCAAGAGAACCACTGCTGCCCGTCCCCGAGGCGACCGCCGACGCCCATTTTGAATGGAGGCAGCATCTGCTTGAGGGCGCCGCCGCCCTTGGCGAGCACGATACCGATGCGCAAGTTGACCACCCGCACGCCGGCGTCGCGCGCCGCCGCAGTCTCCGCCTCCCAGCGGCCGCAGACCTCGGCCAGGAAGCCCTCACCGAGGGTGCCCGACTCGTCCATGATGGCGTCGCCGCGGTCGCCGTAATAGCCGATCGCTGAGGCGCTGACCAGCACCCGCGGCGGTCGCTCTAGGCCGGCCAAGGTCTGCGAAATCAAGCGCGTCCCGAGCACTCGACTCTGGTCGATCCGCTCTTTCTTCGCGTCTGTCCAGCGGCCAAAGACATTCTCACCCGCCAGATGCACCACGGCGTCGAGCCCTTCCATCGACGCCGCGTCGAGGGTGCCGCCCCGCGGATCCCAGAAAATGCCGTCACCCCCGGGGCGCCGCACCATGGCCTGCGGACTCCATCCCGCCTGGCGGAGGGCCGGCAGGAGCCGACGACCCAACAAGCCCGACGCACCGCTGACGGCGATTCTTTTTTCCTCTGCGCTCATGATGTCTCCCGGGATCTGGTCTTGGATAATAGGCGCCATGCGCCACCGTTTTTTCATTTATTCGCTGACGTCCGGAGCCGCCCTGTGAGCCGCCGCCGCGTCTATATCGCCTACACCGGCGGCACCATCGGCATGGCGCGGAGCGCCCGCGGCTACCGGACCGAATCGGGTCACCTCCAGCGCCAGATGGCGGCGCTCTCGGCCCTGCGTCACCCGGAGATGCCGACCTACGACCTCCACGAGTATGAGCCCCTCTTGGATTCGTCGGATATGACGCCCTTAGATTGGCTGCATATCGCCCGCGACATCGTTGATCGCTACGACGACTACGACGGCTTCATCGTGCTCCACGGCACGGACACGATGGCCTACACAGCTTCTGCACTCTCCTTCATGCTCGAAAATCTCGGTAAACCGGTGCTGCTGACCGGCTCCCAGATTCCGCTGATCGAGCTGCGGACAGACGCGCGCGAGAACCTGATCAACAGCCTGCTGATCGCCGGCGGCCTGGTGACCGGCGCCGCCGCCGCCGGCAACGCATCGCCCGACGCCCTGCCGGAGGTCTGCCTTTTCGTCGGCGATCGCCTGCTGCGCGGCAACCGCTCCACGAAGGTCTCCGCCAACCGCTACCTCGCCTTCGACTCGCCGAATTACCCGCTGCTGGCCGAAGTCGGCGTCAATCTACGGCTGCATCCCGACGAGATCCTCATGCCGCCGCCGGGGCCCATGCGCTTGCTGCCGATCACCGACGCCGCCCGCGCCCAGGTGGCCGATATCCGCCTCTTCCCGGGCATGACGCCGAAGCTGCTCGGGCGGTTCCTCGACCGGCCGCTGCAGGGCGCGATCCTGCACACCTACGGCCTCGGCAACGGCCCGAGCGATCCGGCCTTTCTGCGCGAGCTGCGGCGCGCCGCCGACGCCGGCGTGGTGATCGTGAACTGCACCCAGTGCCTGCAGGGCGGGGTCAATATGGCCGGCTACGCGACGGGCCGATCCCTCGCCGACGCCGGCGTCATCAGCGGATACGACCTCACCCCGGAGGCGGCCCTCACCAAGCTCTACTGGCTATGCGGTCAGGATCTCGAGCCCGAGGTCATTGCCGAGGCGATGCAGAGCAACCTGCGGGGAGAGCTCACCCGCCGCTAGCTCGGCGGCGCCACAGGACGCCGTAGACCGTCGCATTGACGACCAGCACCACCGCCGCCAGCAGCCACTGGATCTCGCGCGTCAGGCCCGCCGGGTAGAGCACCGGAATGAGGTATTGCTCGACGAAGCCGCCGTCGTAGCCCGCCTGCCCGGCGAGGCGGCGCCAGCGGTTCTCGAGGGTCGTCAACGGACAGAGCCAGCCGAAGGCCTCCACTGCGAATCCCCAGACCGCCGCCGGCACGTGCACGGCCGCTAGGCGAGGCCAGCGCAAGACGGCGAGCCCGCCCAAGACCACGAAAAGCACAAAGCCGAAGTGGACGAGCACGGTGGCGTCGGCGAGCAGTCGGTGGAGCATAGCCCTGCCAATCTATAGGAATCGACCGAGCGGCCCGCCGGTCTTTTCCGCCGACCGGCGGTCTTCGCGGGTCCGAAGCCTAGACGACCCGCAGGCGCATGAGCTCGTTGGCGCGCCGCAGGTCGACGCCGGCGTGGCCGTAATCGCACACCAGATGGTGCTCATTCGGCTGACCGACGTCTTGAATCTCGAGGTTCGCGCCGGCGCCGAGCCGCAGTCGAGTGGCGCCGTAGGAGCTCACCAGGGCCAGCTCGTGGCGATCGCGCAGCTCGAGGCCGGTCAGCGTCTCGCCGACCCAGCTCTCGGCGACGCCGTCGCGGCCGTCGACGCAGGATAGTACCGGCGTCACCGCGAGCCGGCAGGTGATGCTCGGATATTCGTTCGACCGGCCTGACTCGTAGCAGATCCGTTCGAGCTCGACTTCATAGCGCATCCGGCGCACGTCCCAGCGGCCGTCGCCGAGCACCTGGGCGTCACGGAGCAGGGAGCTCAAATGCTGGAGCCAGCGCTGCTTCGTCGGCAAATCATTGATGCGGAGGTCGAGACGTCGTGCGGCCATCATGACAGTGAAGACGACATTAGCAACGCGACATGACGGTCCACGTTACGGCCGCGGGACCGCGGTCAGACCTCCTCGCGAACAGTTCAACTCGGTGTGCGCGGTGTAGACTTCCGGGGCTACTTCCCCTTTCCCACCCACTTCTAGCGAGGCCTCGCATGAGCGCCAAAAATCCCGTGCCGACGCCGGCAGACGCGACTGAAGAAGCCCGAGAAAGTCCCGTCGACGCCGCCCCCAAGGGTCTCGACCGCCGCCGTTTCCTCGGCCGAGCCGCCGCCGGCGTCGCCGGCGTCGCCGGTTTGACCGCCTGCGCCGCGGAGGACGCCGGCGGGCCGGCGGTGATCTCCAATCCGAAGATCACCTGGCGGCTGGCGTCGAGCTTTCCGCGCGGCCTCGACACGATCTACGGCGCCGCCGAAGTGATGGCGAATCGCCTGGAGGTGATGTCGGAAGGGCGATTCAGGATCCGCTGCTACCCGGGCGGCGAGATCGTCCCAAATCTGGAAGTCATGGACGCCGTCCAGCAGGGCACGGTCCAGGTCGGCCACACCGCCAGCTATTACTACATCGGCAAGAACCCGGCCCTCGCCTTCGACGCCTGCGTGCCCTTCGGCCTGAGCTCCCGCCAGCAAACGGCGTGGCTCACCGAAGGCGGCGGCCTCGAGCTGATGCGCGGGGTTTTCGCCGACTTCGGTATCCTGAATTTTCCGGCCGGCAATACTGGCACCCAGATGGGCGGCTGGTTCCGCCGCGAGATCGCTTCCGCCGCCGACCTCGAGGGCCTGTCGATGCGCATTCCGGGCCTCGGCGGCGAGGTGATGGATCGCCTCGGTGTGCGCGTCCAGGTTCTTGGTGCGAGCGAGATCTACCCGGCGCTCGACCGCGGCGCCATCGACGCCACGGAATGGGTCGGCCCGTATGACGACCTGAAGCTCGGCTTCCACAAAGTCGCCAGCTACTACTACTACCCGGGCTGGTGGGAGCCGGGCCCGTCGCTCACCTACCAGGTCAGCCAAAAAGCCTGGGACGAGCTGCCCGCGTCCTATAAAGACATGTTCAAAGCCGCCGCCTCAGAGTCGGCGACGGTCATGCAGGCGCGCTACGACCACCTCAATCCGTCGGCCCTCGCCCAGCTCCTGGAAGAAGGCGTGGAGATGCGTCCCTTCAGCGACGACCTCATGCGCGCCGCCAAAAAAGCGTCTTTCGAGATGTTCGAAGAACAGGCCGCCGAAGACGCCACCTACCGGACGATCTATGACCAGTGGCAGAAGGTCCGGCGCGACACCTACCAATGGTTCGCCAGCGCCGAGCTCGGCTACGGTCGCTTCGCCTTCGGCGACCCGTGAGCGTTCGCCTCGGGGGCAGGGCCGGGCTTGCCCCGGCCCGCGCTGACGAGTCGCCGCCTCAGCGAACCAGCGAACTCACATCACCTGCACGACCCCTCCCAGCTCCCCTCCGGGGTAGGGGCTGGGC
>JBCDKB010000053.1:0-27318 GCA_038747035.1 Acidobacteriota bacterium | reverse complement strand
TACGGCGAAGCCGGCGATCACCTCGGCCGCCGCACCGACGGTGTGCCGGTGGACGGCTCGGGGGCCGTCGAGCTGGTCCTCGAGCCCGCGGTGACCCTGCGGGGCCGCCTCGTCGACGTCGACGCACGGCCGGTGACCGGCGTCGAGATCCAAGTGCACGCCGACCTGTCGCGCAACCACCTGCTCGAGCCGCCCCTCTCCGTGGCGGCGCGCAGCGACGGCGACGGGCGGTTTACCCTGCCGCGCCTGCCCGAGGCTCCGATTTACGAGTTGATCACCCGCGCCTCCGGCTTCGCCGCCTCGGTCTTTGCGGTGACCCGGCCAGAGGGCGGGGGGCCGCTCGAGCTCGTCTTGCGGCGGGGACGTCAGGTCGTCGGCGACATCGTCGACGCCGCCGGTCAGCCGATCACCAACGCGGCGGCGATGCTCTATCCCTCGCGGAGAGCCGACCGCGGTCGGCTGCTGGTCGACGATGTGCACGTGGGGGTGTCCGGCGGTGAAGGCATCTTTTCAATGGACCACGTGCTCGCCGGACGCTACGAGCTCGGCGTCTCGGCGGACGGTTTCGCGCCCCTCAAGGTCCCCGACCTCGAGATCCTAGACGGCGACGGCGCCCTAGACCTCGGGACGATCGACCTCGAAGCCGAGTCGACCTTGGGCGGCCGGGTGGTCGACGTCGACGATCGGCCGCTGGCCGGGGCGTCTATCTCCTACCTGGCGCTGGCCTACGAAGTCGGCCCCGACGACGACCAGCTCTCGACCATGAAGACCACCGGCACGGACGGCGACGGTCGATTCATGATCCGCCAGCTGGCGTCGGACCAGCTTCTGGACCTCAAGGTCCGGCGGACCGGCTACCGCGAGCGTCGACTGGTCGGCGTCGAGGCGTCGGGGGGCGAGCCCCTGGTCGTGACCCTCGATCCGGTGGCGCAGATCTTCGGCCGCGTGGTCGATGAAGAGGGGAGCCCGGTGCCGTCAGCTCACCTCGTGGTCGACCCGCTGGAAGACTTCGACGCGGGAGTGACGGCCGCGATCGGCGGTGAGCCGCGGACCACGACCGCCGACGGCCGCGGGCACTTTACGCTCACCGCCCCCGAACCTGGCGCCTACCGGATCCGCGCCTCCGCGGACACCTACCTGCCGTCCCGGGACCACACCTTCGAGGTGCGCGACGACCTGTCGGCTGAGCCTTTGACCTTGGTCGTGCGGGAAGGCGCCCGCATCGCGGGCCGGGTGCTCGATGTGGAGGGGCGTCCCGTGGCCGGGGCGCGGGTGCGCGTCGTGGAGCCGGCGCCGCGTCGAGCCGAGGCGGCGGCCGAAGGGCGGAGCCGGAGCGACGGGTCCTACGAGCTCGACGGTTTGGAGGTCGGCCCGACCCGCTTTGAGGTGGTGCACGGCGATTTTCCCCGCGCCTTTCGCACCCTCGAGCTGCACGGCGCCCTGCATCGTCTCGACGTGACCCTCGATCCCGGCGCCGAGCTCCGCGGACGGGTGGTCGGAGAAACACGGTCGCCGATCGCGGGAGCTCTGTTGCGGCTGGAGGTCGTCGATGGCCCCCGTCAGCCCCGGAAATCGGCGCAGTCCGACACCGACGGCAGCTTCCGCCTCCGGGGCGTGCCGGTCGGGAGCTACCGACTGCGGGCGACGAAGGAAGGCCTCGCCGAGGCCGCCGTGACGGTCCAGGTCGACTCGCTGGGGGCGCTCGGCGGCCCCCTCGAGCTCGAGATGCGCGGCGGCGGCGTGGTGATCGGTCAGGTCTACGGCCTCGTGGGCTCGGAGTGGGATCGACTCACCGTGGCGGCGCGTCGCCCCGGGCACCGCGAGGTGCCCGGCTCGGTCGACTTCGAAGGCGCCTTCCGGGTCGAACACCTGGCGGCGGGGGAGTGGTCCTTGGAAGCCTCGCTGCGCGGAGAGCCGGGACGTCGCGCCTCGAGCCCGCTGCGTATCGAGGCCGCCGCCCCGGAGGTCTACCGCGACTTGGACTTCGAGTCGGGCCTCATCGTCGCCGGCGACGTCCGGCGCGACTGTGGCCCGGTGGCCGGCGCGCTGGTCGCCCTGGTGCGCGAAGACCTTTCGACCTCGGGCGGCGCGCGCTCCGGCCTCGACGGGCGATTCGTGCTCACCGGCGTCGAGCCGGGTCGGTATGACCTCAACGTGAAGGATCCGGAGACGGGCTACTTCCACCGCCGGACCCTGGAGGTCGAGGCCGACCGGGAGCTCGTCGTGGAGCTCGAACTCGGGCAGGCGACGATCGACGGTCCCGTCGAGCAGGCGTCCGGCGGACCCGCGCCCTCGGGCGGCGCGCCCTGATGTTCTGAGCGAAGGACCTGGCGGGCCTGGTCTAGTCCCTCGCCGCCCCCGGGTCTTCGAGCTTCATTTTTTCTCCGGCCTCGCCTATGGAGAGATCGCCGCCGCCCTCGATATCTCTGGGGCCACGGTCGAGCCCGACCTGCGCTTCGCCCGCGCCTGGCTGCGGAAGGATCTCGCGCCCGGGGCTTGCTCCGGCGTCGACGGCGGCGGACATCGGCGTAAGCATCCCATCAGCGCCACGTTTGGCCCCCGGCGATGTCTTCTTTTTCCTTTCTGGGGTAAGTTGCACGCCTCCCTGCCAACTTGACCGCGAGGCCCCCTCCGTAATGCGTCTAGCCGACCCCGCAGTGATCCGTTCCACCCGTCCCGCGGCGATCAGCCGCCGAATCATTTTCTCCGCCGTGGTCGGCTGTCTGCTGACGTCGTCGGCCTTCGCGACCCCGACTCCAAACCAAACCAAAGGCGACTTCGAAGACAAGTTCCGCCAGCTGGATGAGGTGTTGCCGACGGCGAATAGCTACCGCACGGCGGGCGGCGAGCCGGGCCACGAGTATTGGCAGCAAGAGGTCGACTACAACATCGACGTGCGGCTGATCGAGGATCGACGCCGGCTCGAGGCGAGCCAGACGATCAGCTACACCAACCACAGCCCGGACACCCTCCGTTTCCTGTGGCTACAGCTCGACCAAAATCGTTTCCGCAGCGACTCCTTGGCCGAGCGCAGCGCCGCCTTTGCGGACAGCAGCCGGCGCGGTCCGAAAGTGGAGGCCGGCAAGGACGGCGAGCCGCCCAAGATCAGCCTCGACGAGCTGCGCCGCCATCAGTTCATGGCCGACACCGAATTGGGCTACGACCTGCCGTCGATCCGCGACGCGGGCGGCGACTTGGGGCATGCGCTGGTCGGCACCAACCTGCGGGTGGATCTACGGACGCCGCTCGGGCCCGGAGAGACCGTGGAGTTCACGATCGATTTCGCGTTCAATATCGTCGAAGAGAATGCGATCTCAGCGCGCTCCGGCTATGAGCATTTCCCGGACGATGAGCGCGAAGGCGGCAACGATATTTTCCTGCTGGCCCAGTGGTTCCCGCGCCTCCACGCTTACACGGACTACGAGGGCTGGACGAATAAGGAGTTCCTCGGCCGCGGCGAGTTCACGCTCGAATTCGGCGACTACACGGTCGCCATCACCGTGCCGGACGACCACATCGTGTCGTCGACGGGCGAGCTCCAGAATCCGGATGACGTCCTGACCGCCGCCCAGCGCGAGCGCCTCGAGTCGGCCCGGACGGCGGACGCGCCGGTCTTCATCGTCACCGCCGAGGAGGCGCTCGCCAACGAAAAAGCCGGCCCCTCGGGCTCCAAGACCTGGCGCTACTTCGCCGAGAACGTGCGCGACTTCGCGTGGGCTTCGTCGCGCAAATTCATCTGGGACGCCCAGGGCTACCACCAGGGCGGCGACGTCCAGCCCGAGGTGATGGCCATGTCCTTCTACCCGAAGGAAGGCGAGCCGCTCTGGTCCAAGTATTCGACGGCCTCCGTGATCCACACGATGGAGGTCTACTCGCGCTATTCCTTCGACTACCCGTACCCGACCGCGCAGTCGGTGAACGGGCCCGTGGGCGGCATGGAATACCCCATGATCACCTTCAACGGACCGCGCACGGACCTGCAGGATGACGGCTCGCGGACCTATACCCTCGCCGAGAAGCGCTTCCTGGTGGGGGTCATCATCCACGAGATCGGGCACATCTACTTCCCGATGATCGTCAACTCCGACGAGCGCCAGTGGACGTGGATGGATGAGGGGCTCAACAGCTTCCTCGACGCCTTGGCGGGCTGGGAATGGGACGCGGAGATGATCCCGTGGGACAACCAGCCCCGGGATATCGTCGATTACATGAGGTCCGACAACCAGGTGCCGATCATGACCCAGTCGGACTCGGTCCTGCGGCTGGGGCCGAACGCCTACCACAAGCCGGCGGCGGCGCTGATGATCCTGCGCGAAACCATCCTCGGACGCGAGCTCTTCGACTTCGCCTTCCGCGAGTACTCGAGGCGCTGGATGTTCAAACGCCCCGCGCCGGCGGACTTCTTTCGCACCATGGAAGAAGCGTCCGGCGTCGATCTCGACTGGTTCTGGCGCGGCTGGTTTTACACCACGGACCACGTGGACGTGGGCATCGATCGAGTGTGGAAGCTGCGCCTCGACACCTTGGATCCGGATATCGACTACGCGCGGCGTCGGCAGGAAGAAGCCGACAAGCCGGCCTCCGTGATCATCGAGCGGGATCGACTCGAGCGCTCGACGTGGGTGGAGCAGAACCCCGGCATCCGCGACTTCTACGACAAGAACGACCGCTTCACGGTCACCAACGAAGAGCGCAACGAGTACAGGAAGTTCCTCGCCGACCTCGAGGACTGGGAACGTGACGTGCTGGCCCGGGCGGTGAAGGAAGACCGGAACTATTACGTGCTGGAGTTCTCCAACCACGGCGGCCTGGTGACGCCGATTCTCCTGGAGCTGACCTACGCCGACGGCGCCACGGAGCGCCTGAATATCCCGGCGGAGATCTGGCGCCGCAATGCGCGGGAGGTCAAGAAGCTCATCGTCACCGACCGCGAGCTCACCCAAATCGTCATTGATCCGCAGTGGGAAACCGCGGACACCGACGTCGAGAATAACCACTACCCCCGCCGCATCATCCCGTCGCGGATCGAAGCCTTCAAGGAAAAGGACCGGGAAGGCTGGGCGCACCGGGACATCATGCAGGACATCAAGACGAAGCTGAAAAAAGAAGGGGAGGAGTGACCGTCACTCGGCGCTCTTTCCTTTCTCGGGCGCTCGCCCTAGCCACGCTGATCCTGACCGCGGGGTCAGTGGCGGCGTCTTCGGCCGCCCATCAGCAAAAAGAAGCGATCACGAGGGTTCTCTTCAACCCGAGGACCGGCCACATCGAAGTGATGCACCGATTCCTGCTGCACGACGCCGAGCACGCCACGCGCACGCTCTTCGGCGGCGAGGCGGATCTCCTGGGCAGCGCCGAAGCCCGCGATCGCTTTGAGGGCTACGCCCACGGACGGTTCAGTCTCGAGGCCCAGGACGGCGTCGCGATTGAGCTGACGCCGGTCGGCCACGAGGTCGAAGGTCGCTACCTGTGGGTTTACGCCGAGGCGCCGATCCCGGAGGGACTCGCCGCCTTGACGATCACCCACGGAGCCTTGCGCGACGTGTGGCCCGACCAGGTGAATCTGGTCAACGTCGAGCGCGGAAAGAAGGTCCAGAGCGCCACTTTTGGGCGGGGCGTGGACAAAGTCACCGTCGAATTTTGACCCTGGTCCCCGCCGATCTCCGTCTCCGCGAAAGGGGGAGGCGGGCGCCGGCGGCATCGGTGGCGAAGCCCCGCCGGAGGGCGGCGCGCGAGTGAGCCGTTGCGTCAAGCCGTAGAATCACGTGGCGACCGATGTTCATCCGCCACAAAAAAGCCCGAGAGACCCGAGACGCTATCCTCGATTGCATGGTCGCCGGTGACCGCGACGGCGCCGTCCGGCTCTATCGAGAGGCCACCGGCGCTCCAAGCGCGGAGGCGGAGCAGATGGTGGCCCGCCTGCACCGTGTTCTCAACGAAGGCGACGGACTGAGCGTCGCTGACCAGCAGTTCCTGGACGGCTTCCGGGACCGGCTGGCGCGCGATCGGACCTCCGAGCTTCTCGATCAGCCGCACCCTGCGCTGCCGAAACAGCTGGCGGCGCTGGCCAGCTACGCCCTGCTGGCGCTGCTGACGATGAATATTCTCCTGGCCGTGATCCTGCTGGTCTCCGGGGGGCTCGGGGCCTGGGTCAATACGTGGCTAGGATTCACCGTCGGCATTCTGCTCGCCGGCCCCATGTTTATCGTGCTGCCGGGGGTGCTGCGCGGCCTGCTCGTTCGTCGGCTAGGGATCGGGCATTTCGTCCGGTCGCCGGGCTTCGGTTGGGAAATCGCCCTCGGTTTTGTCCTGCTGCTCGGCGGGGTGCTCGGTACCGTGGTGAGCGAGCGCATGTGGTGGGCGGCCCGGGCGGAGGTCGTGGCGCTCGAGACCCCGGATGAGCTGGCGACGGTGGAGGTCGATCGGTCCGACATCGTGCAGATCGGTAACTCCTGGGTGCCGGACCGACTGGCGGGCACCCACGTCGAGACGCGCCGTCAGCGTCAAGGGGGCGTTACGCGGTCGGAGTACGTCGTGCGTCCGCTGCTCGGCCCGAGGCCGCCCGCCGACGGCCGGGTGTGCTGGTGGGTCGGCAAGGCCAGCTCCGGCTTCGGGCCCTTCCAGCACCCCGTGCTCGAGCTGGACGGTCCGAGCCCCTTCTTCGTCGACAATCCCGCGCACCGAGAGCCATATGAAGCCGCCGTCGCCAACGCCCTGGGCCGACCGGCGCCGGACTGCGCGCGCATTTTTGAACGCGTGCCGTCGCCGGAGGTGATCCGCGCTGATCTGGCCGGCAAGCTGCGCGGCCTCGCGGTCGGGGTCAATATCGCGGCGTGGGTCCTGCTGACGCTGTGGGCCGCCGCGTGGGCCTATCGGCGCTTCCGCTCGGCATGACCGCATGAATTCCGTTCCTATTTGTACTCGTCGAGCTCCGCCAGATGGCGCTGGGCCAGCTCCCACGAGTGGAGTTGGGCTTTGCCTTCTGGCTTCTCCATCCGGCCGAGGAATTTCCGCGCCGCGCCGTCGAGGCCGCACGACTTGGCGATGAAGCCGAGCACAAGCCAGTCTTCCTCATTGGGCTCGTGGCCCGGCACCAGCGCCATGGCCTGCGACAGGGCCCGGTAGGCCTCGAGGGGGCGGTCGTGGAGGGCGTAGGCGGCGGCGAGGGTGTGGAGCGAGGCGTAATCCTTGAAATTCCTTCGCCGCGCGGCGGCTTCGGCTTTCTCGACGGCGTCGGCGGGGACGGTCTCGCGGAAAAGCAGCTCCCACGCCTGGACGTTTCTGAAGTTGCGCACGGCATCCGGGTCGATGGCGTCGATTTCATCGACGAGCTCGCCGAAGCGTTCAAAGTCGCCCTCTTCGACCGCCACATTAGCCAGGGCCCGGAGCGGCTCGATCTTTTCCGATCGGCTGAGCCCTTCCCGGGCGAGATGAGCTTCAGCGAGCGTTGTGATCTCGTCGTATCGCTCGAGTTGACCGAGGGCTAGATTCAACAGAGCGTAGGCCATGCCGGAGTCGGGGTGCTCGCGGTAGAAGCGGCTGTAAAGCGCCTCGAAATCGGACCAGCGCTCGGCCTCGCCGTAGGCGTCGGCGAGGGCATTTTCGACCGCGAGCTTGAACTCGACGTCGTCCCCGAGCTCCTCGAGCACAGCCTCCAGGGGCTCGATGGCTTCGGGGCCAAAATACTCATCCGAAGCCAAGAGCACCTGGGCCGCTAGGCGGAGTCGCGCGGGGTCGTCTTCGTTCGGGCCGACGGGCCACACCGTCCGCAGCGGCGGGGTGAGCAACGGATCAGCCGACCGATAGTCCGACGTCAGGTCCAGGGCCCACTCGAGCCACACTCGGGCGCCTTCGAGGTCTCCCGCATCGAGCCGGCGAAGTATTTCCCAGGCCTGGGTGGCGGGCAGCTCGGGTATGGCGGCGATAAGGTAGTTCCCTTCACCGTCGGGCCTGACGAAGGCGTAACTCTTGGAGTTGGCGGTCTGGGAATCCCACCGCGTGGTGACGCGGTAGCCGAATTTGTCCTCCCCTTCCAGCTGGTACTCCGCCAGCGCGAATCCCGATTCCATCAGCACCCGGAGCGACATCTCCCCATTCGCCCGCCTGACCGTCCGGAGCGAGGCCTGGACAAGATCGTCGAGGGCTTCGCTCTCGATCAGCGGCGTCTTCAGGAGGTCGGGGTGGAGGAGGGGCCGCAGATCGTCTTTCGACGTCTGCTCGGGGTGCATTTCGAATAAAGCGATCCGCTTGACCACCGAGAGCGGATCGTCCGCGGGGAACTCGAGGTCTTCGATGCGGATGATTTTGGCGAGGGAGTCGGCGCGGTGCTGGAAGGCCGCCGGGTTGGCGGCGATGGAGGCCGCCCGCCTCGTCAATTCGGCGGCCTCCGGGTACTGCCGACCCCGGATCAAGACGTGGGCGGCGCCCGCCATCGTGGTCGCCCGCTGCGTCCGATCTCCGGCGAGTGACCGCGCTTCGCGGGCGGCGCGGTCGAGGGACTTCGTCATGGCGAGGGCCGCCACGTGCCAGGCGTCCCGGGGCAGCCCGGCGGGCAGCGATTTGGTGAGTTTGTGGAGCTCGTCCCACCGGCCGTCGGCGACCAGCGTGCTCATCTCGTTGATCACAAAATCACTGCCGAACTCTTCTCGCCAGGTTCGATAGTGCCCCAGCGCGGCCTCGAGGTCCGAGTCTTCTGAGTGTCGAAGTCCTGCGGCGTCAAAGTCGAGCAGAATGGCCAACTCAGAGCGGGCGAGCATCTCGTCGGGGCCGAGCTCGACGGCGCGCTCGAGGGCGCTCCGGGCGCCGTGGTAGTCGAAATCACCTTGACGCAGGCGTCCGACCGTGTCGTGGGAAAGCATGAAGCCGAGGCTCCAGTGGGCGATCGGGAGCTCCGGAGCCAGCTCCACGGCGCGCTCCGCCGCGTCCCGGGCCTGCCCGCCGAGTCCGACCGCCAGGAGGGCGCGGGCCAGCCGAATGTGATCCAGGGCGGTTCCCCCCGACGCGGTGGTCGCCCTCAGATCGAGGATCGCCTCCCGCGCGCGACCCGCCGCCAGGGCGACGCTCGACCGGTGGTCGAAGAAGAGGCCGAGGGCCGGCTCTTCGCCAAACTCGGCGAGGGCTTGGCGGGTCTCTTCGAAGACCTCCGGGGCGAGGATCCGGGGGCCGGAGTCGAAGCTGAAGGAGGCGACCACGGTCTCGCCGTCCTTCTCGAAATACTGGCGGTAGTGGGCGGCGCCGAAGGCCTCATCGCGGTTTTCCGGCAGCTCCCGGACGACAAAGCCCGGCGGCGGCACAACGCGAAATTTGTACTCGCGGACCTGGGGCAGCGTCTGGCGGTAGTTCGCCGTCCGCGTCTCGGCGTCTTCGTCGTCACTCTCCGGATCGACGTAGACCATCTCAGGGGGCATGTCCCCGAAGATGCCTTGGATCGAGAGGCCGGCGAAGGCTTCATCGAGGTCGGTATAGATCTGCCCGGCCTTGAGCGCCTCCAGACGGAGGATGTAGACGGACTCAAAATCGCGGGCGGTCGTTTCTCCGAATTCGCCCAGGGCCTCCGCGTCGTACTGACTCTTGACGTAGCGCTCATAGCTGGCGCGGCGCTCTTCGAGACCGACGCTTTCGTAGGATCGCCTCTCGAGCTCAAAGGCGCCGGTGAAGGTCGAGGTCTCGACGACCGTACCGGGCCCGAAGTCGGCGAGGGTCACGACCCTCTCTTCGACCACCCGGTTGTCTGCGGACACGGTCGCCGGGATTTCGAGGAGGGAGTTGAGGCCGGCGCCGGTCACCAAGGCCTGTCGACCTTGGACCTGCGTCGGCAACTGGCCGGCCCGGGCATGGGTAGCGGTCGGGTCGATCCAGATCTCTCCGTCGTCGCCGGATGCGGGGACATAGACGATGGCGTGGTTGAAGAGACCGATGCCCGGCAAGAACGGGGCGACGTCGAGGTCGAGGCCGGAGCGCAGTAGCGCGACGTGGGCGTCGATGCCGACGGCGCGGAGGGCGGCGATCAGCACGGTCGACTTGTCTTTGCAGTCGCCGAATTCGCGCCGCAGCGTTTCGTCGGGGGTCCGCGGGATGAGACTGCCGGAGCCAAGCTCGAGGCCGACGTAGCGCACCCGCGCCTGTAGGGCCGCCAGGATGGAATCGATCTTGACTCGCCTGGGGAAGTTTCCCTCGATGCCGTCAAGCAGCTGAGACACATCCGCGCCGGCGAGCTGCTGCTCGACCGTCTTTGCGTAGCTGGTCGCCACGCCGATCCAGTCCCTAGCCGTCGAGAACTCGACGAGCGGGAAGGCCGCGACGTCAAAGGGCAAGCCCGCTTCACCCCAGGCGTAGGGTTCCGCGTCGTGGCGGACGATGGTGATGCGTCGGATCCCGGAACTCTTCGTTTCAGTGACCTCAGCGTCGCGTCGTGTCAGGCCGCGGAGCGCGAATCGGAGGGAGAGCGTCCGCGGCGCTTCGATCACGACCTCCTCGCGGACGATGGGCACCGCCCCGAGCAGGAAGTGACGGCTGGAGGTGCCGGCGTCGAAATAGGGCTCTCGGTCGCGGCTCTTGGTTTCGACTTCGACGACGACGCCGGGGCGTAGACCCGGCAAGGGACCTTCGAGAAGCAGGCGATCATCGAAGATATCGGGGGTGTTGTCGGCGGTGGGACCTTCGACGAGGGTCGTCGGCTCGAGGGTCCGCTCCGTGCCGTCCGGGGCGATGACCCGGGCGCGGATTTCGGGCCGCTCCTGGTGCCACGGCGCCCAGCTGCTGCTCACCGTCGAGAGGAACGGCGTTTCCGCGGCACTCTGGTCGCGGATTTGGTAGACCAGGTGGGAAAGCTGGGACATCCGGCCGTCGGCGTCGAAAGAGAAGGTGTTCTTGCGGTGCAGGATGACCGCGCTGGCGTCGTCCGGCGCTTCCGAGCTGTCCGCGGCCGCGAGCCACGCCGCCGCGTCGGCTCCGAAGGGCGCGGAAGTATGGAGCGGCCCGTCGTCGACGTCGGCCGGGAACACGGTCCCGGGAAGTGCAAAAACGGCGGCGGCCGCAGCGACGACCACCCTGGAAGGTAAGCGGTCCAGTTCGCGCGCTAAGAATGCTCGTGACCCCACGGTGTCCTCACTTCCCTCGATATGTCGCGTAGGCGCCGCCCCGGTCGAGAAATGTCGGGGCGACGCGGGATGGCATTAGGGCTAGCCTTGACAGGCGATCGATTGTTCGCGGTGGATAATCGCACAAAACTCGCGGACGGACGAGACGGATTTCCACCGGGCGGGTCAGAGACCCATCCCAGGGCTCCGGCATAGGAATCAGCCGGCGGGAGTGAAGCCGCCGTTCTCGCCGAGAAGTCAGCCGTTGAGTTCGAGATCAAGGGATCGGAGGGCTCCGGCGAGGCCAGGCGGAGGGATTTTTTTGACCTGGACCGGTAAAAGGCGCCGCTCCCTACACCTTCTCGTGTGAATCCGGGAGCCCGCGGCGGCGGCCACAAGGGCCGGCAGAGCGTCTGCCCGTCCGACGGTGACCGCATGCCGGGCTTCCACACCGCGACACTTGAAGGAGTCAACGACATGCAGAAAGTACTTGGATCTCGCCTGCTCTGCTCGACCGTGCTGGCCGTTTTCACCGCGGCCTCGGGTGTCCCCGCTGCCTGGGCCGGCAGCTGCACCGCCGACATCAACGGCGACGGTGTGGTGAATGTCCAGGACAGTGTCATCGTCACCAACAACCTGGGCACGTCCGACGGGCGTAGCGATCTCAACGGCAACGGCTTCGTGGGGCCGATCGACGTCCTCATCGTGGAAGGCAATATTTTCAATTCGGCGACCGCGTGCTCGTGCACCGCCGACGTGGACAACAGTGGCGCCGTCGACGACAGGGACCTCGCCCAGGTCCGCAGTGACTTCGGGCTCGCCGGCTGCGCGGCTGACCTCGACTTCAACGGCATCGTCGAGGCCAATGATGTGAACCTCGTCCTGGACGTGATCCTCGGTCTCGAAAGGGATCCGCGGGCGGACCTCAACGGCGACGGTTTTGTCAACTCGAGCGACGCGGTCATCGCGGTTGAGACGATCGGTCTCGTGTGCAGCTCGGACCTCAACGGCGACGGTGCGGTGGACGCCATCGACGCGTCGCTCCTGCTCGCCGAGTGGGGCCCCTGTCCCTGAGCTCCGGAGGTCCCTCGGATTGTAGGCCGTGAGCTCGTGAGCTCGGGCGGCGTGCCATCACGGAACCTTGCGCCGGCCATCCGCGGTTTTGCGCTGCGGATGGCCGGGTCTTATCTCGCGGTCCGTGCCCGGATCCGATGGAGAGCGCTCAGCCCTCGCCTTCGGCCGGAGGCCCGACGGCTTGACTAGCCGCCGTTGAGCAGCGCGGCGGTGGGGGTCAGTAGTGGGGAGGCGCTCCAGAACGGAGCGGCGTCGGGGTCCAGGGGATCCCGGAGCACGAAGATCAACGAAGCTTGGCTCTCGAAGAAGCCTTCGAGCTGAAAAAGGCCTGGGATTCGCAGCGCTCCGACCTGCCCGCTCGCGATCGCCGCCAAGTCCTCCGGCGAGGCCAGGAGAGGATAGTAGTCATCCACGACGCGGAGCTCCAGGGCGACCAGCTCGAAGTCGAGGTCATCGAGGCTCAGGCTCGCCTTCGAGAGGTTGATGACCGTCGCCGCGTCGATCGCCTCTGCGGGGGCGGTGCGGCCTGCGGTTCGGTGGGCTTTGGCCCAGCGGTTTCCGCCGCCCCCGTTTCCCTGCGTGAGCTCGTGGGCGACGCAAGGGACGCAGGGGTCGGGTTCCGGTGTCGGATGAAACCCTTCGGACTGCTGGACCTTGACCGCCAAGCTGGTCGGCGTCGACGGCGCCGAACCGGCGGACGCCGGTCCGAGGCCGAGCGACAGGTAAAGGGCGGCGTCGGGTGGGTCGAAGGTGCCGCAATTCGCAACGGCAGGGCCGACGACGCTCTCGATGAGGCCCTCCGGAAGCACACCGAGGCTAGCGGCCGTCTGGCCTTCGCCGCCGAGGGAAGCGGGTAGTCCCGGATCGTCGATGATCAGCGGGGCGACGGTTCCTGTGAAATAGGCGGCCGAATAGGACGAGCCCGGCGGCGCGATCCAGCCGCCGCCGTTCGGGAGGTTCAGGCAAATGCCGCTGCTCGGGAAGACGGACAGCCCTTCGGCCGTCTCCGGCGGGCTCTCCCAGGACGGCACCCAGCCTTCTGCCCAGCCGTAGGCCTGGAGGTCGATAGAGGCCGTCGCGTAAACGGCGGAGTGGGAGGCGGGGTAGAGCAGCTCCTGGTGGTTGCCGGCGGCGGCGATGAGCATCGGTGATCGGCCCGCGTCGTCAGTGCGCGTCGCGATGTGGTTGAGCACCGCGTCCAGGCCGTGGGTGAGGGAGCTGCCTCCGGGCAGGCGCCCGAAGCTCAAATTGACGACCAAAGGCGGCTCCAGCCCCAGGTCGTCCACCGATTCGGCGATTCGGCAGAGCTCGCGCAGCACCTCGACGTCACTATCGCCGTGGCCGCCGTCGCCGTCCAGGGGGAAAAGGACGACGGGAATGGCCTCGGCAGCCGCCTGCAGGATCGTCGCGCTCACTGACCAGCCGTGCCAGTGATTCCAGTCGACGACCGCAATCCACGGCTCGTCCGGGGCCACCCGATCCAGGGCCGTCAGGCAGGAACCGTCCGAGCAGGGGCCGTCGTAGGGCGCGGCGGATAGTCCGTCGCGGCGATTCTTGACGGGGTAGCGGCGGGGCGTTCCCACACCGCCGTCCACGGGGGCGCACCCCTTCTCGGCGTGGGGAAAGGCCCCGGGGCTTTGGAGCGGGTCGCGATCGAGGAGGAAAGAGCCGAGGTCGCCGCACTCGATCACCTCACCGCGGGCGGGCGTGCACGAGTCGTGGTGGTATCGCACCCAGCTGATGTCTTCGGCTTCGGCGATGGGGGGACAGGCGAGGACGAGAAAGAGCAGCGGGAGAGCAAGGCGAATGGTGAGGGTCATAATTTAATCTACCTCAAGCGCTTCGACGTTCCGACGCCCTCCGGCAGGCCACGCGCCCTCCAGCCGGCGTCGCTACCTAGGGTGTGGCGAAGGTTCCCGATTACCCGCCGTGGCTTCGATCTGCACCCCGCGGGATGCCTTGGTGAGAGACCGCGGCGGGTCTCAAGGCGGCGGCACCAGCTCGATAGACGCGTCGAGGGAGATCCACCGACCCCGGGGGTCGTCCTCGGCCGCCCGGTCCGGCGTCGGGAGGTCGGCGGACCTCCTGGCCACAACGAGCACGAGGGTGTAGGTACCGGGCTGCGAGGTGCCGAGCATCGCCGTCGCTTCGCCCTGGATGCGCACCGCGCCCGGTGTCGCCTGCCGAGTGAGCGACGCGTCCGGGACCCTTTCGGCGCCGAGCGGGGTGCTCCTGAAAAGGGCGTAGACCACCCCGTCGACGATCTCCCCTTCGGTCACGGCGGCGTCGAGGGTCAAGAGTGTCGACGGATAGGCGGTGGTCGAGGTCGCCGCGGGACCCTGCGGGGCCCCGTCCGCCGCGCTGCGTTCCGCCACCAAACCGGCCACCGTCCAGCCGTAGCTGGGGAGCGGAGGTCCCGACGAGTCGCGGAGAAGGACACCGAGCCCGAGGGCGAGCAGCACCGCGGCGGCGGCGGCGATTCCCGCGTATCGACCCCGCCGGTCTTTGCTCCCCCGGTCTTTGCGCCGCCGGTCCGTCTGATTCTCGGCCGCGAGCGTCGAGAAAACACGACTTCGCAACTCGCTCCGGGGCCCGACCACACCGGCGAGTCTCGCCAGGCGGCGCCGGGTGTCCGTATCTTCGGCGAGCCGCGCTTCGAGGCGGCGGTGCGTTTCGGGTTCAAGCTCCCCGGCTCTGTAGGCGAGGAGCTCGTCGTCAGAGGGCACCGCCGTGGTGTCGGCAGATCGGTCCGGGTCGAGGGGGAGGGCCCACAGCAGGTCCTCGGGTTCTTTCATAAGACTTCTTTCGTGGCGCCTTCTTCGGGCATTGTGGGGGATCGGGAGGGGACCGCGGGTTCCGGGGAGTCGGTCCCATGGATCAGGTGTGGGGTGGGCGACGGATTGCCTGAAGAATCAAGACTGTCATGGCCGGGGGACCGCTTCGGGGAAGGCCTAATCGTCTCCCCAGAGAAGAGCAGCATCAGCCCGGCCCAGCGGTGGACAGGGTGCCGGCTACGCACGTCCGCCAAGGCGCGCTGGAAAGCCGTAGGGACCGCGGTTCCGGCGGCGAGGGATCGATAGAAGATCTCGTTGAACTCAGCGGCGAGGTCGTCCGCCAGGCGGGCCCGCGCAGCCACGGACCAGCGGGTCCCCAGCTGGACCAGCAGTCCGCCGAGGCCGTAGTGACCTGAATCCGCCGTGACGGACCAGCGGCCGGTATGGCATCCGCTGAGGTTCGCAAAGTGCGACGGACGCGCCGCCGCCGCGAGCTGACGGAGGGTGACCGGCCCGTCGCTGAGCTCGAGGGCGGTGAGCTCGGGGAAAGCCGGATGGTAGCGGGCGTGGCCGTCGAGGTGGAGGGCCGACGCACCGGCCACCGATTTGAGGAAGGCTTCTCGGGTCGCCTCGCCGCCCGCGAGCACGTGCGCATCGGGGTAGAGCCGCCGATAGAACCTGAGTAAGCGCGGGGCACTCGGGAGGTTGCGGCCCGGGTCGACGATGAAGACCGCGCCGGATTCCGGGGTGCTTAGGGCGGGGTCGTCCGCCGTCGGGACCTGCGGCGGCGTGTGCGGCGTCAATACCAGCGCCCCGGCGGGTCGCAGGGCCACGGTCAGACGGTCCGCCAGCCAGCCGTCGTCGCCCATGGGTAGCGCCGCGAGCGGGATCTGCTGCAGCAAGCCGTGTAGGGAATAAGACACGACGCTCCCGCCGACGAATGGTCCTTCGGGCACCAGGGCCTCGGCGAGCGGGCGCGCCAGCCGCCGCCACCCCTCGTCATCCAGCGTCTTTTCCTCGAGAGCGAGCCCGAGCTGGCTGGCCGTGCGCCGAAAGCGGTCCGGCGCCATCTGAGTCCGCCTTTGGAGGGCGACTTGACCGCGCGCATCGCGGCCGAGAAGCAGAATCTCACCGTCCACCTCAAAGGCCCGGAGCTGTGCCGAGGTCGCGGTCACCCGGGGGGCACCGGGACTCTGGCACTCAGGGAACCTGCGCTGGTGCTCGCGCAGGCGCTGCCGAAGCTCCTGTCGACGGCGCGTCCGTCGCACGTCGTCCACCGCCGGCGTCGGCTGACCGAGCGCGAGGAGTTCCGCGAGCAGGGCGTCCCCTTCAGCGGCGTGGCGCCGGCCGGCGCCTCGGCCCGAGGCCAAGCATTGCCGTCGCATAGTCTCATCGGTGGCCACGTGGTCGAGCCTTTCGAGGAGGTCCCAGGCCCGATCGGCGTCACCGAGGTCGACCCAGGCTCGGGCGGCCCGGTAGTGGACTTCGGCCCGAAGCCCCGGGCCGGGGTGGATGGACTGGCCGACGGCGGCGCCCGGCGTTCCGCCGAGGATCGCAAGCGCCCGGTCGAAATCCTCGAGGGCTTGAGCGGTGGCGCCGAGGCCCCGGCGGCTTCTGCCGCGGCAGCTGTCCGCCCAGGCCGCCAGCAGCGGCTCGGTGGAGCGTCGCGGCGGGAGGGAGCAGTGCGTCAGTGCGGCCCGGTGGTTGCCCGCCGCCAGCTCGCCGAGGCCCAGGATGACTCTCGACCAGTCCCGCAGGTCGAGCGTCCGCTTGTCTTCGGGCGGCGCCCGGCCGAGCAGGTCCCGGGCTCTCCCGACGGCGTCGGCGACGTCGGTCCCCGGGAGGCGGGTCCTGAGGTGGGCGACGTTCAGCCAGGTCGTGGCCGTCTCCCGGGGCGGCGGGTCGGCTTTCGATGCTCGATCCTCTTGGAGATCAAGGGCCGTGACCAGCTTCCGCTCCGCGGCGGCGATGTCCTGCGCGTCGGCCTGCGGAGTGCGCAAGAGCAGCCAGGCGAGGGTCTCCTCGGCCACCGAGGTCAAGCTCGCCGGCGCCCCGGCGGATTGGTCGAGGGCTTCCCGTAGCCGCAGAACAGCCTCCTGCCCAGCGCCGGCGCTGCTGAGCAAGGAGGCCTGACGGCCGACCACCGCCAATCGAATCGGAGATGCGGTTCGACGAAGACTGCGTTCGGCCCGCCCGAGCCAGCTCCAGGCCTCGGCCCTCCGTTCGACGTCGAGCGCCACGAGCGCCCGCTGGTAGTCGGTGTTGCCGGCCAATTCGGCCGCCGCCGGGTTCGCCAAGAGCCCCTCGTCGGCGGCCAGCAGCTCGTCGGCGCTGGCCAGGTCTTCGGCGGATCCGCTTCCGCGCAGCCGATGGACCTCGATCAAGCGGAGGAACCCTGCGAGCATCGGATAGCCGCCGGCCGCGGCGTCCGCAGCCGCTCGGCGTAGCTCGACGCCGCCGGCGTCGGCCCGCGCCCGCCGCTGGAGGGCCAGATAATCGGCAGATTTCGAGCGAATGATGAACGGCTGGCAGGGGACCCGAAAGGCGCCGGACGGACCCTCGACCGTGGCACAGAGCCGCTGGCGGCTGGCCTCGGCGGGGTCGGCCGGGAGGCGCCGGTCAAAACACAGCGTGCGACCGCCGGCGTGCTCGAGCTCCGCATCCGGCGCCGCCGAATGGCCCGCCGCCGCAGGGGCGCCGAAGGCCAGCCGAGCCCGCCAGCGGTCGGAGTCGACGGCGCCTGGAACCTCGAGGCACAGCCCGATGCGCCCCCCCTTCGGCTCGAAGACGGGCAGCGGGTTAGCCTGTTCATCAAGCTCGATCTCGTAGTGGCCCCGCGGCGTCACGTGCACGTCGCCGGGCAAGGGGCCGGCCCCGTCTCCGCAAGCCCCGAGCAAGAGGGCCAGGGGCAGGACGCGGAGCCAAGACCGGAGCCCCGGGGTGCGATTCACGGCGTCGAATCCTTGAGCCCGAGCCGCCGCAGGCAGCGGACGACGGCGCTGTTGAGCTCTTGGCGCGTCCGGTAGGTTTTTTTCTGGGGCCAGCCGGTGGTGCGGCTGATCTCGTTCGGCGAGAGGCCGTCCCAGTACCTGAGCTTGTAGTAGAGGTAGACCTGCGTCGCAGCGCCTCGCAAACAGCGGTCCAGCTTGGCCAGTGCGTCGCGGCTGATCGCCGCCGATTCTTCCGAAGCGCCCTTTCCCTGATCCCACGGCTCGATGCTGACGACTTTGGTGTGGCCTGCGGAGCGGCGGCGGTTGACCGCTAGGCCGCAGGCCCGATCCCAAAGGTAGCGCTCCAGCGTGCGCTCGGAGAGCGCCTCCGAGTCCCGTTCGGCGAATTGCTTGAGCACCTGGGCGCCCCTGCGCAGGAAGAGCACGAAGGTGTCGTGGACCAGATCTTCCACCTGCTCTTCGCTGAAGAAGCGGTAGCGCTGGAGCAGGCGGCGGTGAAGCGTCGCAGCGAACGTGTCGTAGAACCACGTCGAAGCCGAGGCGTCGCCGCCGGCGATTCTCTGGATTCGATCGTAGAGGGGCTTCATGGTGGCGCAGATTCAGTCGGACGGTCGCCGACGCTGGAACGGCCGGCGGCCTTATGGTTAGCTTTCGGGGCCACGGGCCGGAGCGATGTCTTCGGGATGAATTTCTTCGGTCATCGCCGTCCGGTCTTGGCTCGGCTCCGGGGACGACGGATCGTCCTATGATGGGCCCGATGGGCCCGTCATCATCCCCGACGTCTTTCGGAGGCTCCCATGATGGGTTTTTCATCCCTCGCCGCAGACTTCCGGCACGCCGTGCGCGCGGTGCGCAAGGACTGGCTCTTCTTCTGCCTATCGACGCTGATCGTGGGCCTCGGGATCGGCGCGTGCACGTCGGTGTTCAGCGTGCTGCGCCCGCTGCTGCTGAAGGACCTTCCGCTCGAGGACGCGGATCGGCTGGTGTGGATCACCAACGCCGCGGAGGGCAGCCTGTCGGAGACGGCGTCGCGCACGAATAATCTGCGGGACTTTCGTGAGCTTAGCCGCTCCTTCGACGGCTTGACCGGCTATTTCGCTTTCTTTGAGTTCCGCACCCACAACCTGATCGGGCGCGGTGAGCCGGAAAGGCTCGTCGGCGTCGACGTGGCGGGTGATTTTCTCGATGTCTTGGGCGTCGACCTCGCCTACGGTCGAAACTTTGCGCCCGAGGAGAGCGTCTGGGGCGGTCGTCCGGCCATTATCTTGACCCACAGCTTCTGGCGCCGGTCCTTTGGCGGCGACCCGGCCGTGGTCGGGCAGTCGGTGACGCTCGGTGACCGACCGCACGAGATCGTCGGGGTCCTGCCGGCCTCCTTCGATTTCTCATCGATCTTCGTGCCCCAGTCCGAGGTCGACTTCCTCAAGCCGTTCCCGATCAGCGAAGAGACGGACGGCTGGGGCAATACGCTCGCGATCATTGGCCGGCTCAAGAAAGATGCGACGGTCCAGAGCGCCCGGGCTGACCTCGAGTCCGTCACGGCGGGACTTCGGGAGGCGGATCCGGAACGCTGGGGCCTCGGGGCGGTCGTATCGGACCTGCGCAGCCATATCTCCGGACCTTTCCGGATCGCCGGCGGCCTGCTGACGGCGGCCTCCCTGTTGGTCTGGGTGATCGTATCGGTGAATCTGTCGAGCCTGCTGCTCGTTCGGGCTTCGACGCGGGCCCCGGAAATGGCGATCCGCAGCGCCCTCGGCGCGTCGCGCCGACGCCTGGTGCGCCAACTGTTGGCGGAGAGCTTTCTTTTTTCCGTCGCCGGTGCGGCGCTCGGGCTCGGACTCGCCGCCCTCGCCGTGCGATTGGTGCGCGCGCACCCGGGGCTCGATGTGCCCTTGCTGGCCGGGGCTAGCCTCGATGCGAGAGCTTTTAGCGTCGCCTTGGGAATGGCCGCGTTGACCGCCCTCATAGCTGGCGGCGCCCCGGCCTTAGCGGGCACGCGTCGGCGGGCGGAGGGGCTGCGGGCGGCGGGGCGCAGCCAAGGGACGGCGGCGGCCGGCCGCTGGCGGGAAGCGGCGGTGATCGTCGAAGTGGCGCTGGCCTGTGCGCTTCTGATCTCCGGCGGCCTGCTGCTCAAAAGCTTCTACGAGGTCCTTCGGGTCGACCTCGGCTATGAGACCGGGTCTATCGTCCGGTGGCAGCTCAATCCGACCCGGGGTTTTGAAGGCGGCGAGGCGCGCCGAGCCTACTTCGAGGACATGGTCTCGAGCGTGGAGGCGCTGCCGGCCGTCGAGGCGGTGGGTCTGATCGATAGCAGCCCGCTCGGCAAGCACCGCCGGTGGAACTTAGGCGGCGCCGGGCTCGACTACGACGGCAAGCCGAGCCTCGACGCCTTCGTGCACTTCGCCGACCATCGCTACTTCCCGACCCTCGACATTCCGCTCCGGGAAGGACGTCTTTTTCTCCCGAGCGACTCCGAGGATTCGACGCCCGTCGTCGTCTTGAATGAAAGCGCCGCCGAGGCCGTCTTCAAAGGGGAGCAGGCGCTCGGCCGCACGGTCACGGTCGGCTTGGATGACCGGCAGGTGGTGGGGATCGTGGCGGACATTCGCCATCGGTCCATTGAGGAGGGGGCGGGTCTTCAGGCCTATATCCCGTTTACGCAGGGCTTTGACCACGACGCGCTGGAGCTGATGGTGCGGTCATCGCTTCCCGCCTCGGCCTTGGCGCCCGGCGTCGCCGCCGCCTTGAAGCGGCTGGATCCGACCCTCCCCGTGGGCGAATTTACCGCCCTGAGCGCGGTGGTCGACCGCGCCCTATCGGCCCGGCGATTCACGATGCAGAGCCTCGGACTCTTCGCGGCGTGTGCCGTGGTGCTCACCGTTTTGGGTCTCTACGGCGTGCTGTCGTGCGCCGTGGACGAGCGGGTTCGCGAGTTCGGCATCCGCATGGCCCTCGGCGCGACCGGCGGCGCCATTCACCGACAGGTGCTCGGAAAGTCCCTGGGGCTGGTGGCGGTCGGGTTGGCCCTCGGCCTCGGGGCCGCCTACCCCCTGTCCAGATCCGCCGAGTCTTTGCTTTACGGTGTCGACGCCCTCGACCCGACGGTCTACGCCGTCATGGCGCTGCTCTTGCTCGCCGTCGGGGCGCTCTCAGGGATACCACCGGCGCGCCGGGCGGCGGGCACCGAGATCGTCGAGGTGCTCAAAGGCGACTGAAGCGATGGAGTCGGCCGGAAGGGAGTCACGGGGACTGCCGCGGCGCAGCCGTCGGCGAAGCCAGGGCGTCGGCGAGCCACAGCCGCGCCGCCCGCCATTCGCGGCTCACGGTGGCGATGGACACGTCGAGCACTTCGGAGACTTCTTCGTTGGTCAGTCCGGTGAAGAAGCGGAGCTCTACGATCTGCGCCGCGCGCGGCGAGATCCGGGAGAAGCGCTCCAGGGCCCGGTCGACGTCGATCAGGTCCACCGATCCTTGCCACTGCAGGCCGGAACCGGTCTCGAGCGTGACGTGGGTCGCCTCGTGGCCGCGCTTCGCCGCCGCCCGGCGGCGGTGCCGGTCCACCAGGATATTGCGCATCGAGTGGGCCGTCAGCGCGAAGAAGTGGAGCCGGTCTTTGGCTTGCGCCTTCGAGCCGAGGAAGCGCAGCAAGACCTCATTGGCGAGCTCGGTCGACTGCAGCGTCGGTCGACTGCCGGAGCGCCTGAGGAGTCGGTCGGCGAGTCGGCGAATTTCGTCGTAGACCTTGGGGAGCAGCTCGTCGAGCGCCGCTTCGTCGCCGTCTTGCCAGCGGGCGAGCATGAGCGTCACCTCGTGGGGTTCGATGGGCTCACTCACCGGGCGATCCCCAGCTCTTCAAGCCGCGCGTCGAGCTCTTCGAGCGCTTCTCGCGTCTTGTTGCCGCCGGCTTCGAAGACTGCTTTCGCTTCCAGGAATCTTTCCCTCGCTTCCCCCCGACGCCGGAGCTGCCAGAGCGTTTCGGCCAGGTTCTCGGCCGCTTCCCCGGCCGACGGATCGCCAGCCCCGCGGCTCTTGACGACCAGGTCGTAGTGGCGGGTCGCGTAGTCGAATGCCAGCGGGTGGTCGCTACGCCGCGTCGCCAGGGTGCCTAGGTGTTTGAGGCTCCTTGCGATGTTGGGGTGTTCGGCGCCGAGCGTCCCTTCGAAGATGGCGAGGGCGCGCTCTTGGGCTTCGCGGGCCTCGTCGTCGCGGTCGAGGTCGGTGAGGGTCCACGCCAAGAGTGAGAGGCTGTCGCCGACCAGCGGATGCCCATCGCCCAGCGCGCGCTCGCGGACCGAGAGGGCTTCCTGGAGGTAGGTCAGGGAGCGCTCGAATTGCTTCACGTCCCGGTGGAGCAGGCCGAGATTTGCGAGGGCCGTGGCCCGCGAGTGGTGATTCTCGCCTCTCTGTTCTCGGATGACGCGTTCGGCGTCTTCAAAGAGTCGGGCCGCTTCTTCGAGTCGACCTTGGCTCGCCAAGGCGCCGCCGAGGCCCAGCTTGAGATCGGCGAGCTGCGGGTGCTCGCCTTCGGTCCTCGACCCGTAGATATCGACCGCATGCTTCAGCTGGGTTTCGGCGTCCTCGAAGCGCGTGAGCGCCAGGTAGAGGCCCCCGAGATTGCTACGGACGTTGGCGACCGCCGGCACGAAAAGATCGCCGAGCGATTCGTAGATTTCGATCGATTCCAGGAAAGCCTGTTCCGCGCCGTCCAGGTCTCCGTCTCTCCAGCGCAGGCGCGCGACGCTATTGAGGGCGGGGGCGCGGAGCCTAATCGCCCCGTCGTCGTCTCGGTCGTCTAAGAGCTCGAGGGCCTGATGGAGGTGCTGCGCGGCGGTGGCCCGTTCGGTCCGGAGGAGCTCCGTTTCCGAGAGACCGATGTGGGCGCGGGCGAGCCGAAGGCCTTGCGGAGACTCGCTGGCCTCGAGCGTGTCGATGCTAAGGCGGAAGAGGTCGGTGGATCGATCGAACTCGCCGAGCTGGCGGAAGAGCTGGCCGAGGGTCTCCGCGAGCCGGGACCGGACCGTCGGCTGGTCTTTGAGGTCATCTTGATGCTCGAGCCGGTCAGCGCCGCGGTCCAAAAGCTCCAGCGCCGTCAGCTCGCCGACCGGCTCCTTTGACTCGAGGCCCCCAGGATTCGCGTCCCTGAAGATGCCGAACAAGAACTCGACGACTTGGTCGGCTTCCTGGCGGGCCTCCTCAGCATCCCGGGCGTCGGCCAGCGCCTGGTCCTTCGACGCCAGCGCCTGGCGCTCCGCGTCCTGCGCCCGGACCAAGCCCACCGCCGTGCCGATGGAGCCGCCGACCACGGCCAGGGCGGTGACGCCGGCGGCGATCACCGGACCGCGGTTGCGGCGGATGAGCTTGCGGAGTAGGACTCCCGTGGTCAGCGGACGCGCGAGGATCGGCTCGCTCGCCAGATGGCGCTCGATATCGTCGGCGAGCTCCGCCGCCGACTCGTAGCGCCGCTCCGGCTGCGGTTCGATCGCCTTCATCACCAGGCTATCGAGGTCTCCGCTGAGGCGTTTGGCCAGTCCTTCGGCCGTGAGCTGCCGTTCGGCGGCGGCTCGGGTTCGCCGGGCCTCTTCGAGGGCCGCCACGAGGGTAGACGGACGCTCCGCATCGCGTTCAAGTCGCCTCTTGACGAGCTGGAGCGGGTCGCGGTCCGGCACCGGGCCCCACGGCGAGCCGCCGGTCAGGAGCTCGTAGAGCAGCACGCCGAGGGAAAAGACATCGGAACGCGCGTCAAGCTCTTGACCTGGCTCGAGCGCTTCGGGGCTGATGTAGGCCGGCGTTCCGAGGAAGCCTTCGCCGGTGGGCGCTGCTTCGGTCACCAGCGGTGCGCCGAGACCCTTGGCGATGCCGAAGTCGATAATCTTGGGCAGGGCCCGGCCGTCCAGCTCGGCGACGAGCACGTTCGAGGGCTTGAGGTCCCGGTGGAGGAGCAGCTTGCGGTGTGCGTGGTGGGTCCCGCGGCAGACCTCCACAAAAAGCTGGAGCCGCCGCTCGATGGAGAGATTCTGGTGGTTGCAATACTCGGTGATGGGCGGACCGTCGATGAGCTCCATCGCGAAGAAGGGCTGGCCGTCGCCGGTGGTCCCGGCTTCGAGGATCCGACCGATGTTGGGGTGATCAAGCCGGGCCATGGCCTGGCGCTCGGCCTCGAATCGGATATGGGCGTCGCCTTGGAGACGGGCGAGGCGCACGATTTTGAGCGCCACCTGCCGTTTAACCGGCTCGTGCTGCACGGCGCGGAAGACCCGGCCCAGGCCGCCTTCCCCGAGCAGCCCTCGCACCTCGAAAGGCCCGATCTGATCGCCGCGCTGAATCGGCGGGCGCTCGGTTCTCGGCCCCGGCGACGGCTCTAGCCATCCGATGACGGAGTCCCGGGCCGCCAGCTTCTGCCGCACGGCGTCGGCGAGCTCGGGGTCGCCGCAGGCGCCGAGCGCCTGCTCGCGCACCTCGGTCTCAAGCTCGCACACCTCGGAGAGCAGCGCGAACGCTTGTCGCTCCCGATCCAGCTCGTGGGGGGGCTTTGAACTCATGAACTGGCAGATTGTACCCGCGTTGCCCCGCCGAGCTAGAGAATTGTGTCTGTGACGATGTCTGTATCTATGCGGAGAAAAGCCGACTTTCGGTCGACCCCTTGCCGAGGGGTTATCCCCCGGGAGCTAGTCGGATTCTTCTCCGCCGCCGTCGGAATGGTCTCCGTCGTGCGGCTGTTGCGGCGCTGGGCTCGCGTCACCCACGTCGCTCACCATCCGAAGGCCAGAGGTGCCGCTCCGCAGCTGCTGGCGGGCGGTGGTCGTCGTGGTCGTGGTCGTGGTCGTGGTGGAGGTGGCCGACGGGGCGCCGAATGGCACGCTCGTGACGACTCCCCCCAAGCGCCGGCTCGCTGGACCCGTTGACCGGGGCTGACGCATGCGGTGCAGGCGCTGCGCCAAGAGTCCGGGGGAGGGGGCGTCGTCATCCGGATCGCCGTCGTCGGCTTCGAAGGCCGGTCCCGGGCCCGGCGCCGGCTCGTCGAAGGCCTGTTCGGCGAAGAGGCCGTTCCGCGGCATCCGGGACGGTCGACCGGCGCCCCGGTTGAGGATCTGCCGCGCAAGAGCCGGACCGCTGACGGGCGGCGGCGGTCCAGTCTCGGCGTCCTCTTTCGAGGACTCGTCGGCTGAGGCTGACATCGCCGAGGCGGAGCTGAGCGGATGGGGCCCGCGCCGCGGCGGTCGAATCCCGTCGGCACCTTGGTCTCCCAAAGGGGGCGAGCCGGTCCGCCGGCCCAGGCCGCGGCGTGCCATGAGGGCGCGGGCCGCCGACGCCGGGGCTGGGGCGCTGGATCCTTGTCCCGAGAGCTCGAGGGCCTTCTCGTGGAGGCTACGCAGCTTGGCTTCGTTGCCGCTGACTTGGGCGCTTTCTTCCGTGCTAAATGTGAAGTCTTCCCGCCGGCCGACGGCGAGGGGATCGATGACGTAGGCGCGGCCCGTGTGCTTGTCGACCATGGCCTGTAGGTCCGAGATCACGTTCCCGGCGTTGAGGTGGTCGCGGATCCTGCCGAGGTCCGCGGCGGCCTGCGCGGCCCGGGCCTGGACCTGCTCTGCGGTCGGGGCGGGGTCGGCGGGAGCTGACGGGCCCTTTCCTACGGCAATCTGTCCGAACATGGCCCTGCCGGCCTCGGTGGTGTTCGTGGACTGACCTTGGAGAGCTTTTCCAAGGTTATTCACGTGCACGATGCCGTGGCTTTCCTTGAGATCGAAGGTGGCGCCGTCTATATATTGCATGGCCACGCCGGTTCGGTGGCCCTGCGGGACGTCGTCCCCCTCGGCCGGGAGGTTGTGGCCATAGACTTCCGGCACCGGCACCCCTTGTCCCCTGAGCGTCTCGAGGCGACCGAGCTCCTCCCGCAGCTGCTCACGGCCTTTCGGGTTTTCGTGGATGAGTCGAGCCAAGGCGACCGGCGGCGGCGCTTCGTCGTGTCCGTCGTGCGGAGGATCGAAGCGGAAGACCTGTTTGAAGCTGCCCTGGCCTGAAGGTAGCCTGTCGCCGAGGCTCGCCACCGCTTGGTTGATGCTCAGGCCTCCGAGCTGATCGAGCCCGGGGGCGCCGTCCGCTGAGCTATCGTCGGCTGAAGAGGAGGCGGTGCCCGCCGACGGGGCCGGCTCGGCTGGCGCCGTCGTCGCGGTGGTCGTCGTCGCGGGCGGTGCGGTCGTCGCGGTGGTCGTCTCCGTGCGCGCCGCAGCGGCGGCCCGCCGGGCTTTTCTCCGTTTCCACGCCGCGGCGATCTTAGCTCCGGCCTCTTCCTCCTCCGGCGTCAGCTTGGCCCGTTGAATGACCGGGGTGCCGGATGCGGCCTGCGCCGTCGCCGGGCGCCCGGGGCTCGCCGAGAAGTCGCCCAGCCGATGCTGGACCGCCTCGACGGGGATCGGAGCGCCGTCGTGACCCCCGGGGGACGCTTGCGCGGCCCGTCGGTCGACCGCCGTCGAGGTCTGCGGACGGTGGGGCTTCGATCCAGACTTGAGGGGCATCAGAATTAAAGAGTACCAGCAAGCCGGCTGCCGGCGATGCAACGGGGCAGCCCACGGGCAGCCGGGCGACCGAGAAAAAGCGATCTATTTTTTCAAGCCATCGATCAATGATCACTTTTGTGATCCGGTTTACGGGAATTCGGCGCCTCTGCCCCTACGAACCGATAGATGCCCGCCAGGAGTCCCGGGTTCGTCCAGGCGGCGGTCGAGACCGGGATTCTGTTTGGCCAGAGCAGCGGTGAGCCCCGGCCCGCGCCGGGCGGCCTAAGTCGGCCGGCACGACGTCGGCATGAGGGTCCCTGACCTGAAGGCTCCACGGGAGATTCGCCGGTCAAACCAGGGATGTTCTTATGAAATCAGAGAACAGGAGCGAAAGTTCTATGGCAATGCGAGATAATACCTTTCGATCGGTGGCGTTTCGCGTGGCGATCGCCGGCGATAGACCCTTAGTTCAGAATTCCAGGCGGACGTGGAAGGAGGCCCCGGTGACAGCTCGACCGCCCCGATGGATTCTTCTCGCTCTGCTCCCCTGGCTCTGGCCCGCGTCCGCCGCCACCGCCGCAACGATCGCGGTCGACGGCGGTCTCTGCACCCTCGGCGACGCGATAGAAGCGGCGAATACGGATAGCGCGACCGGCGGCTGCGCCGCGGGGGATCCCGGCGCCGATGTGCTGGTCCTCGACGCCGATGTGGTGCTTGACGGCGCCGATACGGTGCGTTCGAGCCAACAGCGGGGCGACTTCGGCGGTCTTCCCGACGTCACCTCAGAGATCACCATCCAGGCGGGGCGGGCCGACTCGATCACCCGCAATCCGAGTCTCGGCTGCCTTGAAGGGACTCCCAATCGCTTCCGCCTCGCGAATGTGGTCAGCGGACGCCTCACGCTTAGCGGCGTCACGGCCGCCCACGGTTGCGCCAGCGTGGGCGGCGG
>JBCDKB010000052.1:0-27538 GCA_038747035.1 Acidobacteriota bacterium | reverse complement strand
GGCCCTGACGCCGGGGCTCGTGCTGCTCACCTCGACCCTCCCGGGCCGCTGGATCGATCTCCAGCGCCGCTTCGGCGGCTGGCTGGCCGCCGCCGTCGCCCTCACCGCCGCCTACCCCTGGCTGCACCAAGACCCGCTGCTGCTCCTCGAAACTCCGTGGCCGGCGGCGGCCCTCGCCGTGGCGGTCGTGGGCGCGGCCGCCGTCATCGACCGGCAGCTGGAACGCCGCTCCCTCGGCCCGATGCCGCTGTGGCTGCCCGTCGTCGCCGTGGTCTTCGCCGTCGCCCCGGGTCCGAGCCTCGTCCAACTCGAACAGCCTCGGGTCCTCAAGGCGGCCGACGCGGTCGCGATCTGGTCGATGCGCGCCGACGAGGTGGGGGGGGCCAAACTCGACTCGAGTCTTGTCCACGGCGCCCACCTCGAGCCCGGCACGCCGGTGGCCGACGTCGAGCTTCTGAACGCCGCCGGCCAAGTGGTGGCCTCGAAGCCGCTCCTCGCCGGTTTCGACACCGCCGACTGGGCCGCCGGCCGCCCGGATATCGCCGCGACGCTCGGCGACGCCGCCCCCGAGGCCTGGTCGAGTCGTCCGGCGCCCGACGGAACCTTCTTCGAGCGACGCTACCGCGCAACCCTGCGCTTTGACGGACCGCTGACCGTCACCGACCTGCGGATCCGGCGGCGGTCGGAGCTGCCGGAGCTGACCCAGCTGGTGGTCCGACGCCTGGAGATTCGGAGGTGAAGCGACCGACGACGATTCCACAGCACCTCCTCGCAGCGGCCCTCGGGAGCGCGGCCATCGTGGCGCTGTGGCCACCGGGGGACAGCCTCTACTCGACGGTGGTTCTCCTGCCGTGGGCGGTCCTCTTGCTCAGTCTCACCGCGGTGCGCCTCGGCGCTGAGCTCAACCGCCCGGTTCGCCTCGGGCTGCTCCTGCCCACGGCGGCGCTGATTCTCTTGGCGCCGGCGCGCCACCTGGTCGGCTGGACCTCGGCGGACCGTCTTTGGATCTCAGCACTCCTGGCACTCGCCGCCTGGGCCCTCTGGCGCCTCCTGCCGTCCCTGCGCCGGGCGCTCGAGGCGAGACCCCCTTGGCCGGTTTTCTTCGTGGTGCCCCTCGCTTTCTACCTGGTCCTACAGCCCTTCACGCTGGAGCACCGGCAGCCGGATGGCGACGAGCCCTATTACCTCCTGCTGACCCACAGCTTGGCCTACGACGGCGACGTGGATCTCGCCAACAACTACCGCGACGAGGACTGGCGGCAGTTCATGACGCGCGCCATCGAACGGCAGCCCGGCGATCCGGTCGGCGAGAACGGCGAGGTCTTTTCACGTCACAACGCGCTCCTGCCGGTGGTCCTCGCCCCCGCCTATCGACTCGCCGGGCGGACGGGGGCGACCGCGATGATGGCCGTGATGGCCGCCGCGGTCGCCTGGCTCTTCTTGGTCGTCGCGCGGCGGCGCTGGCCCGAGGCCGGCGGCGGCGCCCTGCTCGCCTGGGCCCTGCTCGCCCTCACGCCACCGCTTCTGCTCTACAGCCATCAGATCTGGATCGAAGTGCCGGCGGCCCTCTTGGCGCTCTTCGCTTTTGATCGCCTCGAAAGGCTCCGCCAGAAACCCCGCGGTCGCGATCTCGGCCTCCTCGCCCTCACCCTGTGCCTGCTGCCGCTGCTCAAACTCCGACTCCTGCTGGTGGCGGTAGCACTCCTCGCCCTCGCCCTGGTACGACTCGGCGGACGGCGGGCGGCGGCGGTGATGGCGGCGGTGGCGGCCGCGGTGTCGACGCTCTTGCTCTACAACTACTGGCGCTACGGCAATCCCCTCAAAATGTACAGCACGGGCGAGTTCAGCCTCTTCACGAGCCCGCCTTCAGATTGGCTCCGCGGCGCGATCGGCATGTTCTACGACTGCGCCTTCGGCCTTTTCGCCACCGCCCCGCTGTGGCTGCTGCTCGTGCCGGCCGTCTTCGAGCTGGTGCGGCGTCGGGACCGATTCGCCGTCGAGCTGCTGGCGATCACCGCCCCTTACCTCGCGGCGCTGGCGCCGCGGCTCGAGTGGTACGGCGGCTGGTCGCCGCCTTTCCGCTATCCCCTCGTCTTCCTCCCCTTCTTCGCACTGGCGATGGTGCCGCTATTCGACCGCCGACCCGCCGGCACCCGCATAGCCATTACGGCGCTCGGCGTCCCCACCGCCGTGATCCTGGTGCTCCTCACCGCCGTGCCGGGCTGGACCTACAACCTCGCCGACGGCTCGAGCCACCTCCTGCACCAGGCGAGCATCCTGCTCGAAGCCGACGTGTCCCGATTCTTCCCGTCGACCGTGCGCATCCGCGAGGCGACGTGGTGGTGGCTGGGGGCGTCGATTCTTCTCTCGTCCTTGGCCCTGCTCGATTCCCGCCGGCTTCGGGGCCTCGCCCCGGCAATCGCCCTCACCGGCCTGGGCGCCGTCGCCGCGGCGCTGCCTTTCGCCGCCCCGAACCTGCCGACGCGGATCGTCGAGGCCGAGGACGCCTGGGTCCGCAAGACAGCCGGTCGACTCGAACCGGAGCGCTGGGCCCCCGCCCGACCCCGCTTCCGCGGCGGCTGGCGCATGACCAGCCAAACCGGGCTCTCGGCCCCGGTGATCGCCGGCGGTGAACGGGCTATCCTGCGGGTCCATGCCAAACGAGACACCATCGGCCCCCATCGCCTGGAACTCTTCGCCGACCAAACGCCCTTGGGGAGCCTGGAGATCGACCGCATCAGCGACTGGCGAACCTTCGAATTCGGTCCGCTACCGTGGCCGACGGGGGCCCGGCTCCTCGTGATCAGCCCCCAATACGCTAAACGCGATGATTTGGGTCTTCTGCTCGACCGCGTCGACATCGAGTGGCTCGACGCCGATGATTCCGGAGAGGTCCCCGAGTGACTCGTCTTTCTGTGGTTGTCCCCACCGCCGGTCGGAGCGGACATCTTGAAGCGTGCCTGCGGGCCCTCCGGGCGGACGTCGGGGACGACGCCGAGATTTTGCTCACCGTATCGCCGGAGGTCGCGGTGGAAGCCGTGGTCGCGCCGGTGGCGGAGCTCTGCGACCACATCCTCGACGTGCCGGCCGGCTTCGCCGCCGCGAACAACCACGCCTTCCGTGTCGCCCGCGGTGAGTACATCGCATGCGTCAACGACGACGCCGTCATCGAGCCGGGCTGGACCCAAGAGTTGACCGGTCTGCTCGACCGCCAGCAGAGAATCGCCGCCGTCCAGGGGCTGGTCTTGCAATTCGGCACCCAGCGGATCGACGGCGCCGGGATCGGCTGGAATGCCTGGTTCCAGGCCGTCCAGCTGGGCCACGGCGAAGAGCTGCCGGCGAACGTCGGCAAGACGCCCCGGCCCGTTTTCGGGGTGTCGGCGACGGCGGCGATCTTCAGGCGCTCTGCCCTCGCCGAAATGGCGACCGGCGTGACCCCGTCCCGGCCCTTCGGCGACGGCCCCTTCGACGAGCGTCTCTTCGCCTATTACGAAGATGTTGACCTGGCGATGCGCCTGCACGCGGCCGGTCACCAGGCCTGGTTAGCGCCCACGGCCCGCACCCAGCACGTCGGCTCGCTGACCGGCCGTCGCTTGCCCTGGGGCGGGCGAGCGTTGATCCACGGCAACCGGATCCTGGTCCTCGCCAGGCGCCTGCGCACCGGCGATTTCATCGCGACGCTGCCGACCGTGCTGATGCGCGATCTGCGCGACCTGGGCGGCCACCTGCGCTCGGGCTCTATGTCCGCGGCGGTCGGCGTCATCGCCGGCTGGTGTCGCGCTTTCCCGAGGCTGCCGTCGCGTCTCTTCACCGGCGGCGGCCGCGTGCCGTTGCCGGGGCTCCGGCGCTTCTCCAGCCGACTGAGCGAGGTGCTGGGTGGGTGAAGGCCCAGCGCTCGGCGGCGTGGTGGTGCACTGGCGGGATGAGGAGGGACTCGAGCGGCTGCTCGAGACCTGGCCAACGGGCTACCCGCTGGTGGTGGTCGACAATAGTCGCGAGCTCGAAAAGGCTGGGTACGCCGACGGCGTCAGCGTCCACCGCCCGGAAACGAACCTCGGCTTCGGCGGCGGCGTCAACCGAGGCCTCGAGCTGCTCACGGAGCAGACGGGCGTACGGGGGACGCCGTGCCGATTCCTGCTCCTCCTGAACCCCGACGCCGCGCCCGAGCCCGGCGCCGTCGAGACCTTGGAACGACTCTGTATCGAGACGGCGGAGCGCGACGACACCTGCGTCGGCCTGGCTCCGGCCCTGCTCAATGACGACGGCTCCCGACAGTTCCGCTGGCAGCTCCAGCCCCTGCCCGCCGCCTGGACGCTCGTCGGCCAGATCTTTTTCTTCGGCGGCGAGCGCGGTCCGCAGACCGAACCGCCGCCGGGAAGTCGCTGCGAGCAGCCGGCGGCGGCGGTGCTCGCCCTCGACCTCGAACGTCTCGAGGACCTGCGGCCGCTCTTCGACGACGGTTTCTACCCCGCCTGGTTTGATGACGTAGACCTGGCCAAGCGCGTCGCGGCCCGGGGGTTGAGCTTTCGATACGCCCCCGACGCCGCTTTTCGCCACGCCCGCGGCGGCTCGGTTCCGGCCCTCGGCTACGGCCGCTTCCTATGGGTCTATTCGCGCAACCTCCTGCGCTACCTGTCGAAGCACCACGGCGCTGGAGCTTCCTTCTTCGCCCGCACCCTGCTGCCCGTCGCCATGGCCCTCCGGCTCCTGCTCCTACCCCTGCGGTCGCCGGGCCGGGCCCACGGGCGCGCGGACGCCGCCCGCGGACTGATCGCCGTGATCGCCGGGGCGGTGAGCGGCTGGCGCCGGCCCCGTGAATGGGCCCGGGACTTCCAGCATCCCGCCGACGGGGCCCCCTCGACGGGCGGCTACGGGACCGGGCGTGGCTGAAGACTCAGGTCTCGACGGTCGCCCGCCGCATGACGTCGCGCCGGTGGCGATCCTCATCGTCACCTACAACTCGGCAGACGACCTCCCCGGTTGTCTCGAGGCCGTGGGGGCTCTACGGCCGCGTCCCCGGGAGCTGGTGATTGTGGACTGCGATAGCCGCGACGAAAGCGTCGCCCTGGCCCGCGGCGCGGCTGTTGAGGGCGTCGCGCTCCACGCCGAGGCGCTCGGAGAAAACCGGGGATTCTCCGGCGGCATGAACGCCGCGCTCCGGCGGTGCGACTCGCCTCTTGTGTTCGCACTCAACGCCGACGCCCGGCCGGACCCGGACTTTTTGTCGCGGGCGCTGCCCTACTTCGACGACCCGCGGACCGCAGCCGTCACCGGCCGCTTGGTCCGCCCCGCGGCGACCTCCGGCGAACGCCTGATCGACGCGTGCGGCATGGTCCTTCACCCGGCGTGGCGCCACTTCGATCGCGCCTCCGGAGAGCCCGACCGCGGCCAGCTGACCCAGGCCGAAGAGGTCTTCGGCGCCACCGGCGCCGCGACGATCTACCGCCGGGGTGCCCTCCGGGACGTGGCGTTCGCCGACGGTGAAGTCTTCGACGAATTCTTCCATTCCTACCGTGAAGACGCTGAGCTTTGCTTTCGCTTCCACGGGCGAGGATGGCGCGTGATCTACGCCCCGGAGGCTGTCGCCGAGCACCGTCGACGGGTGGTGCCCTCGAACCGGCGGACCCTGCCCGCCGCCATCAATCGCCACTCCCTCAAGAACCGCTACCTCTTGCGGGTCTACCACCAAACCCCCGCCAATCTCGTCCGAACGGCGCTCCCCGCGACGCTTCGCGACCTGGCCGCCTTCCTCTACGTCGTGCTCTTCGAGCGCAGCTCTTTCGACGCCTACCTGTGGCTTTGGCGTCACCGCCGGGCCATCCTGGGCCGACGTCGCTATATCCAGGCGCGGCGATCGGCGCCGAAAGCGGCCCTCGAGCGCTGGTTCCGAACGGAGGCGCTGCCGCTCGAGGCCGACGTCGCTCCGGGGCATCGGACATAATGCGGGAAACCTGGAGGATGAGATGTCCCGTTTGAGATTTCTATTGCTCGCTCTGCTCGTCTTGACCCCGCCGCTCTACGGCCAAGGCGCCAGCGACCTCTACGTGGTCGATATCAAGACCGGCGACAGCGGGCCCTCCTTCGGCGAGCCGACGCGGCTCACCGACCGCGACGGCTATGACAACCAGCCGTCGTTTTCCGCGAGCGGCGACCGCATCTTCTACACGTCGATCCGCGGCGAGCAGTCCGATATCTGGCAGATCGAGCTCGGCGCGCCGTCCGGTCCAGGCGAACCGAAACCGCTCTTCGAGACCCCGGAGAGCGAATATTCACCCACGCCGATTCCCGGGGATGACGCGATCTCGGTGATCCGCGTCGAGGCCGATGGCCGCCAGCGGCTGTGGCGCTTTCCGCTTGACGGCGGCGAACCCGAGCTGATCCTGCCGGATGTGATGCCCGTGGGTTACCACGCCTGGTCCGCCGACGGCCGTGAGCTGGTGCTCTTCGTCCTGGATGAACCCCACCGCCTGGTCCGGGTCTCCCTCGACCGTCCGGACGAGCCGCGCACCGTGTCGGCGGATATCGGTCGCTCCTTGCACCGCATCCCCGGCCGTGACGCCTTTAGCTTCATCGATAAGAGCGTCGACGGATGGCGTGTGGCGTCGCTGACCCAAAAAGGCGACCGCGTGGGCACCCTCGCGCCGGCGCTCAAGACGCGTGAAGACGTGGCTTTTCTGCCCGACGGCTCCGCCCTCGGCGGCGACGGCAGTCGACTGCTGATCTCGACCGGCGACGCCGATAGCCCCTGGCGCGAGGTCGCCGACTTCGGCCGCCACGGCCTTTTCGGCATCACCCGGTTGGCGGTCAACGCCGACGGCTCCCGGCTCGCACTGGTCGCCGCCCGCGCGCCGGAGAAAGCGCGCCGTCTCGACATCGTCGACCGCGCCATCGCCCACCACGGCGGTGACGCCTATCTCCACAGCCTCACCACGCTCAAGCAGTGCTCCCAGTCCGGCTGCAGCGATGTTGAAGTGCATATGGACGGAGAGGTCTTCTCCTATGACGTCAGCGGCCCGAGCCGCGACGGCACGCTGCGGGTGCTCTCCGGCAATATCGACCTCGAGGCGTGGCGCGACGGCCAGGCGATGGACGTCCCGAGAGACGATCGCCAGAGCTATCGCGACTGGGCCATGGCGCGGGTCTATTTCCCCTTCCTCCCCTTCCGACTCAACGATCCGAGCGTCTGGAAGGAGGACCTCGGCGTTGAGGATTGGGGCGGCCGCTCGCTCCACAAGGTGCGGGTGAGCTTCGATGAGGGCAGTTCGACCGACGCCGATGACGTCTACCTGTACTGGTTTGACGCCGAGACCGCCGAACTCGTGCAGTTCGCCTATAGCTACTCGGGCAACCCCGGCGGCCTCCGCTTCAGGACGCTCGAGAACCCTCGGCGCCTCGGCGGCATGCTCTTCAAGGATCAGAATAACTTCGGCGTCGAAGGCCCGGAGCTGACCGTGGACCGACTGACCCCGGAATCGACAGCCGCCTTACGCCTGGTGTCGTCTGTGACCTTCAAAGACATCGCCGTCGAGCCCCTCGGACGCTGAGCTCGATGCTCGAATTTTCGAAAATCGCCAATCGCTATTCGGTGGTGCGCAAGCTCCACAGCCGCGGGCTCACCCAAGCTTTCCTCGTCCGCGACGAGCGCGAGGGGGACCGCCAGGCCATCGCCGAGCTGACGACGATCGAGCGAGATGAAAACCCGGAGCTAGCCCTAAGGCGCCGCGCGGTCCTCGGCCTGCTCGGCCAGCTGGAGCACCCGAATCTCGCCGGCGTGCTCGCGGTCACCGTCGATGAGCCCTACCTCTGTGTCGTCAAGGCCTGGGAACCCGGCGTGTCCCTCGTCGACTGGCTCGCCGAAGGCGAAGGCGACGCGTGGCCGCAGCGGTTGGCCCTCGCCCGGGACGCCCTTGAAGGCCTCGCCGCCCTGCACAGCGCCGGCTTGCTCCATCGCGACCTGCGGCCGCGCAACGTCTGGGTGACGACCTCCGGCGGACGGCCGACGGCCCAGCTCGACCACTTCCTTGAAGCGATACCTGAGGACGATCTCGACGGCCGCCAGGTGGGAGATCCGGGCCGATGGCCGCCGGAAGTGCTGCGCTCGGGCGAGTACAGCCGACGCAGCGATATCTACTCGATCGGCCTCGTGCTCTTCGACATCCTGTCGCATCGCGAGAGGACGAATGAGCCTTTGACCGGCGCGCCGACGGAAGAGGACCTCGCGACCGTCCCCGCCCCCTACGGCGACGTCGTGCGCCGCGCCTGTCGGCCCTTTAGCGTCGAACGTTTCGACGACGGTCTCGACCTTTTGGCGGCTTTCGACGCCATGGACCTCAAGCGCCGACTCGCGGAAGCGGGTTTCGACGAAGGCCTCGGACTCGACTAGCGAAGACCTCCCGGGGCTTTCGGGCGCCGACGGCACCGGAAATACGGGTCGAGCGTCGAGCAAGATCCGATCGGTCCCATTCTCCGTACCCTCTAGCGACGAACGGTGAATCTGGGAGTTCTTCCCATACCCCTTCGTCGGCGCCTCGAGCGACCCCGAAACAAGCACGGGCTGCTAAGCCCTTTGAAATCAGTGATTTTCGGGCACTGTCGAGACACCCTCGCGCGTGAAGACCCGGCTCAACAGCCGGCATGCTTCTTGCTTTTCATAAAGAGCACGCGCTGATGCCGGTTGCTGACTTTCTCTCACACAACCCTCCTCTTCGAACTTTTTCGCCCAAAAGCGAAGGGTTCTGCCGGCATCAGACGCTTTTTCACGATATGGAGGCTCCCGATATGGAAGTACTACGCATGAGCGATACCTATAGCAACCCCCGCCGCCACCTGGTTCGCCGGGAAGCGCCACACCAGTCCGCCCGACGCATCCGCGCGGCGAACGCACCCGAAGTGGCGACCCCCCGCACGTGGCCAGACCGCGGTTTGAATATCAACCTCGACGACTTCGAGGTCAGCGTTTTCGGCGCCGTGCGCCAGCCGCTGGCCTTGGATTGGGACACGATCACTTCCCTGCCGACGGCGTCGGTGAAGGCCGACCTCGACACCCGCTCCATCCACCGCCCGCGGCGCACCTGGCATGGCGCATCCCTGCACTACGTCCTGCGCCAAGCCGATGTCGAGCCGAGCGCGATCCGCGTGACGCTTTTTTCCGACGGCGGTTATTTCACCCGCTACGGCCTACACGAACTCATCCGCGAAGGCGGCGTGCTGGCCTATGAGGTGGACGGTGAACCGCTGACGCGAAGCGACGGCGGGCCGCTGCGACTGGTGCTACCGCGCACCGACCCGTGGCGCTGCGCAAAATGGGTCCGCGGACTCGCCGTGGAGGATGAATCTGATTTTTGATCCTCACCAGCCCTCGATTCCGAGCGGAAGCTCCGGAAACCAGGATAGAGCGTGGCGCACGGCCGGTAGCGAGAGGCTATTTCCGACCAAACGCCACGCTTTTTTTCGTCCGTTTCCGGGCCCGGCGGCCCAGGCCGGCAGCCGGTAGGTCTCCGGAAAACCCAAGAGACCCAGGATCTCAAGCGGAGTGAAGTAGCGGGCGCCGATGGCCGTCTTCACATAGGAGCCGCTGCGGACCGGGGAACGTCCATAGGCCGAGGTAAAGCACGCCGTCATCGCCGCAGGATCGTCGCGATCCAAGATCTCGATGGCGTGCCGATAGCGAACGAGGACCTCCGGATCCAGCTCAAGGTCCGGGTTTCCACTGGAACTCGCCTCCGGGTCGGCCGACTGATCGAGCAGCGACGCCAACGATCGGCGGCGAGGCGGAGGCGTCGTGCGGTCGCGAAACGCGCCCCTTCGACTCGCCACCAGGTAGTAGCGGGGCCGTCGGTTGGGCCATCCGAAGTCGCTCGGACAGATCACCTCTTCCCACATCGAGTGGAGATAGCCCGAACGCTCCAAGGCGGCGACGAGCAGCTGCCGAGCGTCGGAGCGCTCAAATCCGACGACGTTCTCAAGCGCCACATAGCGCGGGCGCACCGCCTCCAGGCGCTCGACGAAGACCTTGAATGTCTTGGCCCGCGGGTCCGCAAGGTCCAGACGCTGCCCGCGCCGGGTGAAGGGTTGGCAAGGCGGCGACGCCCACCAGAGGTCGGCGCCGAGGTCGCCCAGCTCATCAGCGCGGAGACTCTCCAGTAGGGCCGTGATGCGCCGGTGGCCGAAGTTGTGACCGTAGACCTCGAGGGCCCCGCCGTTAATATCGACCGCGGCGACGATCTCCGCCGCCGAGCCGAGCGCCGCCGCGAGCCCGCCGATGCCGGCGTAGAGCTCGAGCACGCGCAGGGGGCGCGCCATCTCAGCGGATGGCCGCGTGCAGCTCGGCGCGAAGCCGAACCATCTCTGCCTCGTCGTCGATCGGGATCACCGGCGTTTTGTCGTATTGCTCAAAGAAAAGGCTCGCCGGCGCGTCATCCGGCACCTCGAGCACGCGGCGGATTCGCTTGTTGTCCGGCACAAAGCCCCGGCCGATCATCCGCGTCAGCGTCTGGCCAATGGTGCCCTGGAGACCGCAGATGTAGATGACCGCGTTCTCCGGCACCAGCCCGCCGACCTCGAGGCCGAGTCTTCCTTCGAGCTCCGGCAGACGATCGGCGCGGAAATAGTCTTCCACTCGGCCGACGTCGCCCTGCCAATCCGGCGCTTCTTTCGGGCGGCTGACGGTCGCCGCGTAGACCAGTCCGTTGCGCTGCGCCAGGCCTTCGAGCTCTTCGCGATAGCCGAGGTCCGCGGGGTAAGAGGCGCCGTGCAGGATCGCCCAACGGGCCAAAGAAACCTCAGGATCCTGGCGGATCTCGTGGCGCACCATGCTGATGAACGGAGCGAGACCCGTGCCGGCGGCGACGGTCACCCGCACGCGGGGATCGTCGGCGCCGACGGTATGGGGCACGGTGAAGTGTCCAACCGCCTTCGGTCGAATGTAAAGCCGATCACCGACCTTCGTCCGCCACAGCAGGTGGGTCAGCGGATTGTCGGACTCCGGATGATCCACGAAACGGATGTAGAACTCGCGGCCGCCCTCGTCCTGGGGCGCCGACGCGAGCGACATCGGCCGCCGAACCGAACCCAGCTCCGCGACCTCTTCGTTGTTCATGCCGATCGTCATGTACTGCCCCGGCACAAAATCGTCGAAGGGCTCATCACAGCGAAGGGTAAATATCGCGAGCGCAGGGGTCAGGTCCTGGCGTTCCACCAGGGTTGCGTTGTAGTCGAGGACTTTGGGCATGGCTCAATTATAGAACCGATGCCGAATCCGCTCGTTCCTTGGCAAACACACCATAAATTGTGGTCTTGAATCACTTGGATTTCTTCGTATTACAATCGCCCTCCGACCGTTCGGTCGGCGCATCCAGAGCTTCTTTCTCCGATGCAAAAAACCCGACTCTCAAAAATCCGGCGGACGCTCTCTTGGTGCGTGCCGCTGACCCTGACCGCACTGGCGCTCGCCCTGGCGGCGGCATGGGCCCGGGGGGAAGCCGAGATCCACCGCCTGTCCGAGCTGCTGCTCGCCGGCGATATCGACGATTCGCGCTCGGTCCTCCGCGACCTCGGCTCGCCACTCTTCCACGGCCAGGATGTGCGCACGGCGCGGTTCGTGGTGCGCGCTTTCGAAGATGAGCTACCGCTGCCCGAGCGGCTCGGTTTCGAGGTCCGGGCTGCCCAGCTGGACCCAAGCGCCTTCGACCTCACGCTCCTCGCCCGCGCGGCCTTCGCCCGGGGCGATTTTGATTCCGTCCTGCGCCTGACCGACCTCGCCACCGCCCTCGGCCCGGAAGTGCCGGAGCTGGTGACGCTCGCGGCGCGCATCGAGACCGGCGAGGTGATTGCGGAACCGGCGCTCTATCGGGCCGCGACGTCGACGTGGCGCGGCGAGAGCGTCCTGGCTCGCCGCGTGGCCGAGCACCTGAGAGCTCCGGAGAGCGGCGTCTCGCTTCGCTTTCGAGACGGCGAGGCCCTCGGCCAGTTGAACGCCGGGGGCTTGAAGCTCGCCGACGGACTCGATCCGCAGCTGATCCCGGCGATCCTCGGTGACGCCGCCGATGGGGTCGGCGCCCACACCCTCCATACGACCCTCGACCGCGAGCTCTCCGAAGCCGCGAGGCGCGCCTTCGGTCGCTTCCGCGGCTCGATCGTGCTCGTCGATCCGTGGAACGGCGACGTGCTCGCGGCGGTCAGCGACCGAAAGACTCTGCGGCGCGAAGGCGGCACCCCGGCGTTTGAGCAGATGCGCGAGCCGGCTTCCATCTCAAAGCTCATCACCACCGCCGCCTACCTCCGAGACGGCGGCGATCCCGACGCCCGCCTCCGACGCATGGCGTGCCGGGGACATCTGAGCTACTCCGGCCAGCGCCTCTACTGCCCGGTGATCGCCGGGCCGCTGCGCGGCCTCGACCGCGCCATGGCCGTGTCCTGCAACGTCGCGTTTGCTGAGCTGGCCACCGAAATCGGCCGACCGGCGCTGCTCGGAGAGCTCCGCCGCTTCGGATTCGATCGGCCATTCCGGGCGTCGGCGGGCATTCGTTTCCCGGCGGGCCGCGTGGTCACCGCCGGCGGCGACCAGCGTCAGCTCGCCGATCTGGCGATCGGCCTCGAGGCCAGCGACATCACGCCGCTGCACGCCGCCCTGCTAGCGGCGGTCGTCGCCAACGGCGGCGAATTGCCGGAACCCGCCTTGGTGCGCGCCGCCGACGGCCGTCTCGGCCTCCACCCGCGGCCCCTCGACGCCGCACCCAACCGCACGGTGCTCGACCCCGCCCACGCCGACGTGCTTCGCCAGAGCATGCGCGCCGTGGCTGAAAGGGGGACGGGCATGCGCATGAAGACGCGCGGTTTTCCGGTGGCGATGAAGACCGGCACCGCCTCCCACCCGGCCCACGGCTTCCACGTGAACTACATCGGCTTCGGGCCGCTGCCGCACGCGCGGGTCGCGTTTTGCGTACGCATCACCCATCAAGGTACGTCGCGGCGGGTGCGATCCGCCGCCACCCAGGTCACGACGCGCCTGCTGCGCAATCTCCGCACCGTCGCCCGTCAGCGGGGTTGGCTCGAGCCCCGCCAACCCCAACTCGCCCCCGACCTGCGCCAGCGGCTCGCCCGCGATCACCGCCGCCCGCAGGATGGGCACGGCTCGACGTCGCGGGCCCGCTAGCGCTTCAATAAGACAGCGGACCTTAGAGCCGGTCGTCCCGACGGTCGGCCTTCAGCCGGGCGACGATCGCGCGCACGTCCTGGGACCGCTCCCGCGGGATCACCAGCACCGTATCTTCTGTGCGGACGACGACGAGCCCCTCCACACCGACCACCGCCACGGTTCCCTGATCGGCGTAGAGCAGGTTGTCGCGACTGTCGACGGCGATGACATCCCCTTCCACAGCGTTGCCTTCTTCATTCTTCGGCATGATTTCGGCGAGGGCTTCCCACGATCCGAGGTCGCTCCAGCCGCCGTCAAGCGGTACCGTGCCGATGCCCCTTAGGCGCTCCATCACCGCGTAGTCGATGGAGATCGACGGTAGCTCGCCATAGGCCGCAGCTAGATCCGACGGGGAGTTCTTGATGCGCTCGAGTCCTGCACCGATTTCCGGTTCGAAGCGCACCAGGTGACCGAGAAGCGTCGACGCTTGAAAGACAAAGATTCCGCCGTTCCACAAGTGATTGCCGCCGTCGACGTAGGCGCGGGCGGTGTCGGCGTCTGGCTTCTCGCGGAAGTGCGTGACTTCGCGGGCGCCGTCGTCGCCGAGGCTCGCCCCGAGCTCCAAGTAGCCGTAGCCCGTTTCCGCCCACCGCGGCGTGACGCCGATGGTCATCACCCGGTCGTCCCTTCGCGCGTAGCCGGCGGCGAGCTCGAGCTGGCCACGGAACGATTCCGGGTCGGCGAAGAGGTGGTCCGCCGGCAGGACGGCGACCAGGTCGTCGCCGGCGTCCATCGCCACCAGCGACCAGCCGATGGCGGGCGCCGTATTGCGGCCTTCGGGCTCCGCAAGCACCTGCCGGTCCGGAACCTCCGGCAGCTCGGCGCGGATGGCGTCGGCGAGCAGCTCGGTCGTGCAGATCCACACGTCCTCAGGTTGAATCAGGGGAGCCAGCCGGTCCACGGTAGACCTCAGCAAGGAAGTGCCGGCGTCGAGGCCGAGCAGCTGTTTCGGGCGACGTCGACGGGAGAGCGGCCAAAAACGGGTGCCGCTGCCGCCGGCGAGAATCAGCGCTTTCACAGTAGTGTCCTCAAAGTTACTGAGCGCGGTGGCGCCAGTTCATGAACAAAGTCATCGGGTCCGGATCAATCGGAATGTCTTGGAATCGCGCGCAGTATAACCACGGGATCTACCATCCGTGGCCGCCTCGCCGCCGTAAAACTCGGCAAAGACCCCGCCCGCCGACCTCGACCATTCCGCCCCAAATCCGCCCGAGCGGCGGGGGGAATATAATCGTGGGCCGCTGCGACGCGGGTTTTGACCTGGCGTTTCGTCTCATCCGACATACGATCCCAACCGGCCGGCCTAGAACCAGCACCGCCCCAGCCCCGGAGACGACCATGACCTCATTCCACGTCCCGCCCTCTTGGCGCCTTCCCGAGCGTGACGCTACGCCCGAAGGGGTCTATCTCAATCGTCGACAGATCATCCGCGGACTGGGCCTCGGTAGCATCGCCCTCTCGGTGCCCAAGCTCGCCTTCGCCGAGGCTAATGCGGGAGTCCACCTCAAGCCCGCCGTCGGAAAGCGCTTCGCCGATAAATTCCCGGCGAAGCGCAACGCCAGCTACACGATCGGAGACGACCGCGAGATCACCGACGAGGGGATCGCCGGTTCCCACAACAACTTCTATGAGTTCACCACCGCCAAAGAGCGCGTTTGGGAGCTGGCGAAGGACTATCCGGTGGATCCGTGGAAGGTCGAAGTCAACGGCCTGGTGAAGAAACCGCGCACCCTCGACCTCGACGATTTCTTCACCCGCTTCCCGCTCGAGGAGCGGGTCTATCGCTTCCGCTGCGTGGAGCGGTGGGCGATGCAGGTCCCGTGGATCGGCTTCCCCTTGAAGTCATTGATCGACTACCTCGAGCCGACGGCGTCCGCCAAATTCGTGCGCTTCGTGACGGTGCTCGACAAGAAAGGGATGCCCGGCCAGAAGAGCCAGGGTTGGTATCCGTGGCCCTACACGGAAGCCCTGCGCCTCGACGAAGCGCGCCATGACCTGGCGCTGGTCACCGTCGGCGCCTACGGCCACGCCCTGCCGATGCAGCACGGCGCCCCGTGGCGCCTGATGCTGCCGTGGAAGTACGGCTACAAGAGCGCCAAATCGATCGTCGGCATCGAATTCACCAAAAAGCAGCCGGGTACGTTCTGGAACGACCTCCAGCCGCGCGAGTACGGTTTCTACTCCAACGTCGAGCCCGAGAAGCCTCACCCGCGGTGGTCCCAGCGCTGGGAAGAGGACATCGGCAGCGGCAAGACCCGCGAGACCCTGCCCTACAACGGCTACGCCGACGCCGTCGGTTCGCTCTACACCGGCAAAGAGATCTAGGGGACCGAGCGAAGCGGGGCGACGTCGCCCCGCTTCCAAGGGGCTACCCACCGGGCAGCTTGTCCAGACCTAGATCCGGTTCAACCCTTGCGGCTTCTGCGACCCTGCGGCACAGCTGACGCAGACCAAGGCCTCACGCACGATCTCGCGGCCGAGGCCGCCGGGATCGTCTCTGCGCTTTTTCTGCCCCCCCTTGCGGTAAGGATGGGCCTCCTTGCGGCGCGGGTAGCGACGCTCGCGGGTTTCGAGCACGACTCTCTTCGCCCCGACTCCGCTCGGGACGCTCTTCTCACAAAGCTCACATCGAAACATGTAAACAGCCCGGACGAGGAACCCTCCGAGGGGGCTGAAGTCCCGGAGGCGTAGGGCCGACGGCGATCTAGATTCAGGGCGTCGGCGATGGGGGATGCGGCCAGTGCGGCCGAGAAAGCAACGGTCGTCGAGTCGGTCCGTCCCCACGGCGGACCGCGACTACGGGGTTTCTCTCGGCGGCAGCTCTCCTCCGCGCTCTCCGCAAAAACGTCCGCTCTCACCGCGGGAAAAAGGTGCGAGCGGCGGGGCGCCTCTCTCGCAGGCCAGTCGGCCGTCATGGGTCTTGAGCCTTTACCATCCCGCCGGGCGGCTCATGTCCGGCAGGTCTGTGTTCGCGGACAACCTACCACAAAGCTCGCCGCGTGGCTCGAGGCCGCGTGAGCTGCGGGGTTCCCGTGGACTTAGGGCGCCGGTCTGATCTCGAACTGCAGCTCGGTGGCGTCTGAGGTCTTATTTTCGAAATCGTGGAGCACCACATTGAGCTGGTAGCTGCCGACTTCGAGACCTTGGGTGTCGAGGCCGAGGCAGAGCGTCTCGTAACCGGTCTCGTCGGTTTCATCATGGCCGACGGCCGCCAGGCGCTCTTTGCTCAGGAGCGTGCCGTCGGCAAAGACCAGGCCCGACTCGAGGAAAGTCTTCTCATCGCCGAGGCCGCGGCCGATCAAGCACACCCGACTGCGCGGCATCTCTTCGGTGACCCGCGGGGAGATATCCGGCACGAAAGACTCGCCGATCGCCATGAAGGGATAGTCCGCGGGCATCTCGCGCGGCGCGGGTCCCTCGAAAAAAGGCGCCACCAGGCCCTCGTCGTCAAGGAAGAAGGGCGGCAGCAGGCTCGGCCGATCCGGCGACGGGGGTTCAACCTCAAAGGGGAAGGTCGCCCGGGCCGTATCAGGACCGAGGGTGAGCTCGAGCTCGAGCTCATAGCTTCCGGGCGGCGCCAGAAGATCGCCGTAGACCTGAATGCGATCGCGGCCCTCAAGGTCCGACGGGTCGAGTGTGGCTTTGACGGTGAAGGCGTCGACCTCGCCGCCCGGAGCCACGAGTCGAGCCGTCGAGCGCAGCTCACCGGCCGACGCCGACATCAGTGGACGGCCCATCCACAGGCCGATGCGGAGCGCGCCGCCGGGGGCCGGGAAACCGGCCGCCAAAGCTTCGATGGGCGTGGCGTCCGGCGACGGTGGCGCGCTCGGCGACGGGACGTCAGGCCTCTGGGCGATCGGCGGCTGGGCTCCGGCGGAGAGCGCAAGCAGGGCCAGGATCAACACGACGCCCTTGGACCCCGAGGCCAGGCGAGCCGCACGACGTGCCTTCCGGGGGAAAGCCGTCATAGGTAGACCACCCAGACGACCACCAGACCCCAAATCACCACGTTGACCACGAACGGCCAATCCGAGAGCAGCGCTTCGGTGGGGTTGCGGTCCTCAGGCCGCTGGTAGATCAGGTAGAGGTAGCGAAAGATGCCGTAGAGCACCATCGGCAGTGTCCACACCAAGCGCTCACTGCCGAAGCGGGCGATGGTCGATTCATCCACGCAGTAGAGCGAGTAGGACACCACCGTCGACGCGGTGACGACGTTGATCATCTGGTCGAGGAAGGTCGGGCTGTAGTGGCTGAGCACCGACCGGTGGCCGGAGGCGCTATCGGCGAGCAGGATCAGCTCGTGGCGACGCTTCGAGAAAATCAGGAAGAGCGCCAGGAAAGTCGTACACAAAAGCAGCCACTGCGAGACGCCCACATCGATGGCCGCGGCCCCCGCCATCACGCGGATCACATAGCCGCTCGAGACCGCCATGACGTCGAGAATGACCACCCGCTTGAGGCCGTTCGAGTAGGCGAAGTTGATCGCCAAGTAGGTCCCCAGGAGTATTGCGAACTTGGTCCCCAGGTAGAACGACAGCGCCATGGCGGCGCCCGCCAGCAGCGCCGCCGTCGCCGTCGCGGCGCCGACCGACAGAGCCCCCGAGGCGATCGGCCGGTTTTTCTTCAATGGATGCTTGCGGTCGTCTTCCCGATCCCGGAGGTCGTTCACCAGGTAGATCGCGCTCGCGGCCCAGCAGAAGGCCAGGAAAGCGAAGCCTGCTTTCAGCAGCAAATCGAGCTCGAGGAGCTGCTCGGCGAAGACCAGGGGGGCGAGCACGAAAACGTTCTTCACCCACTGCACCGGACGCATCGCTTTAAGGACAGGTGGCATGCGGAATCTCCCGTCGAAAAGACGTCTTTCGGGCGTCGGATGTTAGCTTAGATTCGGTACCGCCCCCGGTCCACATCAGCCCGCTCGTTCCCCGACCGCCACGCGCCTGAGGAAAAATGCGCCGATTCAGCCTGCTTCTCATCGTTCCGACGCTGGCGATTCTCGCCCTTTCCTCCGCCTCCTTAATCGACGGTAGCGGCACGCTCTACCACCGAGATTTCCTCACTTCGCACCTGCCGCTTAAGGCCGCCCACGCCAACTTACTCACCGACGGGCACCTGCTCCCGACCATCGACCCGTACCGCTCCGGCGGTCAGCCGCTGCTCGGGAACCCTAACGCGCTACCGCTCTACCCGACGAACGTCTTTTTCTTCGTCGCCTCGCCGCTGTGGGCGATGAATGCCCACGTCTGGGTCCACTGGCTGCTCGCGCCCTTTGCGCTCTTTTGGCTCGCCCGGGCCTTCGGGCTCTCCCGGCCGTCGGCCTGGGCGGCGGGGGCTATCTACGCCACCAGCGGCTATTTCCTTTCCCTCTTCAATCTCTACAACCTGATCGCCGCGGCCACCTGGACCCCGGCGCTGGTGGCCGCATGCCTCGAAGCGCGCCGGGGCCGACCCGGACGGTGGCCGGCGGCCGGCGCCCTATGGACGCTGATCGTGCTCGGCGGTGACCCCCTCTATGCGGCGCTCGCCGGACTGATGGCGCTTTCGGTGATGCTGCTCCCGATCCCCGGACCGTCGACGCCTTGGACGCGCTTCGTTCCCCGATGTGCCGTCGCCTTCGGCCTCGGCACGGCGGTGACACTACCGATGATCGTGGAAATGCTGCGCATTCTGCCGGCGTCATTCCGCGGCCACTGGCGCTACAGCATGGAAGCGGCTTTGGCGCAAAGCTGGGATCCGCGCACCGCACTCGAATGGCTGATGCCGTTTTTCTTCGGGCCGCTCAGCTACGATTTTTGGGGTCGCGAATTCTTCGGCGGCAACCCGCCGCTGCTCTACGCGCTTTACCCCGGGACCTTGGCCCTGGTCTTGGTGATCATCGCCGGCCGACCCCGGGGCCGCCGGATGGGTCAGTGGGCGTGGGGCTGGATCGCCGTCGGCGGTTTCTTGACCCTCGGGATCTACAACCCGGCGATGTGGTGGCTTTACCGCCTGCCCGGGGCGTCCGTTCTGCGCTACCCGATCAAAGCCTGGCTGCTGGTCGCGGTCGCCGCCTCGCTGCTCGCCGGCCTCGGCCTCGAGCGGGCGCTGCGCGAAGGGCGGGGACCGCTGCTGCGTCGACTCTTGGGGATCGCGTCGCTCGGCTACCTCGGGCTGTGGCTGCTCTTCCTCGTGCTGCCGGCGCCGTTCGCCCGTCTCCTCCAGTCCATGGATCCCGCGACCCTGCGCGGCCCGTTTTTTGCCGCCGAGCGCCTGCGCTGGCTGACGCTCTGTTTTTTCATCCTGGTCACCGCCGCCGCCCTATGGTTCGCGTGCCGCTGGCTGAAAACCAAGCCGGGGATCGCCGTCGCCCTCCTGGTGGCCGCCCACGTCGCCTCCCAGTGTTTTCTGCTCCAGCCGCTCTACGACAGCGACGACACCGCCGCCTACACCCGCGAGCCGGCCCTCCTAGCCCATATCGGCGAGGACCAGCACGGCGTGCACGGCGCCTTCCAAGGCATGTTCGGCAACCTATCGGGCGAGCACGTCATGCGCTTCCCCGACCGACGCTTCTTTTGGCTCAACCGCGAAAACTTCACGTCCATGGGCCATTTCTCAGGCACGCTCCACCGACGCCGCTACGACTTCAACCACAGCCCCGAAGGCCTCGACACCTTCGTCAACATCAGCTTGACCCAGTCCCTCGCCGAGCTCGACGACGCCGAGAGTCTGCGCGTCCTCGCCGCGTCGGGGGTCGATCGACTCTTCATGCACCGACCGCTCGAAGGCGTCCCCGAGGACGAAGCCACCTTGCTGCATACCGAGACCGGCGGCGCCTGGGATCACTCGGTCTACGCCGTCGAGCGTCCGGCACCTCATTTCGCCCTAGCGGGCCGGGCGATCGGCACTCCGCATCTGAACGCCGCCCTCGAGATCATCGTCTCCGACAGTTTTGACGCCCGCACCACGGCCGTGGTTCGCAGCATCGACCTGCCGCAATCCATCAATGGCGAAAGCGGCCGCGTCGAGGTGGTGGAAAACCGCCTCGAGCGGCTGGTCCTCGACACCGAGTCCGGCGACGGCGGCGTGCTCTTGACCCGCCGGGCCTGGCTGCCGACCTATCGGGCGACGATCGACGGCGAGCCGGTGGCAACGGCGGTGGTCAATATCCACAAGCTCGGCGTCGTCGTGCCGGCGGGTGAGCACCGGGTAGAAATCTGGATCGACCGCGGGCCCACGCGCCTCGCCGTCACGGCCGCGTTGCTCTCGCTCTTCGCTCTGGCCGCCTGGGCGTTCATGGAGGTGAGGCGCGACCCCGTCTCGACAGCGGGTTCCTAGACTTCCGGCGACGCCTCGACGTCCTTGAGCTTGCGATCTAGCCAGCGGAAAAAGTCCTCCTCCGGCCGGGCGTGGATCGGCATCTCCGCCAGCGGCCGTTCGAGTCGGCCTTGGAGTTTGACCAGGTCTTTGCTGGTGGTCAGGATCCACTCAGCGCCACCGGCGTCAAAGGCGGCCCTGATCTTCCCGAGGCTGTCGTCCGGGTAGGGGTGGTGGTCCGGAAGGAATACCTGGTCGACGATCTCGAAGCCGTGACCGCGCACGTTCTCCACCAGGCGCTCCGGGCGGGCGATGGCGGCGACCACCAGCACGCGGGCGCCCGCCTTGATGGGCCCCGACGCCGCGACATACGGCCGAGCCGGCGCCATCTCGACGCCGGCGACGAAGCCGCGGCCGGCGAAGCCGTGCGGTCTGAGGGCCCGGGCCAAGTCCTCGCCGGCACCGGGGTCTCCGCGGTGGGAGGTCAAGACGGCGACGTGGGCGCGGCTCGACGCTTCGAGCGGCTCTCGCAACCGTCCACCCGGCGGCAGTCGACCGCCGGCGAAGGGGTCTTCGGCGGGAAAAAGCAGGATGTCGACGTCTCGGGCGAGGCGCAGGTGGGAGAAACCGTCGTCGAGGAGGAAAACGTCCGGCGGCTCGTCGAGCCGTTCCAGCGCATGGCGGCCGCCCAGCGCACGGTCCGGGCAGACGATGACGGAAACACCCGGCAGCGCCCCGGCGAGCAAGACCGGTTCGTCGCCGGCGAGACGCGGCCCGAGCAGGGGGCCCTCGCCGCGGCTCACGATGCGCACGCCTTCGCCCTTTGAACCGTATCCGCGCGACAAGATCGCCACCCGTCGGCCGCCGTCGCGCAGGGACGCGGCCACCGCCGCCGTCATCGGGGTCTTGCCGCTCCCGCCCCACGACAGGTTGCCGATGCTCACCACCGGCCTCGGCAGTCGCTGCGCCCGACTTTGCCAATAGTCCCGGCGCCATCGGTGGCCGGCGGCGTAAAAACGCTGCCACGGCGAGCGCGGCTTCGGGGGCGGGGCGATCGGCAGGCTCATCGGTGAACGTCTTCAATCAAAGGCGCGATGAGCTCGAGGCTGCGGTCGAGGGCGCCGCGATTGGCGTCGAGTAGGGCCTTGGCCCGGGCGCCGATCTCGCGCGACGTCGTCGGATCCGCAAGGATCGCGTGCCATGCGTCGCCGAGCCCCGCCGAGCCGTCGACCCGCCACCACGCCTTTTCGCCGTCGAAGCGCGCGGCCATATCCTGGAAATTCTCCATCGAGCCTCCGACCACCGTCGGCACCGCGAAGCGGGCCGGCTCGAGGGGATTGTGACCACCCGTCGGCACCAGCGTGCCGCCGATGAAGGCGGATTGCGCCAGCCGATAAAGACCCGCCAGCTCACCGAGACTGTCGAGTAAGAGCACCTCCACGCGATCTGAGGGCGGGCCGTCGAGGGCGCTGCGCTGCGCATACGGCCGGCCGTCCGAATCGAGGAGCGCCGCGACGGAGGGCCACCGTTCGGGGTGGCGGGGCGCTAGGACCAAGAGCGCCTCTTGACCGTGCTCCGACGTCAGTCGACGGTGGGCGGCGAGTACCTGTTCCTCTTCGCCGTCCATCGTCGAACCCGCCACTAGGATCGGGCGTCCGTCGGCGGTCGCTTCCACCAGCGCCTCAAGCGCTTCCAGGCGGGGCGGCTCCGCGGCGTCGTACTTCAAGTTACCGGTCACCGACAGGCGATCGGCCGGTACCCCGAGCTGCTCGAGGCGCCGGAGGTCCTGCTCGCTCTGCAGGCCGAAACGGTCGACGTGCCGATAGAAAAGCTGATTGAGATCACCGATCTTCGACTGTCGCCGGAAGGCGCGGTCGCTCATCCGTCCGTTGACCACCGCGATCCGCCCCCGCGGCGCCATGTGGGCCAACGCCAACGGCCAGTAGTCACCTTCTACGAGGACCAGCGCCCGCGGCCGGAAACGCTCGATGAAGCGTCGGACCGGCCGCTCGAGGTCAAAGGGTAGGTAAGCGACGTCCGCGCGGTCCCCGAGCGCCTTTTGCGCCTGCTCTTGGCCGGTGGGCGTGACGGTGGTCAACACCACGGGGAGGGTCCCGGGGAGCCTCCGGACAAGCGTCGTCGCCACCGCCGCCTCGCCGACGGACACGGCGTGGATCCACAGCCGTTCGACGCCGTCGGAAGGGCCGAGCCCGCGGCCGATCCGACCGCTGAACGTGCGGCGGTAGTGGCCCCCCTTCTTGGCCATCAGCACCGGCGCCGCCGCCGCCATGCCGGCGCTCAAGGCCAGCCGGTAGGCGAGCCAGCCCACTCCGGAAGTCGCTTTGGCCATCAACTACCCGTCGACGCGGCGGGTCAGCCACTCTTCCACGTAGCGCCGGTGGTCCGGCGTTTCGGGGAATGCGTCACCGTAGCTTTCCATGGCGTGGAAAGGCAGGGGCTCGAGACGCTGACCTTCGTAGGTGTTCCGGTCAGCGTCTTTATCCCAGCCGTGGCTCTCCAGGAAGAGCGTCCGGGTGAAACCCGGTGCGACGGGCTCGAGCTCACCGGCGTCGAATTCGACGGCGATCTCATCGCCGGGGCCGAGGATGGCGGCGAAATCATCGGTCTCGGCGAGCAGCTCGCGCACGTCGCCGAAGCGCGTGTAGTGACCCGGGAACGGGCTCCACGGGGTGTCGAGACGCGTCTTTTGGTAGTCGAAGGTATGGGGCGCGTTGGGGGCCCGGCGGACCAGGGCGGAAAAGCCCCGATAGCGCAGCTGCGCCACGTCCGCCTCAAGCCGCGCCACCACCTGCGGCGCCGCGTCGTCAACGTCGGTGGTCCAGGCGATGCGGTCCCAATGCAGCCACAGCGACGTCACCAGGCGGAGCGTGCTGGCGCCCGCGGGCAGCGCCGGCGTATCGACCACGGTGGTCTTCGTCTTGCCGGCGGGGAATCCCACGTCGTCCATCAACAGTTGCCACTCGCCGTCGACTTCCACCTCCAGGCGAGGCGGCAGATAGGGAAGATCGTCGCGCTGGGCCACCGCCAGATTGAGACTGGCGTCGGAGGGGAAAATCCAGCCGTCGAGCAGCAGCCGCACCGGCGCCGCCGGCGCGTCGCCGAGGTCGATCGTGAAGGTCCAGGGCTCCGCGGCGACCCCTTGGTAGGGACTCGGCGTGTAGCCGTCGGCGTAGACGTCGTCACGGCGGGCGACGTCGTCGGTGGCGTCACGCCCCCGACCGTCCCACGCCGCCGCCACCGGCTGGACGCTGCGACTGCCGAGCACTTTCTCCGGCGACGGTCGACCCGGCACGATGCGCAGCGCCGACGCGACTTCGACCTCGTTCGGGTGGTCGACGACCCAAAGGCGCAGGCGGTCAAAGAACGCCGCTTCCCAAAGCTCCTCAGTGATGCGCAGCTTGTAGCGCGAGCCGTCGAGCACGAGGCCGTCGAGGCGCACAATCTCCGTCGGATCGCTCGACACCCACACGCCGGGGGCCGCCGGCAAGCCGATCGGCGCCCCCCACAGCAGGTCCGTGCCGAAGGCGAAGCCCTCGCCGTCCCACACGTAGACGAACGGGCAGCTGCCTTTGAGCAGCTGCTCTTCCACCAGGCGCTGGTTGCCTTCGAGGTCGATACGGTTTTGCGGTACGCCGTTGGTCCACACCACGCGCACGACGTCGGCCTTCTTGTGCTCGCCGAGGCCTATATGGATGGCGTCGCCCGCCGCCTCATAGAACTGGTAGGCGCCGCCCACTTTGACCTCGATCGTCGAACCGACGCCGAAGGTGTTGTTCTTCGAGCTGCCTTTATCCAGGCCGGTGAGGCGCAGGGTCAACCAGCTGGCTTCGGAGCCGCCCTGATTTTTGAAACGCACGAGCCCCGACGGCCCGCCGGCGACCAGGTCGAGGTCGCCGTCCTGGTCGAGGTCGGCGGCGGTCACCGCGCCGAACGTCGATGTCTTTTCCGGGTCGAGACCGTCGATCGCCAGCGAGCGCCAGGTACCGCCGCCCTGGTGGGATAGCACCAGGAGACCGTCGGCGCCGACGGCGGCGAGGTCGCGGCGGCCGTCGTTATCGGCGTCGAGGGCGATCACCCGGTCGAGCTGGAGGGTATCGGTGAGGCCGCCAAGGTCCCAGGGCTCGAAGCGACCGTCGACGTTCTTCAAGATGCTCAAGCCGTCGCCGGCGGCGACCGCTTCGGGCAAGCCGTCGGCGTTGAGGTCCGCGGCGACGACCGAGCGCACGGCGCTCCGGGGCTCCAATCCGGCGGCGGCGCTGCGGTCGACGAAGCGGCCCTGGCGAAGATTGTCGAGCCACATCAAGCCGCGGCCGTGGCCGACGAGGATGTCGAGGTCACCGTCGCGGTCAAGGTCCGAAGCCGTGACCGCCTGCGCCGCCGTCGACGGCAGCGGGGGCAGGGCGCCGCTGCTGACTTTTTCCAAGGGTCCGATGAGGCTATTGCGCCACAGGTTGGCCGAGCCGGCCGAGCCGCCGACCCCGGCGAGGTCGAGGTCGCCTTCGATATCGAAATCGACGGCCGCCAGCTCGAGGGCGCCGATATCGCCGAGGCCGAGGTCGACCTGGGCGCGCTCGAGACCCGTTTCGCCGCCGACCCAAATCGTCGACGACGTCGCGCCGTAGGCGAGCACGTCGAGCTGATGATCGTTATTGAGGTCGATCACCAGCAGGCGTTCCATTCCCTGCGGCTTCCCGTTTTGCCCGTCTTGTCCACCCGCCGGCGGCAGCGCGGTGGGTTTGAAAAGCGTCGCCGCGAGTAGCACCTCCACAGCGCCGTCGGCGCGCAGCCGAACGAGGTCGGGGCGGGAGTCGCCGTCAAAATCCCCGCTCGCCACGTCGAGCGTGGCGACGGCGTCCATCGTCTCGGCGGCGAAGCGGATCGCCCGCGGCGGCCCGAAGTCGGCGGCGGGCGGCTCGCCGAGGAAGGTCTGCACGGGAATCCCCTGGATTCCGGTCTTCAGCTCACGAAGACTCTCCCGGAACATCGGCTGCACTTTGAGCACATTCTCGAGCCGCACCGCCGGCACCCGGGCGTCGCCGAGGTCGTCGGAGCGGAGGGCCTCCTTCACCAAACCCAAGGCTCGACGGGCCAGGTCCGGCGCCTGCCACAGCAGCTCTTCCACCCGGATCAGGGCCGCGGTGGCCACCGGCCGATCGCCGGAGGCGATGGCCCCCTGGAGACGCTGCAGGATGACCACCAGGTTCTCGGGACGCAGCTCCGCCAAGCGACCGAGGGTGCGAACCGCCAGCGGGTTGTCATCCGCGTCGACCAGGGTGGTGGCGGCTTGGTAGGCCGCATATTGGATCTCAAGATCGTCGGGAGCCCCGAGGGCCGCCGCGTCCAGGTCCACCAAAGACCCTTCGTGGTCGCCGGACCACTGCCTGACTTCGCCCCGGATGGCCAGGAGATCGGGCCGGTCCGGCGTCAGCTCGAGGGCCCTATCGATAGCCGTCAGCGCCTCATCGAATCGCTGCTGCCGCAGCAGCGAAATCGCCAAGTTGGCGTGTCCGAGCGGGTCTTTCGGCATCAGCTCGATGACCCGGGCATAGGAGGCCTCGGCCTCCTCGGGTTTTTCATTTTCGAGTTCGGCGAAGCCGCGTTCCGAGGCGACGACGGCTTCCGGAGGCGGCGCCGCCTGGAGCACCGGCACAAAAGCCAAGGCGGTCAGCAGGAGGGAGAGCGTCAGCAGGAGGCGGGAGGATTTTTCACACATCCCGGCAATTCTAGCCTTCCTCGCCGCCTGCCACAGCTCCTGGGCATCACCGCTTTCGTCCGTTTAGCGGCTCACCGGGTTCGACCAGCTACCAGCTAATCAAATAGGTACAAGAAAGACCGCCGTCCGTCCGTGCTTCCGAGGATTCATCGAGCCTCACGTCCACGAGGGAGACCGGTTCGAAGCGCTCGGCGAGGGCCGTGATCACGCCGCGGTCGAAATCGCTCGGATAAGGCGTGGTGCAGACCATGGTGCCGGAGCGCTCTCCGGTACCGATGTAGTGGTAGTGCCCGATATCGCCGCCGCCCCGGTGCTGGGAGTAGTAGGACTCGTCCAAGGCGTAGAACACATCGTGCAAGGTGGAGAGCTCGGGGGGAATCTCCCCGGAGCTGGCGACGTGGCGTCCGATCTGATGGAGGGTATTCGGCCCGACGTCCCGCACGATGGTGTCAAAAGAGCTGAGCCAAGCGCGGAGTGGAAACCACTGATCGGGTTGCGGATCCTTGATGCCGTTTTTTTCCAGGATGCGCAGGGCCACAGATCGGAATGCACCCATCACGTCCACCACGGCCAAAACGACCATGCCGCTCACTTCGACTTGGGGGGGGACCTCGAAACGCTTCACCGCCGCTCCCTCTCGCTGATCTTCTTCGTCGGTTTATGGCTTATATGGCTGTCGCCAGGGCGCCATAGGGTGGCTCCGGACGTCCAGAGATCCTCAATTTTACCACCCGCTCCCGCGCCGCGGTGGTGATTATCGCTGGGCGACGAACAATTGGTAGAGCGGCCAGCCGTCGATCACCGAGACGATGATGGCGAGCACAAACGCCGCCATGCAAAGCAGCGCGCCGACCAGGTGACGGGGAGTCTCATCTTCGAGCGGCCGCATCAAGCGAGCCGCTACGTAGCCGCCGAGGAAGCCAAAGACGTGGGCCCAGTTGTCGATCACCTGCACCACGATGCCGATGATCAGCATCGAAATGGCGAATTGCTTGACGTAATTCTGGATCCACTGGTTGCCCGACTTCTGGGCATAGGCGTAGAGGCCACCGACCAAGCCGCAGAGCGACGCCGAGGCGCCGAGTGTGACTTCAGCACCCTGGAGATAGGGAATCCTCACGAAAAACATCAGCGAGGTGCCCAGGAACCCGGCCGCGGCGCCGGCGGTGTAGATAATCACCGTGCGACCGGGTCCCAATATCGTCGAGACCTGCGAACCGAGGCTCCTCAGCCAGTACAGGTTGAAGCCGATGTGCAGGATGCCGCCGTGCAGCCACGCCGCCGACAGGATCGTCCACCAGCGTCCTTCTCCGAAGATG
>JBCDKB010000051.1:0-27778 GCA_038747035.1 Acidobacteriota bacterium | reverse complement strand
CACCTGGAGCTGTGGCTGGATGGTCAGGTCGCGGCGATGGTGCCGCTGGACCCGGCCAGCTACACGCTCAATCGCGTCGCCTTCGGTATGAAGAATGCCGGCATCGGTAATGGCGGCATCCTGACGACTGACCCGGCGCTGTTCATCGACGACGTCGTCTTCCAGTACCGGTAGGAAGGCGGAATCCGCCTGCGGGCGGAGCGCCTCGCCCAAGCCGCCGGAGTCTGGTCTCAGCGCCGCTGATCGAGGCTCCGGCGGATGCGGTGGGCGTGGCGCTCGACGCGCTCCCGGTCTTCCCGGGCGAGGAGCGGGCGCTGGGTGAGCGTTTCGAGCTGACGGGCCCAGCGCTCGAGCTCGTCCGCCGAGGCGCCCTCGCCCCGGTCGCAAAACGCCGACCAGCACAGCGTATCGATGCAGTTTGCGGGCCAGGCCGTCGCGTCGTGCAGCAGGTCCCGGAGGGTGGTCTCGAGGCGAGATCGGTACTCGCGCATGGCCTCGACGTAGCGTTCACCCTCCGTCAGGTAGAGGTAGCACAGGCCGTTGTAACACTGGGCGAGCAGATATCGATCGTCCCGCGCTTTCTCGGCGGCGCGAAGTAGCAGGCTTTCGATGCGGCCGACGGCCTTCGCCTGCTCATCGGCGGACTCGTCGTGCCTGCGGAACCGGAGCAGGCTGCGTTCGACCTGCAGCAGGGTGGCCTCTTCCTTCAGGTAGCGGGGATCTTCATAGCTCGGATCCCCCAGGTGGCGCCGCTTCTCGTCGAGGGCGATCGCGAGCCTGGCGACGCCGGCGTCGATGCGTTGGCGGGAACGCCTGGACTTGCGGGCGCACACCGCGAGCAGGAAATGACCTTCGTGGGGGCTGGTGTGGCCCTCCGCCGCCGCCTCGTCGAGCGCGGCTTTGGCGTAGTTTTCAGCCAGCTGCCAGCGCCCCAAGAGCCCGAGGGTGTAGGCCATCGCCAGCAAACGCTCGTAGGCGTCGTCTTCGTCGAGGCCTTCCAAGAAGACCGAGCGCAGCTGCTCGAAGCGGACTAGCCAGCGATCTCCGCGGAGGGCTTTGCGCAGGTTCGGGGAGGAGAATTGGATCGTGTACTGGATCGAGTCGGCGGTGGTCGGGGAGAAGACGGTCTTTTCCGGGAAGCCTTCGAGCACCAGCCGGGTGTCGATGATTTCGCGACTGCGGGCCGAGCCGCTCTGCAGGACCCAGCCGAGGTATTGATGATCTCGGGAGAGGTGCTCGAGTCGCGATCGCACTTCGTCGAAGATGCGGGAGTCATCGGCCACCAGCTCGAGGAGCCGGGCGACGGCCGAGGCTTCGCCGCTGCCCGCGGCGCCTGTTTCAGCCCCGGCGCCGAGGTGCCCGGACATCAAGACCCGCTGGCCGAGCAGCCACTCTTCGACCAGGGCCTCGATGCGTTGGATCAGGCGCTCGGTGACGGAGGAGTCTTCCTGGCCGGTGCCGTCGGCCCGCCGCTCGGCGGCGCGCTGGAGGTGCAGGGTGGCGCTGGCGACGAAGAGTGCCAAGGCGTTACGGCGCTCTTCGACCTCGCTGACCGCGGCGGCGGCGTCTCCGTGCAGCGGGCGGAAGAAAGCGCTCCAGGTGCGGGGATGGCGCAGGGGGACGGGCTCGATACCGATGGCTTCCAGGGTCGACGCGAGGGTCTGGCTCCTCGAGATCAGCACCAGGCGAGTGCCCCGCGGATTGAGCTCCCGGTTGAAGGCGGCGACCTGGGCGAGGGCCACGGCGTCCAGGTAGTTGGCGCCCGAGGTCGGCCGCCGACGTTTCTTCTCCAGGTGCTCAAAGAGCGCCCGCGCTTCATCCTCGTCGTGGCCCGGTGGCTCGTCGGCGAAGAGCGGTGAAGATTCCGGTCTCGTCAAGCAGCCGTGCTCGAGCAGCCGGCGCAGGCGCGCCCCGGGCTCGCCGGGGCCGCGGGTGGCAAAAAGGACCAGGGCCGGCGCGTGGTGGTCGAAGAATTTGATGGCCCGGGAGACGTCGCTCTCCGAGAGCGGCTCGCCCCTTTGGATCTTGCCGTGGAGGGCGATGATCGATCGGGTTTCGTCCTGCTCCAGGAGCTCGCTTACCTCCGAGAGCAGCTCCAGGAGGTGACCCGCCGTGCGTTCGAGCTGGGACTCCCCGAGCCGGTGCATGAAGTTGTGGAGCTCGATGTGGTACGGCTTGAGCAACAGGATGTCACCGAAACGGCCGAAGAAAATCGTGTCGAGGGCGCTCGCCTCGATGGCGAGACCGGCCTCCGCGTCCCGGTCGGGGTCGAAGTGGACCATGTCGCGGGCGCCGTCCCCGGGCAGGGCGAAGGAGTAGATCTCAGAAAAGTCCGTCGCCAGGACCAGCCGGCCGCCGTCGCGCTGAAACCGCAGGTCGGAGAGCACGTCGTCGAGGTCGGCGAGGAAGCCTCGGCACGCTTCGACGTAGCGCTCGAGCTGGCGCAGGTTGGAACGCCGCCGGCCCTTGGAACCCGGTTGGTGCGGATGACTCGACGGGGCGGCTTTGGAGGATGGCTTCAGCATCAGTGCACCGCCGGGGGAAGGTCGAAGAGGTCGTACGCTTGGCTCAGGTCATCAAAGAGCTGGTCGACGGAGTTGGAGCGCAACTCGAATTTTTCTTCGCGGTCGGCGATTTGCACGTGCAGCGTCACGCCGCCGGAGTCGAGGGCGAAGTAGAGGTCGGGGCTCTCGTCGCGCCGCAGACGGCTAAGGTCCTCGAGGAGGAACTCGCGCAGCTCCGCATCGAGGTCTGGCCACGCGTTGACCAGGGACGGCGGCGTCAGGGATTCGACGAAGAGTCGCAGGAAGACGGGATTCTCGAAGTGCCTCACGTCGGTCCCGTCCACCAGCTCGACGTAGCGCCGCAGCCAGCGCGGGAGCTCGGCTCGGCGGGCGCGGCAGAGGCCTTGGAGCAGGACCCCGGCCAGCTCGGGCCGGAGGCCGGTGGAGAAGAATAGGCGTTCGAGCAGCGCGCCGATATCGTCTCCGGGCGCGAATCCGGCGACGGTGGCGGTGACGTCGGCGGCGACGTCGCCGAGGTGGGCGCCGGCGAAGGTCGAGTCGGCGGGCTCGCTCAGCAGGCGGTGGAGTCGCAGCAGGCGCTCGAAATGGGGGGCCGTGGTCCGGGCGCGGAGGGCGGCCGCCGCTTGCGCCAGGAAACGCAGACTCGAGCCGCCGTGGGCCCGCGCACGCCATTCGGCGACGGCTTCGGTCAACGCGGCCTTGAGCCGGGCCTTGCCTTCGTAGTCGGCCCGGTCGTAGTGGTGCTGGAGCTCAACGGCGGGGTGGAGCCGCGGGCGCTCGAAGAATCGCCCGTCGGCCCGATCCTCGGCGGTGTCGAGCAAGAGCTCTCGCAATTGGTGGTGGTCTAGCTCATCGAGACCGATCATCGACGGCACTCCCGGCGTGTTCGATCAATTTTACGATGGCGTGCTCCAACCACTCGTCGCTCATCGGCGCCGTCGCGTCGGCGAGGGTCTCGGGGCTCGGTCGCTCGGCGTGCCGGACCGGTCCGAGCACTTCGAGCTCGAAGGCGTCGGTGAACGGGATCGGCTCGTGGGTGAGCTCGGGGAGCCCGTCTTCGAGGGTCGCGAGGTCCACCGCTCGCCCCCAGCCGTCGTCGGCCGCCGTCGAGCGGAAAACGGCGTTGGCGCCGCCTTCGATCGCCGTCGGCGGTCCGTGCTGGACCCCCCAGGGCTGTCCCTCTGGATAGTGGAGCGCCAGCAGGCGCATGCCGGACCGCAGGTGATCGAGGCCCAAAGAGGAACGGGCGCGGTCGGCGGCGGGTTCGCCGAGGGCTTCCAGGTGCTCCCGCGGCGTGACCCACACGTAGCCGCGGCCGGTGTTCATGTCGCCGCGCACGCCGGCCGATTCGAGGGGACGCCTGGCCACCTCGCGAAAAAACCACGCCGGCGGCTCGTCTTCCGCCGGCACGCCGTAGTGCTCGGGACGGAAGTTGTAGAAGAAGCACGACGCCTCGTCAATGACCCGCGAGCAGCTTTCGGGGGCGTCTGGGCCGCCTTGACCCCGGCAGGTGCGTTCGGGACTCGCGGCGTTGCGGAATCCGTCCACCAGGTCGACAGCGGACTCGGCGGAGAGCTCGGCGTGGAAGCGCTCGCCGACGTGGTCGATGAGCGAGCGGTAGAGGGTCTGCGGGATGCGGCGCTCCTCGAGGTCGTAAACCAGATTGCGCAGGAGAACGCGCCCCCGCGGCAGCTCGACGATCGTGCAACACCACTCCCGAATCCACATAGTTTCCCCCGGTCGCCGCCGCCGGCGAAGCGCCCCCCGCCTGCAATCCACTCGAAAGCCGCGGCGTCGTCTCCGTGCCCGCCGAGCCAGCCTCTCTCGACAAGGCAAAATGTTAACAGAGCGTGGTGGCTGGACGCTGCGGAAAGGGCCCGGATCCGACGCTTCCTCCAGTGGACGCCCCCGGAGTGGGAACGTGCGTTTCCGCGCGGAGGGAGTCCCTCAACCGGACCCCTAATAGAAGTTCACCCTCGGCCTCGTGCCGATGAGGAGTTCTCATGATTCACCGTGGTGTTGCTCTGTCTGCCCTCCTCGGCTGGTCGCTGCTCGCGCCTTTGGCGTGGGCCAGCGACGGTCCGAGTTTTCGCCCGGCCACCGAGGCCGACCTCAACCTCCCCGTCAGCGCTTCGGCGCTGCGTATGGCGTCGACCGAGATGCTGGCGGAGCCGCGCTGCGGCGACGTCGTGCCGCGCCGGACGCTGGTCGACCTGTCGTGGGACGCCGGCGCCTCCGCCGCGCCGGGCGCCGCCCTCACCCAGATGCGGGTGGATATCTCGAAGCTGCCGGAGGGCTTCGCCAGCGGCCGCTTCGAAACCACCGGCGCCTTCGCCGCCGACCGTCGCGCCGTGACCGTGCCCGAGGCCGAACCCGGCGTGCGCTACTACTGGCGGGTGCTCGCCGCCGACGCCGAAGGCTGGGGCTCTTCGGACGTCCGTCGCTTCCGCGCCCCGGTGTGCAAAGCCGACGTCCTGGAAGCCGATCAAATCGAAGCCCAGGGCCTGAGCCTTTCGGCGGGGGGACAATGATCATGACGACTTCCAAGCTTTCCCCGGCGCCCCTCGTCGCGCTGCTCGCCGTGTCCCTGCTCGGGGCGCTGACCCCGTCGCCGGCCGCCGCCCAGGTGACCTTCGAAGACATTAGCCCGGACTTCACCGACACCTGGAACGTCGACCCGGACCGCGCGTCCGGCGGCCGCACCAACGGCATTGTGGTCGATCCGACCAACGGCAACATCATGTACGCCGCTACGGAATGGGGCGGTCTCTACAAGTCGACCGACGCCGGGCGCACCTGGGGTCGGCTGACCGGACACCTTCCGGTGGTGACCTGGGATGTGGCGGTCGATCCGTCGACGCCGCAGCGGGTCTATGCCACGTCGTATTTCGACGGGCGGGCGAACCCACTCTCCGGCATTCAAGTCTCCACCGACGGCGGCGCCATCTGGACCCGACCGGCGTCAGCGACGCCGCCGGCCGGCTTTTGCTCGAATGGAAACGACCGCACCGAGCCCTCCGCCTTCGGTATCTCCATCGACCCGTCGACGCCGTCGACGGTCTACGTCGGTACGGCGTGCGGCGTGGCGAAGAGCACGAACTCGGGCGGCACGTGGACATTCATCGACCCGACGCCGGGCGGCGGCGCGGACCGGGTGACCGACGTGGTGGCCCTCGGCGGCAACGTCGTGCACGCCTGCGGTGACGACGGACACCTGCGGTCCGACGACGGCGGCGCCACCTGGGTCCAGGGCACGGGTATTTCCTCGGGGCGCTGCACGCTGGCGGTCTCGCCGGACGAGGACTATGTGCTGCTGGCGGTCGTGGGCGTGTCGATTTTCGAAACCACCGACGGCAACGCCGCCGGTGGCGCCACCTGGACGCAGACGCGTACGAATCCGACGCCCCAAGGCCGTGTGCCGTTCGTCGCCACGAACCAGCGCTCCGACGCCGGCGGCGACAACGTCTTCGACCTGTGGTTCGGCGACGTGAGCCTTTTCCGCGCCACCTGCACAACGCCGCCGACTCCGGCCCCTGGCGGGGCGCCGCGCTGCGGAACCGGCGAGACGCCGGCCTGGGCCGGACCGTTCACGCGTCAGGTCGGAGGCCATGACGATATGGGCAGCATTGTTTTCGATCCGTCGGTGGTCACCGACGCGTGCCCGATCTTGATGTCGTCGGACGGCGGCATTTACTACAACAACGACACCTCCGCGGACTGCCACAATCCGAACTGGGCCGAGCCCGACGTCACGCCCCACGCCCTGTGGCCGTGGTCGATGAATGGCAACGAGCGTCCGGGCGCGGAAGAAGACCTGTACTTCGGTCTTCAAGACAACGGACTCTTCGCCAGCGTCGACGTCAACGATCAGGATCCGAGCTGGCATAACGAGCTCTGCTGCGACGGGTTCGACGCCACCGGCGACGATAGCGGCGGCCTCTTCTCGGTGTGCTGCTTCGGCGGCGGTGGTCGGTCGACGGTGGTCTTCAGGACCGAGCGCGGCTTCCTGAACGCCGCCCAGATCCCGAACTATCCGGCGGGCGGTTTGCAGCCGGCCTTTGACTATCCGGACTCTTTCGCCACCTACGGCGACGGGACTTACGTGATGGTGACGCGCGATTGCAACGTCGGCGGCGGCGGCTGCACCGGCTCGGACGGCGGCGTCTTCATCACCAGCAATATCGACGCCGGCGCCATCACCTGGACCGAGCTCGGCGACGCGACGGAGCCGCCGACGACCACGATCTGCGGCGTTTATCCGTCCGTAGCCGGTGACGGCACCCCGACCTTCTACACGATGTCGGGCTCCTGCAACAGCCGAAGCACCAGCGACCGGGTCTTCCGGTTCACCGGCACCAATCCGCTCGGCGCCTGGACGGAGATCACCCTGCCCTCCGGCGGTTTCGGCGTCTTCGCGGTGCATCCGACGGACCCGAATCGCGTGATCGCTTCCGGCCTGAGCTCGAGCGGCGCCGCCATGTTCTCGTCGACCGACGGCGGCGCCAACTGGACGCCGATGCCCGGGCTCGATGCGTTGATGGACGGCGGCGGTGATTTTCTAATCCGTAGCCTCGTCGGCCCCACCAGCGCCACCGGGTTCAGCGGCTATTGGCAGCCCAGCCTGGTGGCATTTGACCGCAACTCCGACCGGATCCTCGCCGGCGGCCAAGACTCGGGTCTCTTCTTGAGTCAGGACGACGGCGCCACGTGGACGCTGATCAGTGACCCGCGCACCTCCGACGTGTCGGGCGTCCCCCACCTGCCGAGGCCGCGCTTCGCCCACTTCGACGGCACGGACCCGAACCGGGTCTTCGTCGCCAGCCAAGGCGGCGGCATCTGGCGCCTGACGCTCTCGGAGAGCCTGTTCAGCGACGGCTTCGAGTCCGGAGACACGGGCGCGTGGACGGTGAGCTTTCCGTAGTCGCCGCCCGATCGAAACTTTAGGGGAGCCCGCTCTCAGGCTGACCCCAAAGAGGCGTGCGCCGCTTGGCGCACGCCTTTTTTTTTTGGGGCCAGCTTTTTTTGGGGGGGGCCGGCGGAGGGCTCCGCTCTAAGCCGCGTCGAATTCCTTCAGCATTTTGGCGGTCTTGGCCTGGGAGATCTTGCTCATCAGCTTGTCGGACTCGTGGCGGTCGCGGATCGTCTTTGAGAGCGTGATGGCGGCGCCGACCGAGTAGATGAGACCCATCGACATATAGCCGCGGATCCACAGCTCGACGGGCATGAACCAGGTGCCGATCAGGGTGGCGCCGAAGGCGAGGGCGAAGGAAAGCTTGACGAAGCCGATCCAGGCCTCAGAGTCGCGTTGGAGTTCCGGTGTTTGCATGGCTCTATCCTCCGTAGGGTCTGAAGTCCGACGCGGTGACGGGATCTGTGCAAGTCTCCGGTCCGCGTCGGACGTGATGGCGGGGTCGACGGACACTTAATACACGCCCCGTGCCAACCCGCGCCGACTCTCAAAATGCCCTGAAATTGGGGCTTTGGCCTCCGTAATTGGGCGATTCCGGCGGTGTGCGCTGTCGGCTAGATGCAGTCCGCCGAAGACCGGTGCAGCGTCGGGGCTGCACTCGGGATAGGCTGCGGCGCATGACGGCGCTGCTCCCCCACGCCGAGCTCCTGCTCTTCCTCGCCGGCACGGTCGTGTACGGCTTCCTGGTGCGCGAGCTCGTCCGTCGCCCCGACGTCTTGCCCCGGCTGCTCACGCTGCGGCTGCTCGCCGCCGCCCTGCTCGTCTGGTACGGCGGCACGCTGCTTGACCAGTGGCTGGTCTTCCTGGTCGGCGCGCTCGACGGACCGTCGACGGTCGGCGCCGCGCTCGACGTCGTCCGCGCCTCGGGCTGGCTGCTCGCGCCGCCGCTCTTGCTGCACACCCTAGCGGGCGTTCTCGCCGGCGGCCGTCCGATGCGCTGGCCGTGGCGGGTGGCCGTGGTCTTGGGCTATAGCGGCTTGGCGTTCTTTCTCGCTCCGATCGTCGCCGTGCTCGAGTCCCGGTCACCCTTCTTGCTGCGTTCGGCGACCCTCGCCTATCCGCGCCTGGTCCTGCACTCCGTCGTCTGCTTCCTGCCGGCGGCGTGGGCGTCGTGGCGGCTGGCGAGTCGCTTGGGTACCGGCAACGCGCGCATGGTGCGTTTCCTCAAGGCGCTCGCCCGCCTGCTGGTGGCCCTCGCGGCGCTGGTGGCGCTGGGCCTGATCCCGGGCGACGTGTGGAGCCCCGACCCCAGCCCGCTCGGCGGCCTGCTGCGTCTCCTGATCCTGGGCGCCATGCTGCTCCCCGGGGTGCTCTTCGCCTATTTTGTGCAGCGCTACAACCTGCTGCGACTCTCGCTCTCGAACCGCTTCTTGCGCCGCTTCGGGGCGGTCCTGGCTTTCGTGCTGATGGCGATGCTGGCGGGGCCTGTGCTCGGTCTGTCCAGGGATTCTTTTTTCCGTCCGCTGATCGCGTGGGGCCTGGTGCTCTCGCTGGTGTGGAGCGTTTTCTCGAGCGTCGCCCTCGAGCGCTTGATCGAGCGATCGGCGACCTGGCGGGTTTTCCTCGGCCGGGCGGTGACGACGCCGAAGCTCGAAGCGCTGCTCGAGCGCCTGGAGAGCTTGGGCGGCGACGATGACGAGCTGATGCGGGAGACCGCGGCGTCGATCGGCGAGTGGCTCGGCTGCGACGCCCAATTCCTACCGCGCACCCTCGCCACGGAAGGCCTGTGGCGCGCTGTGGACGTCGCCCGCATCGACGCCGCCCACCGCCTCGCCCGACTGCCGGGGGACCTCGCCCGCGAGCTCGACCGGCACGACCTCCAGGCGATCTTCGCCCTGCGCACCGGAGACTCCCTGCGCGCCGTGCTCGGTCTGGCGGCGAGCGTCACCGGCGGCGGCCACGGCGAAGAGGAGCTCGAAGGTATAAGCCTGCTCTTGCGTCAACTCGAATCCTCGCTGCGGCTGCGGGAGCTGTCCCGGGAGCTGCTGGCGGAAGAGCGCCGGGCGGCGGAGCAGGAGCGCCTCGGCCTGCTCGGCCTGGTGTCCGCGTCCCTCGCCCACGAGATCAAAAATCCCCTGTCGTCGATCAAGGTGCTCGCCCAGGCGATGCGCGAGGACGCGGTGGCCCAGGATCCCGACGGGGAGCCGGTGCAAGACCTCGACGCGATCCTCGATCAAATCGACCGACTCGGCGCCACCACCCGCGAGATGCTGAGCTTCGCCCGGCCGCGCCAGGGGGAGATGACGGAGCTCGGCAGTCTGCTCAACAGCGCGGTTTACATCCTGCGCGCCGAGGCCAAGCGCCGTTCGGTGGAGATCGACGCGTTTATCGACGCCCCCATAGAAGTCGCCGGCTCACCCGCGGCGTGGCAGACGATCGCCTTTAATCTGCTCCGCAACGCCGTCGACCACGCCCCGGGGCAAGGTCGGGTAGACGTTCGGCTGTCGAGCGTCGACGGCGGCGGCGCCGCGGTGGAAGTCAGCAACCCGGGACACCTCGACCCCGACGCCCGCGATCGGCTCTTCGATCCCTTTGTTTCCGGCTCCGGCTCCTCCGGACTCGGCCTGAGCCTGGTCTCGCGCCGGGCGGAGGAGGTCGGCGCCCGCGTTGAAGTGCAAGAATCAGACGGTCGGGTGTGCTTCCGGGTGACCGCCGCCGCGGCCGCCGATGTCGAGGTCGGCGGCGACCCCGACGAGCCGACCTCCGATCCATCCTCTCCAGAATAGGACCCACGACCGTGCACGACGCCCTAGATCAGCCCGATCAGCCGCTCAAGAGGCTCTTGGTCTGCGACGACGAGATGGCCGCACGCCGCGGCATCACCCGGGCCCTCGGCCGCCAGCGCTTTGCCTTCGTCGAAGCCGAGGACGGCAACGAGGCCTTGGAGCGCCTCGACAATATGGCCTTCGACCTCGTCCTGCTGGACCTACGCATGCCGGGGCTCGACGGCCGCGCGACGCTGGAGCGCATCCTCGAGCGCCCGTCGCCGCCGCCGGTGGTGATGGTCACCGCCGACGCCGAGCTGCGCACCGCCGTCGACCTGGTGCGCTCGGGCGCCTCGGATTTTGTCGCCAAGCCCTACGACATCGAAGAGCTCCGGTGGGTGGTCGAGCGCACCCTTGACGGCGTCGCCGTGCGTCGTCGGGAAAAAGACTTGGCGGCCCAGGTCAAGAGCCTGGTCGGCGGCGGCGAGCTGATCGGCGACTCGGCGCCGATGCGGGCCCTCGCCTCGGATCTCAAGAAGGTTGGACCGACGGCGGCCAGCGTGTTGGTGCGCGGCGAGACGGGCACCGGCAAAGAGCTCGTGGCCCGTCGTCTGCACGCCCTGTCGCCCCGCTCGGGCGGTCCGTTCGTGGCGCTCAACTGCGCGGCCGTGCCGGAGACGTTGCTCGAAAGCGAGCTCTTCGGCCACCGCAAAGGGGCCTTCACTGGCGCCGACCGCGACCGGGCGGGCCGATTCCGGGAGGCCCACGGCGGCACGCTCTTCCTCGACGAGATCGGCGACTTGCCGTCGGCGGCCCAGGCCAAGCTCCTGCGGGTGCTGCAGGAACGGGTGGTCGAGCCGCTGGGCGGCGGCCCGGCGGTGGACGTCGACGTGCGGGTGGTGGCGGCGACCCACCGCGATCTGAAAGCGCTCGCCCAAACCGGCGACTTCCGGGACGACCTCTATTACCGGCTCTGCGTCGTCGAGCTGGTGCTGCCGCCGCTGCGCGATCGGGGCGACGACGTGGTGCTGCTCGCCCGCGCCTTCCTGGAGCTCGCCGGCTCCCGCCGCGCCGAGCTGACGCCGGAGGCCGCGGGGGCGCTGCGTCGACACGGCTGGCCGGGCAACGTGCGGGAGCTGCGCAACGCGATCGAACGCGCTGCGATCTTCGCCGACGGCGCGATCGAACTCGACGACCTGCCGCCCGACGTGCGGGCGGCGGCCGGTGTGGCGCCCGGGTCGGAGTCCGCCTCGGCGCTGGTCCCGGCCCGCTGGCCCGAGGGCACGGTTTTCCAAGACGCCAAGCAGCGCTCGGTCGACGCCTTCGAGCGCGACTTCTTTTCGGCCCTGCTCGAGCGCCACGGCGGCAATATTTCCGCCGCCGCCCGCGACGCGTCCATGCATCGGCAGAATCTCCAGAAGAAGCTGCGCCAGCTCGAGCTCGCCTCGAGCGGCGGCGGAGGCTAGCCGGCTGCGCCTCCGCGCCCTCGGGCTGTGCATTCTTCTTCTCGGGGCCCCCTCGCCGACGTCGGCACAGGCCCGGTCGCCTCCGGGCCTTGCTTCCTTGGGCGACGTGCTAGGTCCGGACCGCGCGATCCTGGTCTTCGCCGGTCTTCGAGATGGACCGGAGCTCCTGCTGGAGCCTGAGCCGGCGGCGCTGACGGTCATCACCGCGTCGGAAGAGCGTCGGTACCCGCTCGCCCGGCTGGATGAAGAGCCTGATCTCGCGAGCTCCGTGGCCCTTTTCGTAGACGCCCTCCGGCGGCGCCGCGGGGAGGACGCGTCCGAGGCCCGTCGCTGGCACCGCGACCTGGGGCTCGACCCGGCGCTGAGGGACCTGCCGTCAGCTGTGAATCGGCTCGTGCTGGTGACGGAGGACGGCCCACTCTCAGGGCTACCTTTTAGCCGCCTGCTCGACGACTCAGGCGAGCCCCTCGCCGCCCGCTATGCCCTGAGCGCGGCGCCGTCGACGGCGGCCTGGCTTCGGCTGATGACCGAAGGCGCCTCGACGCGACCCGGCGCCGTGCTGGCCGTGGTCGACGCGCCGGCGCCGGCCCTCGACGCCGCGCTGAATGCTGAAGCTGAGGCCGTCCGTCGACGCTTCGCCGGCCGCATCGTGCGCGGGGACGACGCGAAGCCTTCGGCACTTCGCGAGCTCGCCCTGGAGCGCTTTACGGCGGTGCACCTGGGCTCGGCGCAAGGGCCCGGCTTCGGCGCCGGTCTCGAGGGCCTCGACCTGTCCGGCATGCTGGTCGTACGGCCCGCCCGAGACGGAGCCCCCGTCTCTCCGAAGGCCGTCGCCGAGCCTTTCCTGCGAGCCGGCGCCGCCGCGGTCGTCGTCGGCCGATGGCCGATGGCGCCCGACGAGGCGCCGCGGTTCTATGGCGATCTCTACGCCGGCCTCGCGGCGGGTCAGGACGTGGAGAGGTCGCTCCAGTCGGCGCAGCAGAAAAGCCGACGCCGGGGGGACGCCGCCGCCGTGTGGGCGAGCGTCGTCGCCGTCGGCCGCGGTGGCGCGGTCTTCGAACCGCTCCTGCCGCCGCTCGAGCGCTGGCTGCTGCGGATCCTGTCGGGCCTCGTCGTCGCCGCGATGGCGGTCGCCGGTTTGGCTTTCTGGGCCACGGCGCTCCAAGGCCGCATGACGCTGCACAATCCTTGGCGGCCCAAGCGCCCGCGGCGGCGCTAGCTCCCCGGGTAGCGGCAGATAAATCGGTCACGTTTGAGCCGATCGAGGCCCGCCCTGCGCGATGTGAGGTGACGGGGCGACTTCCCGTCCTGTCCAATGATCGAGGGGAGGATTTGATGAGTGGACGATTTCTTCCGAAGCGCGGCTCCGGCCGCCGTCTGGAGCTCGTACGATCTTTGGCTACCGTCCTCGGACTGACCTTCGTCGGTCTTGCGGTCGCAGGGAGCGCCGGGGCGTCGCCGCTGGGCACCGCCTTCACCTACCAAGGGCAGCTCACCGAAGACGGGGTCGCGGTCACCGGGCTCTACGACTTCGAAGTCCGCCTCTACGACGCGGAGCAGGGCGGCGCGCAATTCGGGGCGCCGGCGACGGTGATCGATGGTCCGGTCGACGGCGGGCTCTTTAGCCTCGAGCTCGACTTCGGGCAGCTGGTCTTTGAGACCGATGAATCGCTTTGGCTCGAGGTCGCCACCCGTCCGGCCGGCGCGGGGGTCTATACCGAGCTGTCTCCGCGCCAGACGCTCCGGCCGGCTCCCTATGCGTTGCGCAGCCAAAGCCAGGCCTGGTCTGGCCTGACCGGCACGCCGCCGGGCTTCGCCGACGGCGTCGACGACGACACGCTGGCGGAGCTCGCCTGCGCCGTCGATGAACTCGCGGTGTGGAGCGGCTCGTCGTGGACCTGCGCCGCCGCGGGGACCGGCGACATCACGTCGGTCTTACCCGGGCCCGGCTGCGGGATCACCGGCGGCGCGACCGCCGGCGACGCCGAGCTCTGCCTGAGCTTTGCGACGGTCCAGCGCCGCGTCACCGGAACCTGTCCCGCCGGCGGGGCGATCCGCGAGATCCGCGAAGACGGTACCGTCGCCTGCACGGTGCCAGAGCCCGGGGACTACGGGCTCGCGGGGGACAGCGGCTGGTTTTCTATGCCGACCCGGTCGACGCTTGACGTCGACTTTGGGACCTCGGACTTTGACTTCGTCTTCGCGACGATCCGGGGCGGTAATCAGCTCAGCGGTCCCTTCTATCAACCGGTGATGGGGTCCATGTTTACCGACTATGCGCACGGTTACCTAGGGCTTAGCGGTTCGTCGGCTACGGTCTACAACTATCGATATTCCGGCTCTTTTCAAACGCTCGGAGACTTCAATGACGTCGTGCCGAGCGTCGTGGAAACCCGCCTGGTTGCGGTGGACCGCACCGCGGACTACGACAGCGGATGGCAAGCATGCGCCGCGAATATCACCTACGTCTTCAACCACGGTCTCGGCACCGAGCCCGAGATGGCCGTGGTCGAGGTCGCCGAGAACGCCGACGGCAGCGGTTGGCGCCTGCCGACGATGATGTCGAGCAACTTTGACGGCGGCAGTTGGAGACAGACGAATATCGTGGCCCTGGACAGCCAGAACGTGACGATCCGAACGCAGGGAACGCTCGCCTCGTTCCGCGCGCCGGTCTCGGAGAGCGTCACTCGGCCGTCGAGCGGCTTTTGTCGAGTTCAGCTCTTCTCATGGACACCCGACTACGATTCAGGCTGGGTGCCGCTATCGACCGCCATCGGCAATCGCGACAAGTGGTTCCGCCATAACTTGGGGACGAGACCTCGGGTCTTCATGCTGTGGGTGGCTCAGAACGCCGACGGATCCGGTTGGCGGCTCCCCGCTTTGTCAAACGTCCAGCTGAATGGATCTCGAGGAACGCAGGTCTATAACGTGACGGATCAATGGGCGGTGATCAAAGGAGGCGGTAACCAGATCGCCCACTTTGTCGACGGCGCCGGCTCCGGGCAATCTCCGGCTAGCGGCTATGTCCGCTTCGTGGCGTGGAAATGAGCGCGCTCTTCGGAGATCGCCGGGGGCGAAGGTTCATGGCCGGCTTCCTAGCTGCCGGGGCACTCGCCGTCGCGGGGATCGCGGCGGCTGGCTCGGGTTTCGTCATCCGGCCTTTCTCGGTCGACGCCGGCGCCGGCCGAAGCGCGGGCGGTGACTACGTGCTGCACGGGGTCATCGGCCAACCCGACGTCGGTGTCATGGAGGGCGACGGCCTGCGCATCGACGGCGGGGTGCTGCCGCCGGGCGAAGCCGGCGTGCTGTTCTGCGACGGCTTCGAGAGCGGCGACGCGTCGGCATGGAGCGCCCTCGTGCAGCGGTAGTGAGATCTTCGCGGTTCACGCAGGCGACCCGGTCTCGGCTGAGTGACTGTACCGAGAGACGCCGTAGGCGTTCTTCCGAGCCCGGGGTTGCTTCTACCCCGGGTTGGGGCGGGGGCTTGGGGCTTTGAGCTCGCCCCATATTTGCAGCGTCTCGCCGGCGTAGCTATCGCGCGGCCGGGGGCAAGCCCCGGCCCTACTCCGGATCGGAGTTCCGGGTTGCTCGGGAGTTCTACGAAGTCGGCAGCACCACCTCGGCCGACGACGAGGTTCTTTTGGCGGCTGATCGTTGGTACCGAGATACGCCGTAGGCGTTCTTCCGAGCCCGGGGTTGCTTCTACCCCGGGCTGTGGACGGGGGCTCCAACTCTAGAACTCTCCCCGTTTGTGCTGCGTCTCGGCGGTTCGGCTATCGCGCGGCCGGGGGCAAGCCCCGGCCCTACCCCGGAGAGATTCTTCGCTTAAGTGACATAAGAACTCTCCCCGTTTGTGCTGCGTCTCGGCGGTTCGGCTATCGCGCGGCCGGGGGCAAGCCCCGGCCCTACCCCGGAGAGATTCTTCGCTTAAGCGACATAAGAACTCTCCCCGTTTGTGCTGCGTCTGGGCGGTTTGGCTATCGCGCGGCCGGGGGCAAGCCCCGGCCCTACCCCGGATCGGAGTTCCGGGTTGCTTGGGGGTTCTACGAAGTCGGCAGCACCACCTCGGCCGACGACGAGGTTCTTTTGGCGGCTGATCGCTGGTACCGAGATACGCCGTAGGCGTTCTTCCGAGCCCGGGGTTGCTTCTACCCCGGGCTGCGGGCGGGCGCTTCGACCCCAGAGCCCGGTGAAGGCTGACTAGCCGGCTTCACTCCGCAGGACCTCGATCGGGCGCTTGCGCAGCGCGTCTGACGACGCGGCGAGGCCGGCGACGACAGAGAGCACGATCGTGAGCACCAGCGCCGTGGGGATGGCGGCGACCTGGATGCCGTTCTCGACCTCCATGCCGCGCTCGAGCACGACGCTGGCGAGCACGGTGGCGCCGGCGGCGCCGATGACGCCGGCGACCAGGCCGACCAGGGCGTACTCGACCGCGAAGCTGCCCATCACCTGCTTGCGGGTCATGCCCAGGGTCTTGTAGAGCGCGACCTCGCGGCCGCGGCGGACGGCGGCGGCGGAGATGGCGCCGGCGAGGATCGCCAGGCCCACCAGGACCGTGAGCCAGCCGAGCACCCGGACGCCGAGGGCGAGGCGTTCGAGCAGCGCCGAGACGCGCTCCATGACCTCACGGATCTGGATCATCGTCACGTTCGGATAAGCGGCGGCGAGGGCGTCTTGGAGCTCCTGGGTGTCCTGCTTGCCGATGCGGGCGGCGGCGAGTCGGCTTTGGGGCGCTTCGTCGAGCACGCCGGGTTCGGCGACGATGAAGAAGTTGATACCGAAGCTCGACCAGTCGACGCTGCGCAGGCTGGTGACCTTCATCTCCACCTCCACCCCCTGGATGTCGAAGACCAGCTGGCTGCCGACCGTGACGCCGAGGTTGGCGGCGAATTCCTCTTCGAGACTGACCTCCGGGCCGGGGTCGTTCCACAGGCTGCCGTCGGTGATTTGGTTGTCGTCACCGATGCCGTCGAGGTAAGTCATGCGCAGCTCGCGTCGGAGCGCCCAGGTGTCGTCGTCTTCGGTGGCCTTGCGCTCCTGGGCTTCGCGTTCGTCGATAATCTCGGAGACCGGCCGGCCGTCGATGCGCTTGAAGCGGCCCATGACCACCGGCGCCGTTTCGTAGTGGGCGGCGCCGTGGGTGGAGAGCAACTCCTGGACGCCGGGCCACTGGTCGGTCTGGATGTCGACGAGGAAAGCCGTCGGCGCTTCGTCGGGCAGGTCGCGCTCGAGCTCGCCGAGCAGCCCGCGTTCGACCAGGTGCATGGCGAGCACCACCAACACGCCGAGGCCGAGGGCGACGATGCCGCCGAGCGTGCCGGCGCCGGGCCGGGAGAGGGCGGCGAGTCCTTGACGCAGCCACAGGCCGGCGCGTCGACGCGGCTTGGCGGCGAGGCGGGCGAGCACGGTGGCGGCGCCGGCGAGCAGGGCGGCGCTGGCCAAGAGGCCGGCGGTGAACAGGCCGCCGTCCACCTGCGACTTCGACTGCCACCAGGCGAGGGCGAAGACGCCGGCGATCAGCAGCGCGCCGGTGCCGAGCACGGCGGCGCGGCTCTGCGGCAGGGGCTCGGCGCTGCGTCGCAGCACGCGGATCGGCGGCACCCGTCGGGCGGCGGCGATCGGCGGGTAGGCAAAAAGCAGCGCCACGCCCGTGCCGAGGCCGAGGCCCTGGAGCCAGGCCAGCGGCTGGATCGGGTCGAGGTGCTCGACCGGCAAAACGCCGGTGAGCAGCGCCCGCGGTACCGCCATGAGCAGCACGCCGAGCGCCACGCCGAGGGTGCTGGCGACCAGCGCCATGACGGCGGTTTGGGCCAGGTAGAGACGGGCGACCTGGTTCGGCTTGTAGCCCAAACAGCGGTAGATGGCGATCGCGTCCATGCGGCCGGCGAGCCAGGAACGCACGGTCTGGGCGACGCCGACGCCGCCGATGATCAAGCTGAGCAGCGCCGCCAGGCCGATATAGGCCTCGAAGCTCTCGAGGCCCTTGCGCAGCGCGGGCTGGGCTTCGCGGTAGGTTTCCAGTCGATAGGCGGATGGATTCTCGAGGGTAGCTCCGAGGCTTTCGGCGGTGGCGGCGAGCTCCGTGTCGCCCATCTCCGGCAGTCGGACGAGCGTGCGGTAGACAATGCGGCTGCCGTATCTCTCAAGCCCCGCGCGCTCGACGCCGGCGCCCGAGAGGAAGAGTCGCGGGCCGAGGCTAAACGCCCCGGCGACGCGGTCCGGCTCTTCGCTGACCACGCCGGCGATCTCGAACGGCTGGCCGCCGATGCGCAGCGTGTCGCCGATCTCGAGGTCCAGTCGGTCGAGCAGCTCCGGTCCGACGACGGCGGCGCTCGGCGAGAGCAGCTCCGAAAGCCGGGCGGCGGGCTCGAGCACGAGATTGCCGTAGAAGGGATAGTCGCCTTCCACCGCCTTCAGCTCGGTGAGCTGACTCGCCCCGGGGGTGTCTGAGCCGTCGGGCGCTTCGGCGGCGACCACGGTCAGCATTTCCATCAGGTCCGCCCGGGCGCTGCCCGGCAGCGCGTCGACGGCTTCGAGGAAGGCGGGCTCCGCCGGCTGGCGGCCCCGGATCGCGAGGTCGGCGGCGAGTAGGGAGCGCGCCTCGCGCCGGATGCCGGTTTCGAGACCCGAGGAAAAAGACGCGACCGCCACCACCGCCGCCACGCCGACGGCGAGGCAGAGCACGAAGAAGAGGAGCCGCACGCCGCTGCCGCGGGATTCCCGGCGGAGCTGGCGGAAGAAATGGAGAACCTTCGGGCCGGCTGCGCTCACGAGGCCTCCGCGAGCGCCGCCAGCGCCCCGGCGGGGGCGCCGGACTGCGCGCCGGCGAGCTCGTCGCGCTCGACGCGGCCGTCGCGCAGGTAGATCTGACGGTCCGCCCGGGCGGCGACGCCCGGATCGTGGGTGACCATGACCAGCGTCGTCTTCGATTCTTGGTGGAGCTTTTCGAGCAGCTCCAGGACCTGCTGGCCGGTGGTGCCGTCGAGATTGCCGGTCGGCTCGTCGGCGAAGAGGATCGGCGGCTCGGTGGCGAAGGCGCGGGCGAGGGCCACGCGCTGCTGTTCGCCGCCGGAGAGCTGGACCGGATAGTGGTGCCCCCGCTCGCCGAGTCCGACCATGGCCAGCAGCTCATCGGCGCGCCGGCCCGGATCGGCGTGCTGGCCGGCGAGCTCGAGCGGTAAGAGCACGTTTTCCCGCGCCGTCTGGTGGGCGAGCAGCTGGAACGATTGGAAGACGAAGCCGACTTTTTCCAGGCGGAGCTCGGCGAGCTCATCTTCCGAGAGCTTTTCCAAGGCGCGGCCGTCGAGCTGGATAGAGCCCTCGGTGGGGCGGTCGAGGCCGGCCATGAGCGATAGCAGGGTGGATTTGCCGCTGCCGGAGGGGCCGAGGATGGCGACGAACTGGCCGGCGGGGATCGAGAGCGAAATCGAGTCGAGGATGGTCAGCAGGCGGTCGCCGGAGCGGAGGCGCTTGGTGAGTTCGTGGACGTCGATGCGGGCGGTTGGGGCGGGGGAAGTCTCAGGCATGGGGAGGGGATTTTTCGACATGGAAGAGATATACGACGCCGGACGGCGTCTGTTACTTGGTTGTTCGGCTTGGGGCCGTCCGTCGGATTCCGCATCGTCGCGCCAAGTCGCGGGAAGCGAATCGAGTATTCTTGCGACCATGAACACCTTGGATGCGCCGGAGTGGCTCGACCGCAGCGCTTACCCCTTCAAGCTTCGAACGTTTAAGACTCGAGCCGGCCAGATGCACTACGTGGCCGAGGGTGACGGCGAACCGGTGGTCTTCGTGCACGGCAATCCGTCCTGGTCGTATATGTACCGTCGCCAGATCCAGGATCTGAGCTCGAACTTTCGCTGCATCGCCTGCGACCACCTCGGATTCGGACTCTCCGACAAGCCCCCCGGCGCGGGCTATCACCCCCGGGATCACGCCGAGCGATTCGATCGCTTCATGGATGCGGTCGAGTCCGAGCCGGTCCACCTGGTGGTCCACGACTGGGGCGGACCGATCGGCTTGTCCTGGGCCCTCGCCCACCCCGGTCGCGTGAAGAGCCTGGTGGTGCTCAACACCTGGTTCTGGTCCCTCGCCGACAAGAAGGCGGCGCGACGATTCAGCGGCATCCTGGGCTCCTCGCCCCTGCAGTTCGCGATGCGACGCTTCGGTGTTTTCGAGCATCGATTGATGCGGCATTCCTTCGCGGACAAAGGGAAGTACCGCGCCTCCGAGTCGCACTACCGGCGTCCCTTTTCGCGGGCCGCGGACCGGGCCGGCGTGGCGGAGTTTCCGCGCCAGGTGGTCGGCGCCAGTCCGTGGCTCGACGGGCTGTGGCAGCAGCGGAACGTGATCGCCGACAAGCCGGCGTCGATCTTCTGGGCGATGGAGGATCCGGTTTTCCGCAAGGCGGAGCTCGAGCGCTGGCGAGTGGTGCTGCCCGAGGCGCGGGTCGAGAAGATCCCTGGCGTCGGCCACTATGTGGCGGAAGAGATGGGTAGCGAGCTGAGCTCTCGGCTCCGGGACCACATCGCGGCCATCTGACCGGTTTTCGGCGGCTTGCGCCCCGCCGTCGGGGCGCCCGTCACGCTGTCACGAGGCGCCCGCGGCCCGTGGATCTCCAGGGACGACGGAATTCGGCGCCTTTGATCCTTTTTGTCGACCGTCTTCGCCGTCATGTTTAGAGGCCGAATGCGTATGCGAGACCTGAATGGCCTGCCTTCGGCCGCTGGGCACCCTGAGTAATGTTGCGTATTGCCTTTCCTGGAGCAGAATATTGGAAAGGATTTATGCGTAAAGCCTGACTCGACGCGAGCTTCCCCTCGCTTGATTTTCGTCCGGACACGCGCCGACCAGAGTGAGTTGAGAGATCCCCGCCGCGGCTCTGGCCGCGCCGTTTCCTTCGGGGCGCCCCCGAACGCTTCTACCCCGACTTTGCCTGAGGAGATTTTGTGATGTTGAGGTCCCTTTCAGCAGCCGCTGGCGCAGCGCTTCTTCTTTGCATTCCGGCACCGACCAGCGCGTCGGAGCTGGCTGAATCCGCGGTTCGTGCTGAGCTCCTGGAGCTCGATCGCGAGCTCCACAACGTCGTGTCCGGCGCCCGCGCCATGGGGCAGACCGGCCTCGACGAAGACCGTCTGGAAAGACTCGGCGAGCGCGTCGACGCCTTGACGGCGCGCTGCGGCGCCGAGTGTCCCGACGACCTCCTGGCGAAGCAGGATCGGCTCGCCGAAGTCGTGGCGGACCTCGGGCGCGGCTACACGCCGTGGCCCGCGCCGCGGACGCCGGACCTCATAGGCGAGGCGAGCTGCTCCGCGGCCCCGGCTGTTCGGGTCGGCGACGCCTTTTCCGGTCGGCGTGACGGCACCGCCTGGGTGCGCTTCGAGGCGCCGCGGGACGGTTTTTACCGGGTCACCACGGCGGGGTCCCGCGGCGATTCCGCCGTGGCGGCTTTCAGCGCCTGCGGCGGCGCGTCGGTCGCCTCCGCGGATGACACGGACGGCCTCGCGGCCTCGATCTCCATCAAAGCTCAGGCCGGCCAGCGCTTCCTCCTCGAGATCCGCGGGGCCGGCGGCGCGCCCGTCGGCCAGATCTTCGGCGGCGCCAGCGTCGGCGGCACGGTGACCCGCAGTGGCGGCGCACCCTTCGAGAACGTTCCGGTGCGCCTTTATAACCTCGACACCTTCTCGACCCAGAATGCGATTTCGGAGGCCGACGGCTCCTACCTCTTCGCCGGTCTCGACGCGGGCAACTACGCCGTGGTGACGGCCCAGTCCTTCTTTTCGGAATTCTTCGACACCGCCTGGCAGGACGTCTTCTGCGGCTCGTCCTGCGATCCGAGCGTTGCGACGCCGATCGTCGTCGAGGCGGGCGGCGCGGTCACCGGCATCGACTTGGCGGTCGCGCGGGGCGGCCAGATCACCGGGCGCCTGCGGGAGTCTGGGACGGCATCCGGGCTGGTGTCGGAAACGGTCGAGCTTTTCGACAGCCAGGGCTTCCGGCAGGTAACCGACAGAACCGACGCCGCCGGGCGGTATCGTTTCAACGGCCTGCTGCCCGGGGACTACCGGATCGCCACGGACACGGACGATTTTCGCAACGAAGTGTGGCCGAATATCCCGTGTCCCGCCGGCTCGTTCTGTGACCCCTTAGCCGGCGACTCCATCACGGTGTCCCTCGATGCGATCGCGGACGGCGTCGACTTCGAGCTCGACCGCCTCGGCTCGATCGCCGTCGAGCTCACGGACTCGCTGACCGGCCTCCCGATCCAGTTCGGCCAGCTGGCGGTCTACGACGCCGCGGGTAATTTCCTGAGCAGCAGCAGCAGCGGCCTAAGCCTCGGCGGCCTGGAGACCGGGACTTATTTCCTGACGGCCGTGTCTTCGGGCTATCGGACCAAGCTCTACGAAGATATCCCGTGCGGTAACGGCTGCACGGTCACCGACGGCGCGCCGCTCGCCGTGGTGGAGGGGGAGACGCTCACCCTCCAGATGGTGCTCGATCCCAACGGCTCCATCTCCGGGGCGATCACCGAAGCCGACGGCGGCGCGCCGGCCGGTGCGGAGGTCAATGTCTTCTCCGTCGACGGGCTTTTCGTCGGCAGTGATTTCAGCTCGATGGAAGACGGCGAGTTCCGCGTGGGCAACCTGCAGCCCGGGCAATACAGGGTCTACAGCTTCAGCTTCGCCTATCAAGGGGAATCGTGGCCGGAGATTCCGTGCGCCGAGAATTGCAATCTGGTCGGCGACTTAGTCACGGTGACCGCCGGCGCGGACACCGGGGATATCGATTTCACCTTGACCCGTTTCGGCTCCATCTCCGGCGCGGTGACCGACGACGCCACCGGCGATCCGGTGACTTTCCCCAACGTGCAGGTCTACGACGCCACCGGCACGCCGGTTGGAAATGCCTTCAACGAGTTCGACGGCACCTACCGGACGACGCAACTGCCCGCCGGCACGTACTTCGTGACCGGCTTCGCGACCGACTACCGACGGGAAGTCTGGGACGACATCCTGTGCCCGAGCCCGTGCGACCCAACCCTCGGAACGCCGATCGTGCTCGCCGACGGGGAGGAGCGTGAGAACGTGGACTTCGCCCTTTCGCGACTCCCGTTCCTCGCCGGGACGATCCGTGAAGCGGCGAGCGGCGACCTCATCAGGGATGCCCAGGTGCAGCTCTATAACGACCAGGGGCAGTCGATCGGTTTCGACTTCTCCTTTGACGGTCGCTATGAGTTCACGGGGCTCGAAGAGGGCACCTACTACGCCGTGGCCTTCGGAGAACAGCGCCACGTGCCGCTGCTTTGGGACTCGACGCCGTGCTTCCAGGGCGGCTGCACGGTGCTCGACGGGACCCCCATCGTGGTGGGGCCGAACGGGGCGACCGCGGACTTCTTGCTGCCGTTGGGGGCGATCTTGAGCGGCTCGGTCACGGCGACGTCGGGCGCGGAGTTTCCGACCGGCGTCGTGCGGATCTTCAACGCCGACGGGACGACGGCGAGAACGGGTTTCATCGGTGCCAACGGCCTCTGGTCGGTCGAAGGTCTCGGCGCCGGCACCTACTTCGCCCTCGCCGATCCGCTCGTCCATACCGCCCGGCTTTGGGACGGTCTGCCCTGTGACGGGGGAAGCTGTGATCCCACGGCGGGCACGCCGATCGTCGCGACGCTCGACAACGAGGTGACGGGCATCGACTTTCCTGTCGATCGACTGGGTCGAATTTCGGCGATGTTGACCGGTGTCGAGAGCACGACGGACTTCGGCAGTCTCCTGCTCTACAACTCCGCAGGCCAATTGATTTCGTCGCCTTCCGCGGTGCTGCCGCAGTCGTCTTTCGTCTTCGACGGTCTCGAGGTCGGCACTTACTACCTCGGCACGGACCGCTTCTCTCGCTACTTCGACCGAATTTTTGGCGGCGAGGCCTGCGAGCCCGATCCCTGCGACCCGACGACGGGCACGCCGATCCAGATCACCCTCGGCGCCGACCGCTCGATCGAGTTCGCCCTCGAGCCGGGTCCGGGCTTTGACATCGAGGTGTTTTCCAGCATCGGGGCCCCGATCGCCGGCGCGGCGGTCGATGTCTGGACCCTCGACGGCACGCTGCTTTACACCGCGGCGACCGACGCCGCGGGTTCGGTGACCCTCGGTATCGATACCGGCACCTACCTGCTCTCAACGGACGCCGGCGACGGTTTCGTCAACCAGCTGTGGCAGGGCGTGCCGTGCCCCGACGGCCCGGCGTTCCTCGGACTCTGCGACCTCGCGCCGGCGACGCCGGTCGACGCCATCACCCCGTCGGCGCTCGAGCCGGTGAGCTTCGTGCTCGAAGCCGTCGGAGTGCTCTTCGGCGACGGTTTCGAAAGCGGCGACACCTCAGCCTGGTCTGCGCTGGTGAGTCCCTAATGCCTTGATGCAGAAAAGCGGCGGTCGGAGCGTGGGCTCCTACCGCCGCCCTGGCCACTCGATTTCGATGGCCCCACGACGCGACCTGCGCGAGGGCTGACTCCAGGCGGGTCACGGAGGCGGCTGGCGAGCGGTTGCAGTGACGCTGTCCCGCCCGGTGACCCACTCCTCGAGCCATTCGTTGATCTGCTCAGGCGTCGCCCCGGGATGCTCTCGAATGAGGCGCATTTTCTGCATGGCGATGGTCATCTCGTGGAGCTCAATGGCCGCTTGGAATCTTGCCATGACGGAGTTCATGGGTAGATCCTACACCCCCGCCTTGACGATGTGCTTGCCGTAAATATGGAAATATCGGCCTGCCATGAAGACAACACTCGAAATCCCAGACGATGTTTTTCGAAGGAGCAAAGCGGCGGCGGCTATGCGCGATGAAAGCCTGAATGACTTTGTCACCGAGTCACTCCGCGCTCGTCTCGCTGAAGAGAGTAGGGCTCCTGCCGAACGTGGCTGGCGTCGTGTGTTTGGGCAGGCCGACCCTCAAGAGACTGCGGAGTTTGACGAACTGATGGCCGGAGAATTCAATGCCATCGATTTGGAGACTCCGAGTCAACGGAGCGACGACTCATCTCTCTGCTGAGGTTCGCGATGATTTGCGGGCGGCAGGTCGCCCGATTCCTGAGAATGACGTCTGGATCGCGGCGCTCGCTCGGCAGCACGGAGAACCCGTGGTGAGTCGGGACCAGCACTTTGGCTTCGTGCCGGGGCTCCGCACGGTGAGGTGGTAGTCACTGATTACCGTTCGATAAGACTCTCGATGGCGAGCTCGAGGGCGCGTCCGCGGAGATCCCGGGCGACGGGGCGTCCTCGGCGGTCGAGAAGGACCGTCGCCGGGAGGGCTTCGACGGCGTGCCGCTGGGCGAGCGGCGACTCGACGCCGCGGACTTCGTGGACCTGCGGCCAGTCGACCCGGTGACGGCGCATGAAGGCCCGCAGGCCCCGGCGGTCGATGGCGTCGAGGGCGACGCCGATGAGGATGAAGTCGCTGTCCGGGAAGCGCTCGTCGAGGCGGCGCAGGTGGGGGAACTCGGCGATGCACGGCAAGCACCAGGTGGCCCAGAAGTCGAGCAGCACGACCTTGCCGTCGAGGGCGGCCGGCGTCCACGTGACGCCGTCGATATCTTCGAGGCGCCAGGGTTCGGCGGGTTTGGAGTCTGGCGGCGCGCCCTCGGCGTTTGGCGGACCGGCGGCGACCGGTATCGCCACGAGGGCCAAGAGGATGGAGGCCGCCGCGCCGATCCGGGCGAAACGGCGGCCGCGCACGGCCGCCGCCTTAGGAGCGTCCACGCCTAGAACTCCCACCTAGAAATCCCAGCTGAGGCCGACGTGGTAGGTCCGGGGCAGGCGCGGGCCGTGCACGTAGTTGGAATCCCGGTCCGGGCCCTGGTCCAGGTCGTCCTGGTACTCGTCGGTGACGTTGCGGGCGCCGAGGCTCACCGTGAGGTCGCGCTGGCCGAGGGTGAACGTGCGGGAGAAGTTGACGTCGAGCTCGAGGTAGTCGGGGGTGCGCTCGAGGCGATCTTCGTCGATGAAGCCGGCGTAGTGGGGCGCCAGCATCTCGCCGGTGTAGCGGGCGCCGAGGAAGAGGTCGACCTCGGCGGGTAGTCGCGCCTGCACGCTCAAGGTGCCGTAGCGGTCCGGGGAGCGGAAGAACCGGGTGCTGCCGAAGTCCGGCTCCGGAACCTCGAAGCGCGAGCTCTGGATGACGTAGGCCGCCTGGGCGCTCAGGCGGGAGCCCCAGCGAACCGACGCCACCAGCTCGACGCCTTCGACGGTGGCGCCTTCGGCGTTGACGCGCAGGAACTCGCGCTGGTCGGTGTCGGGCAGGTCGGCTTCGATGACGTCGAAGAGGTCGTCGAGCTCGGTGCGGAAGCCGGTGAGCTCGAAGGATGCGCTGCCTTTGCGGCCGAAGGTCGGGCGCCATTCGTAGGAGGCGAGGAAGGCCCGGGAGCGCTCTTCCACGAGGTTCTCGCCCTGGCGGATGACGCGGGCGGCGCCGCCGGCGAGCTCGATGTGGAGGTCTTCATCGAAGGTGACCGGCGCGCGGAAGCCTTGGGCGGCGGAGAAGCGAAGGGTCATATCGTCGCGGGCGGCGAACATGACGGCGAGGCGCGGGGAGAAGACCGGGTCGTCGAGCGCCGAGTGGTCGTCGGCGCGCAGGCCGTAGACCACGGTGAGGCGGTCGCTGAGCTCGCGGTCTTCCTGGGCGTAGAGACCGAGGTTGGAGTGCTCTTCGAAGAGCAATCGGTCGTAGCCGGGCTGACGGTCGTCGGTCTCATCTTCGCTGTAGTTGACGCCGAAGCTCACGGTGCCGGCGTCGTGGTAGGCGTTGGCCTGGGCATCGACGATCCACAGCGGGTTCTCCGTGGTGCCGTAGGCATTCGGGTCGAAGCCGGCGCCGTAGTAGGAATCGCGGCGGGTGTCGGCGTAGGACCCGGCGACGCGGTAGTCGAAGCGCGACGAGTAGGTGTGCAGGAAGCTCGCGGAAAGGCCGAGTCGCTCGGTGCTGATGTCCTCGGTGAGCGCGGTCTGGTCCGGCGCCAGATCGAATCGAAGCAGGTCGCCGCCGCGGCGTTCGGCTTCGGTCCAGTTGGCTTCGGCGGTGAGTCGGGCCTTGTCGCCGGCCAGGTAGTGCTCAGCGCGCACTCCGAGGGTGAGCAGCTCGCGGCTGGTGACTTCGCTGAAACCGTCGCCGTCGAGGTCGGCGGGGTCGACCTCGTCGATCTGGGCGAGCAGTGAAACGCCCGTGCGCCGGCCTTCGGGGCTCCAGTCGGCGAGGGCGGAAACGCTATGTCCGGGCTCGCCGCCGGTTTCCGAAGCCCGGGTTTCGAGGGTCATCCGGGTGTCGACGGGCGAGTGGGGGATGAGGTTGATGACGCCGCCGACCGCGCCGGCGCCGTAGATGGCGGCGCCGCCGCCCTTGACGATTTCGACGCTTTCAAGGGCGCGGGCCGGGAATTGCTCGACGCCGTAGACCAGCGCCAGTGACGAGACCGTGGGCTGGGAGTCGATGAGGATCTGGGAGTAGGGGCCTTCGAGGCCGAGCAGGCGGACTTGGGAGAAGTTGCAGTTCTGGCAGTTGCTCTCGATACGCACCCCCGGCGCCAGCTCGATGGCGTCGGCGAGGGTGCGGGAGGCGGAGGCCTCGATGGCGTCGCGGTTGACGAGGCGGGCGTGCACCGGTGACTCGATGAGTTTTTTGGCCGTCCGGGTGCCGGTGACGACCATCTCTTCGCCGAAGGCGGGCGTCAATTCGAGGGTGGCGAGCAGGGGCGCGCCGTCGGCTTTTTCGAGCGCCGCATCGAGGATCGAGTGGCCTTCGGCGATCACCAGCAGGGAGTGGCGGCCGGCGTCGAGTCGTTCGGCGCAGACGCGGCCCCGGTCGTCGCTACGCAGCTCGAGATCCGCCTCGATGAGGTGGACGGTGGCGTCGGCTATGGGGACGCCGTCGCTGTTTTCTACGGTGGCTTCGAAGGCGCAGGCCGCGGCCGGGGCGGCGGTGACCGGGGGGGAGAGGGCCGGGAGCAGGAGGAGCAGGAAGACGGTGTTCTTTATGGGCATGAATCTGTATTTCGAAGTGGATCAGTTGTTAAGTGGTGGTAAGAAGAATATTTTTTGATTAATCAAAAGTCAAGGCGTAGCTAGATCCAAT